>DASZAG010000113.1:0-71820 GCA_035945555.1 Acidobacteriaceae bacterium
GGCTAATTTCCGAATAGCTGAAGCGCCCAGAGTCGCCGTTTCGTAATCGCCGCACCGCGGATTATGGGCGCCGAATAATATTGCAATCTTCGTCGTCCAACGAAGCGAGTCACGGGGCGTACACTGTTGCTCATATTTCTAATTCGAGGCTCTTGTGCGCAAGGTGTCCGCTCTGCTTGTTGTCATCCTCTGCACGTCGACCGTTCCACTACTGCACGCTGATATAGCCGCGATCCATACAGACGAGCTTCCCCAGGAGAAGGCCGTGCTGCAGGCGTTGGACGATGCGCGTCAGATGGAGACGTACAGTCATGTTTGGTCGCCCGAGTGGAATTTCCCGCTGTCCAAGCAAGAGGTCGCTAAACATCTTGGCAAAGACCTGGGCTCGCTCGAACACGCGCTCAAAAGGCATCCAGAGAACGAAGAATTGGCGCTGCTAACCGGCTTGGTGGGGCGCTATGCGTACAACGTCGACGTGAAGGGAAGCCCGGATGCCACGTTAAGCGCGTTGAGTCAGGCCGAGACTCTCAACCCATCCGACGTGCGCGTTCCCTGGTTTCGCGCAACGTTTTTCTGCGAGACTCTTCACCCGTCAAAAGGAGAAAGTGAGTTCTTATCTCTTGAAGCCAGCCATCCATGGGATCAACTTCCCGCGGCCTTCTGGGTCGATTACATGGAGTGCGCGTACCTCACGCACATGTACGTTCACGTGCTTCGCGCCGAAGACCATCTGGGGAAACTCCATGGTGCCAATACACCGCTGAGTAATACCTATATCGGTGGGGCGCGCAAGCACTTCGTCCCTTTCGACCCCAAAAACTTCGATCCTAAGAAAATGTGGGAGGGCTATTCCGAAGGCAACAGCGTATCGATTACCAGCACTGCTTGCGGGCTGCGTATTCAAGTGAACAAAGAGTGGAAGATCGACGCACTCGATATGGTTGCTGGGTCCTGCGTGGCTTCTTTTAGCAGCGGCCCTTACAAAGCGGTGAAAGGCAGTCTTTCACCAGAAATCTTTGTTCTCATTCACCCGCCCCTTCAGAACGAAACATTGGATGAGTTTTCACGGAAATTTCTAACAAAGGGAACCTTTGAGCCCGACGCGCTGGCCCGGTGCCCCGCAAATCACTGCATCTCTCTAAAAGGGGAGGAGCCCGGAATGTATCGGGAAAACGGGGATGGACACCCCCGGGTTGTCATTTTTGAGCGTGATGAGCCGGCCTATCCGGGTCTGATCTTCGAAGCACCGTCTGGCGACCCCAAGCCCGATAAATCGGGACCGTTTGTAATGCACGACGACAGTCGAATCCAGCAGCGAATTCGCGGCAAACTGTACTATCTCGTCATCCTCGACACGGCCGCTTCCATTGAGGGCCCGGCATTGAAAGACTTCGACTTCTTTCTGAGCAATCTGACTGTGGAATAAAGTAGCGAAGGCAAAGGGATGGTTACTGCTAATGGGTTGACCGCCAACTAGCACACGACCAATTCATACTTGCCTAAATGAATCTTCCGAATCTCCAACTCGTCTTGATATTCTGACCGGCACGGACCACACTCATGGGCGCTTGGGGCACAGGCATCTTTCAGGACGACACCGCCTGCGATATTCGCGACGAGTACAAACAACTGCTCGGCGACGGGCTCAGCGCCCCCCAAGCCAAAGCGCGAATCCTCGAGGCTTACAAAAGCTCGTTTGCTGACGCGGATGAATCGACAGTGGCTTGGCTCGCCCTGGCTGCCGTGCAGTGGCAGGTCGGAAGGCTCGACGATGACACGCTGCGGCATGCTCTCGCGGTCATTGAATCGGGATCAAACCTTGTCCGCTGGAACGCCAATCCAAAAGACCATGACAAGCGCAAGGCAGCCCTCGAAAAGTTGCTAGCGCAGATTTCGTCGCCTCAGCCGGCCGAAAAGCGGATCAGGAAGGTGGTTCGCTGCGAGTGCCATTGGAAGATCGGCGAGCTCGTCTCGTACCAGTTGTTGCTTTCTGCCAAACTCATAATCTTTCGCGTCATCGGTCATCACACAGACAAGGGCGGGACGTATCCAATCTGCGAACTGCTCGATTGGGCCGGCGATGTGATTCCGCCTGCGGACGTGCTGCGGACGCTGCCGATCAAAATGAGCCCACCGCTATTCGGTCGCTCGATCTCGAAATTGATGCTGGTGGGGCTGAGCAAAAAATGGGCCAAACGCGTTCAGGTGATCGGCCTCGCCTTGGATCCCGCACAGACGCCCGAACGATCAAGCATCGAACACTTCAAGTATCTCGACAAATTTCTTAGGGATCGATTTTCGTTGGAGTAGGTTGGAATAAAACGTGTCAACCCCTCCCCACAAAATTCTTTCTAACCTACTGATTCTTAAGACTAAAATTCCGCACTCGCCATGCAGTTGAGTTTTCTCGATTTCGTATGCTGGATATAGAGACAAATTCAACCCAAAGGGGACCGCCTGCGCGGTCCCCTTTCCCTTTTAGGAGGAAACCTCATGGCCAACGCCGCGCCAGTGAAAGCCGCACCACTCTGCCAATTCCCGCTCTCCAGTGGAAAAACCTGCCGCCAGCCAGCACTCAAGGGCGAATGTTTTTGCAGACACCACATGCGCACGTTCCGCCATGTCGTACAGCAATTCGCGCACGACGAGGCTATCGGGCGCTATGTCGCTCGTCTCGGCGAAATGAGCCTCTTGGAACTGCTCCTCACGCTCAGCGTCAAGCTCAGCAACATCCGGAATACCATGCCGCGCTGGCACCAGGCTCGCGTGACACTGGACATCGCCGTATTGGAATTGCGGCGGACGATCAACCGCGAACTGGAATCGGCCACTGCGGATGAGCCCACCCTCGACGACGAGGACGACGACGAAGACGAAGACGAAGAAGCCATCGATCCGGAACTGCAGAAGTGGGTGAATGAATTCATGGCTCAGAACAATCCCGCCCGCCTGCGGGAAAACTAAGCGCAATCTATGAATTGCGCCGTTCCAATCAAAAAATTCAGGGGTTTTGAAGGGATGGGCTTCCGCCCGTCCGTAATCGCTCCTGATGCAATGCCGCTGTAGCCACAGGGAGACGGTTTGAACTATTCAGGAAAACTAAGCGGAATCTATGAATTGCGCCGTCCCAATCAAAAAAATTCAAGGTCTTGAAGGGGGGACAGGCGTCGGGCCGTCCATAACGGCTCCAGGTGTACTGCGGCTTCAGCCGCTGAGGAGACAGTTTGATAAGAAAATTGAATGAAATCAATGAACTCGAGCATCTCGACAATATTTTTCAAAGCGCCAAATGGGCAACGTGCTCGGTCCGAACGTCGTGCGCTGTGAACAGGCTCAGGAACGGGGCACCCTCGCACGCCGCCTCGACTGCAGGGCGTCCTTTGGCCTCCTGGCGCTCCACCAGGCACACGGCGGCAATCACCTTCATCCCCGCGCCGCGGGCCGCCTCAATGGCCGTAATGGTCGAAGCGCCCGTAGTGCAGACATCGTCCACAATGAGCACCGGAGCACCCTTCTCGCAGAAGCCCTCGATGCGGCGTGCCGTCCCATGGGCCTTCTCGGCCTTGCGAACCAGGAACCCGTGAATCAGTGGCGACGAAGCATGTTGCTGCGCCCGATTCGCGCTCGCAATGGCCACAGCGGAGACGACCGGGTCCGCGCCCAGCGTAAGCCCGCCGACTGCTGCCGGAGACAGCTTCTTCTCGCGCAGCAGGTCCAGAATCGCCAGTCCCGTCAGTCGCGCCCCTTCGGCGTGCAATGTGGTCGTGCGGCAGTCAATGTAGTAGTCGCTCTTGCCGCCTGAGGAGAGCGTGAAGTCGCCGAGCTTGAAGGAAATGCGCGCCAGAAGATTCAGAAGGGAAGTGCGATGATCGGTCATTTAGTTTGATTTTAATCGGGAGGATATCCGGAAAAACGCGTCATTTCCCCTCACGCACGTTTTTGGCGTCGGCGATGCACTCAATCCACGACCAACGGGAATGCCGCGCGAAGCCGGGGTCCCCGGCACGCGCGCTTTTCGCGTGCTGGGGCGGGATGCCGAACCCCTGGACGCGCGCTTTTCGCGTGCTGGGGTGGGATGCCGAACGCCTGGACCGGCAAGCCCTACGTCAGCTTGTTTAAATGGCGGAAGCCGTCCGTCTGGTAAAGCACTGCGGCGAACAGAGTGAAGTTGTAGAGCGCGTGAACAATCACACCGGCCGCAACGGAGTTCATCAACAGCCGCACCACGCAAAGCACAATGCTGACCAGGCCGATGAGCAGCAGCGGGCCCCACGCTTGCGAGACCTGCGGAGAATGCATGAACGCGAAAGCCAGGCTTGTCAGAGCAATTGCAATCGGCACGCCCGCACGGTCAACCGCACGCTCTGAGATGGTCATCCCGCCGCCGATCCAACGGAAGAAGTTGATCAGCCCGGGCAGCAGGAATCCGCGAAAGGCCAGTTCCTCCAGCAGTGGCGCGGCTGTCAGACCGAAGACCAGCATCATCCACGCGCCGGCTGTCGATTTCATCATGTCCTGCGTAATCGGCGGGTTCTTCGGCATGGGCAGGAAATTTCCGATCACGGAGACGGCTCCTCCTATGGCCAGCCCGAGAATTGCCAGCCGGAAAAACCGGGCGGTCGCTGCGGCATTGTTCCAGTGCACACCTTCGCCGAGAGGCCTGTTCCACATGACCGTGAACACCGGGACTGAAATCAGGGCAATCAACCCATACGCAAACGCCTGAATGGGAATGCTCGCACGTGCGTCAGTGGCGGAGAACCGAAGGAGGAATGCTGTGTTTACATGTGGACGCATGAGGTGGAGCGCAAACACGCCTATCAGTTGTCCAATGCCGATAAGCACCAGCGCCATCACGAAGAACAGCAGGGTGTCCCCAAGGTTGGGAATGCGGCGCGGCTTCTTTGGCCGCTCCGGAACCAGTTGAGGAATGCCGTAAATCTCCTGCTGCATCAGCGGCTGCGGAAGATACGTGGGCGCTTCCTGGCCTGAATCCATTTGCGGCTCGATCCAAGAGTGGCCGTTCGACTGCGGCGCAGCCGACGGCTCTATTCCCGCGACGCCAGGCTCTTCCGGCGAATTCAGGGGCTCGGGTGATTCATCCAGCATGATGTTCTACTGCACCCATTCTTTCTTCCGGGCCGCCCGCGGCTTGCCGCCGTTCTTGCGGGTGGAGATCTTCACGACCTCAGCCGGCCTTTCTGCTGATCCTTCATAATACCTTCGCAGAAACTCTCCCGTATGCGAACCCGCTACGAGAGCCACCTGTTCCGGCGCCCCTTCGGCAACGATTCTGCCGCCGTCTTCGCCTCCCTCCGGGCCCAGGTCAATGATCCAGTCGGCGTTCCGCACTACATCCAGATTGTGCTCAATGATAATCACCGTATTGCCCAGATCCGTAAGCCTGTGCAGCACTTCCAGCAGCCTGCGCACGTCATCAAAGTGCAGCCCCGTAGTCGGCTCATCAAGGAGATAGAGCGTCCGACCCGTCTGGCGCTTGCTCAGTTCGCGGGCAATCTTCATCCGCTGCGCTTCGCCGCCAGAGAGCGTTGTTGCGGCCTGACCCAGATGCACATAGCCAAGCCCGACATCCACCAGCGTTTGCAGCTTTTGCCGTACCTGCGGAATATCGGTAAGCACCGGAAGCGCGTCTTCGATGGTCAGGTCCAAAATGTCCGCAATCGAGTAGCCGTTGAACTTTACCGCCAGCGTCTCCTGGTTGTACCGCCGGCCATTGCAGACTTCGCACTGCACGTATACGTCCGGCAAAAAGTTCATCTCGATACGCCGCTGTCCATCACCCTGGCACGCCTCGCAGCGTCCTCCCGCGACGTTGAAAGAGAAGCGTCCGGCCTTGTAACCGCGCTCACGCGACTCCGGCAGCATGGCGAACAGGTCGCGGATGGCTGTGAACACTCCGGTATAGGTCGCAGGATTTGACCGAGGCGTGCGCCCAATTGGCGATTGGTCAATCCGAATCGCCTTGTCCAGCTGATCGAACCCGCGAATGCGTGTGTGCACGCCGGGTTCCTCTCGCGAGCCATACAGTTCCTTCGCCAGCGCGCGATACAGTGTGTCGTTCACCAGCGTGCTCTTACCTGAGCCCGATACGCCCGTCACCACCGTCATCACGCCAAGCGGAAACTTTGCCGTAACATCCTGCAGGTTGTGGCTCTTTGCGCCCTCGATCGTGATCCATTTACCCGCGAGAGCGCGCGGCGCGATGCGATGCTGAATTGAAATTCCGCCTGAGAGATATTGTCCCGTAAGCGACGCCGGAGCTTTCATGATCTGTGCCGGAGTTCCTTCCGCGACCAGTCGGCCGCCCAGCCTGCCCGCACCCGGCCCCAAGTCCAGCACATAGTCCGCATGTCGAATCGTGTCCTCGTCGTGCTCCACCACCACTACGGTATTGCCCAGGTTGCGCAATGATTCAAGGGCGGAAATCAGCCGCAGGTTGTCGCGTTGGTGCAGTCCAATTGAGGGCTCATCCAACACATACAGCACTCCTCGCAGCCGCGAACCAATCTGTGTCGCCAGCCGAATCCGTTGCCCCTCTCCACCGGAGAGCGTCGCCGCGTTGCGTTCGAGCGAAAGATAGCCGAGGCCAACAGCGATCAGAAATTCCAGTCGCTCGATAATCTCCCGACGCAGTCGATCCGCAATCAGGGCCTCGCGGGCCGTAAACTGGATTGCGCGCGCAGCGTCCAGTGCACGCTTCAACGGAAGCGCGGTGAACTCAGCAATTGACAGCCCACCGACTTTAACGGCCAGAGACTCAGGTCTCAGCCTGCGTCCCTTGCACGCGGGACACATCGAGGCTGACATGTAGTTCATCATCCATTCACGATAGGTGTCTGAGCGCGACTCCTCCAGGTTGTCACGCAGCCAAGCCAGAATGCCGTGGAATCCCGTTCGTGGAGCCTCGCCCTTTGCAGGCCCATACAAAAGCAGATCCTGCTGCTTTTGCGTGAGCTGGTCGAATGGCCTTTGCAAGTCGATCTTGTACTTCTCGGCGGCCAGATGAATCAGCTTCAGCAGATACTGCGAAGCCGAGCCGGGTCCGAGCCCACCATCAAGCAGAGGCTTCGACCAATCGTTGATGATCTTTGCCGGATCGAAGTCGTAAATGCTGCCGAGTCCGTGGCATTCTGGGCACGCACCATAGGCACTGTTGAATGAGAAGCTTCTCGGCTCCAGCTTCGGTACATCCAGTCCGCAATCCGGGCAAGCCATCGACGAGGAGTAGAGTTGTTCGTCGCGCTGCGTGGCCACCAGAACTAATCCGTTTGCCATTTGTAGGGCCTTGGCGACAGAAGACTCCAGCGCCTTTTCGATGCCCTGCTTCAGCACAGCGCGATATACCACGGCGTCAATCGTGTGGTTTTTACGCTTGTCCAAATCTATCGGCTCTGCCAGATCGCGAATCTCGCCGTCGACACGAGCGCGAAAACCCTGCTGGTCCAGCTTGTCCAGCAGGTCTTTGAATTCGCCCTTGCGTCCGCGCACAACTGGCGCATAAATGGTCACGCGCTCACCCTGCCCCATCGCCAGAATGCGTTCTACAATCTGCTCCGCTGACTGGCGGGAAATCTGGCGACCACAGTTCGGGCAGTGCGGGGTACCTACAGAGGCGTAAAGAAGGCGTAGATAGTCGTAAATTTCTGTGATGGTTCCGACCGTCGAACGCGGGCTACGGCTGGTCGTCTTCTGTTCGATTGAGATGGCAGGGCTAAGGCCTTCAATGGAGTCCACATCCGGACGTTCAATTTGGTCTAAGAATTGCCTCGCATATGCCGATAAGGTTTCCACATAGCGGCGCTGGCCCTCCGCATAAATCGTGTCGAAGGCAAGAGATGACTTGCCGGAGCCGGAAAGTCCTGTAATTACAGTAAATGTGTTCCGCGGAATCTGAACGCTGATGTCGCGCAGGTTATGTTGGCGCGCTCCACGCACGGTGATGTGAGAGATGGACATCAGAGTTTTCTATGGCTCACATGCACTGGCTGGCACATCGCACGCGATGGCAATGGGAAGAGCGAGAGTGCGATTGGGCTCCTCCCAGTATCTTATTCGGCAACAGAAATGCGGGTCAACGCGCGTTTTTCCATTTTGCGATGCGAAATAACGTGGCATCGTAATAAATACCAAAACCGCGCGGACTGAAATTTCAGGGGAATTCGGGCAAGATTCAGGAAAAGAGTGATCGATGCAGGATCTAATCAATACCGTCATGTTAGTCTGCGCAATTCTGGCATCTCTGGCTTTCGGGGTTCTAGCCGCCCACGCCATCTGTCGCGGCGCCTTTGCCGCGCTGCGCGTCCATGCCCAGTCGGTTCACGCCACTGCTGCAAAAGCTACTCCGCGACCAGTTGCCCGCCTCACTTAATCGCATCTATTGATTCGCGAAGGCTCGCTCCGCATCCGCCGGGGATTTGCTTGTTATTGCATCGTTGTGCGAATTGCAGTTGCATATCGTTCCGGCAAAACTTTCCTGCGCATTTCGCGGTCCACGCTCACGTGCACGGTTTCCGCCTCAGCCAATAGCTGATCTCCTCTCAGCAGTCGATAGCCGAATTTTATGATGTGCGCGCGCAAAGCTGTGACTTGTGTCTCGATCACCACTTCATCGTCATAGCGCGCTGGAGAACGGTATCGGCATTGCGCTTCCACGACAGGCAAGTGACAGTCATCTGTCATTTCCATTTGCTTGTAGTCGTAGCCGAGCTGGCGAAAAAACTCGACCCGCCCAATTTCGCACCACACAAAGTAATTTGCGTAATAGACCACGCCCATCTGATCGGTTTCAGCGTAACGGACGCGGACTCTAGTCTGGGCGGGTTGTGACATCGGTAAGGTTGAGACTTGATGTCCCCTACAATCTTAGTTTTGGCAAAAGGTTCAGCTTCGCGACATCGTTGAACATGATGAATACAAAGAACAGTACGATGACGACGAACGCCACCTGGTACATGCGTTCCTTCAACTCCTGGTTCAGATCGCGGCGCAGCGTCCCTTCTATCAGGAGAAACAGGATAGTGCCGCCGTCCAGAATCGGGAAGGGAAGAAGGTTCAATATTCCAAGGTTGAGGCTGATACCTGCCATCAATCCGATCAGCGGCTTCCAACCCGGCATCGACACTGCTTCGCCGGTGGCTTTCGCAATTCCGATTGGCCCACTGAACTGCTGCACGTTCGAAGGGCGTGACACCATGTGTCGCAGCACGTTGAGAATCAGTCCCGAGTACTGCGCGTTCATCTTGATCGAAGCGCGAACCGCTTTCGGTAATGAAAGCTGTTCGATGTGGTACGGTGGCAGCTCTGGATAAAACCCCAGTCGATAGCCCATCTTCCCGGCTCCGTTGTCGCCCCAGATCGGTGTTGCCGTCAAGTCGAGTTGCTGCCCCCCGCGCAGAACATCCAGCGTGACGGGCCTACCGTTGCTCTGCTGCAGCATCGCGGTAACCGCATCCACGGAGTAAATATGCTGCCCATCAATTGCTACGATCTTGTCGTTCGGTTCCAGCCCCGCCTTTGCCGCCGGATCTCCAGGAATCAGATCGTGAACTCCCAGGGGACCATCCTGCTTTTTGGGCAACATCCCGAGCGATTCAATATCAAAATCGTCGCCCTTGCTGGGATCGGCAATGAATAATGAGGTGTGGACTTCATGCGGTTGCCCATCTACGGTGCGCTGCAGCGTGATTGGGACCGTCGCGTTCGCGTCTGAGGCCGCCCGCTCCTCCAACTGGTCCCAGGTTGGATTGTTCACTTTGTCGAAGCGGACTATCTTATCTCCGGGGCGAACTCCGGCCTTCCATGCCGTGGAGTTTTGCGGAATCACATCCGTCACCGCTGGCCCAGTCTCCCAGTTCTCTACTTGGTTGTAGGTCATGAACAACCCGGCCATGAGCAGAAATGCCAGAATGAAATTTGCTCCCGGCCCGGCGAAACTGATCAGGATCCTCTGCCAGCGCGGCTTCGACTGCAACTCGTCAGGATCACCGGTGCGGACATCACCGGGCTCTCCGCCTGCGAACTTCACATATCCACCAAGCGGTATCAGACAGATGCGATAGTCAGTCCCGCCGCGCTTGAACCCGAACAGGCGCGGAGGAAATCCGATCGAGAACACTTCCACGCGTACGCCGAACCATTTGGCGACAACGAAGTGGCCGAATTCATGCACGAGCACCATAATGCCCAGCACGATCAGCATTGAAACGATAGCGGTTAAGGCAGACGTCATACTCTATAAATTGGATTCCTAACGGGCCGCCGTGGCATTAGAGAATTTGCGTGTCTCCCGTTTGGCGGTCTCACGCGCTTCGTAGTCAAGCGCCAGCACCTCTGAAATGGAAGCCGGGTGCCTTTCAGGAGTTCCCTGTAGCACTGCCTCTATTGTACGCGGAATCGATATGAACGAGATGCGTCCTTCCAGAAATGCCTCAACCGCAACCTCGTCCGCTGCGTTCAACGCGATTGGATGCGCCCCGCCCTTTACCGCAGCCTCGTACGCGAGCCGCAGGCAAGGGAAGCGTTCGAAGTCCGGAGGCTCAAATTCCAAGTGTCCCAATGCTTCCATGTCAAAAGTCAGGTCGCTTTCCACCCGCTCCGGATAACTCATCGCGTACAGGATGGGCAGCCGCATGTCGGTCACAGAAATCTGTGCCAGAATGCTCCCGTCGATGTACTCCACCAGTGAGTGCACCGTGGACTGCGGATGCACAGTCACCTTCACTCTGCTCGGCGGCAGGTTGAACAGCCTACATGCTTCAATGATTTCCAAACCCTTGTTCAGCAGCGTGGCGGAGTCGATCGTAATGCGCTGCCCCATCACCCAGGTCGGATGCTTGAGAGCCTGTTCGACCGTGACGTTCGCAAACTCGGTCAGCGGAAGATTTCGGAATGGTCCTCCTGAAGCCGTCAGCCATAGGCGCCTCACCTCGCGTTTGTCCCCAGCGCGCATGCACTGATGAATAGCGTTGTGCTCGGAATCAATAGGCAGCAGAGGGACCTTCTTCGCGCGAGCTGCTGCTGTCAGAATTTCTCCCGCGGCGACCATTGCTTCTTTATTAGCTAGACCCACGGGCTTGCCCGCCTGAACGGCGGCATAGGTTGCCTCCAGGCCTGCGACCCCCACGATGGCTGAAACTACAAAATCGGCATCCTTGAGAGTTGCTACCGCAACGGTGCCGGGGGTTCCATGGACAACTTCCACGCCCGTAACGCCTGCCGTCTTGAGCCTGCCAGAAAGCTTTGCGGCCAGCTCCTCTGTTGCAAGAGAAACTACCTTCGGACGCCACTCCAGGCACTGGTCAAATACCGTGTCGATGTTCCGGCCAGCCGCCAGCGAGGCTACCTGAAAGCGGTCGGGATAGCTCCCGATAATGCTCAATGTGCTTTGGCCAATAGAGCCGGTTGAGCCGAGGATCGCAATCTGCTTCAATCAATTAAGTCCTTTGTCATGTATGAAGTGCAGATTCTCAAAGCACCTGTTGGACTAACAAAGCGTACCACAGCACCGGGGCCGCGATAAGCAGCGCATCTATGCGGTCCAGCACTCCCCCGTGGCCGGGCAACAACGATCCGGAATCCTTGACACCTGCACCGCGCTTCAGCGCCGATTCCACCAGATCACCGAGCTGCGCCGCCACATTCAGCAGCACGGCCACCCCAAGCCACCATCCCCAGGAGCCTGGAAATTCGAGCACAGCGATCCCATGGGCAAGCAGCACGGTGGAAATCCATAGCAGAAACGCCGTTATTGCCACGCTGGCACAGACCGAGGCGATGGAACCTTCCCAACTCTTGCCCGGACTTATGGCCGGAGCGAGCTTTCGCTTGCCCCATGTCCGCCCGATATACAGTGCCGCCACGTCACCCGCCCACACCACAAACAACAGATAAACAACCAGGGATGGTCCCTGCGCAAAAAGGAGCGGAAGCGTAGTCAGGGTCCATCCGATGTAGAGGACACCAAATACCGAGTATCCTGCGTCCGGCAGCACGCGGTTCAACGGAGAACTGAATGCGCACACAATCAACAAGGCTAGAGTAATGGCGCCAAGCAGCGGCGCGATGAACTCCGGCCGTCGGAAGGTCACGAGAAAGAGCAGAGCAACACAGATCATCGTTGCAATGCGGGGCGTTTTCGCGCCTGCCGCGTCAGCCAGGGAGAGGAACTCCCATAGCGCCAACTCCGCGACCAGGCCCACTACCACGTCAACCAGCCAATATGGCCCCTTAAAAACGAGCCATAGCACAAGGGGAACTAAGACTATGGCTGTCAGTACTCGCTTCATCCTCAGGAGAATACACGATCAGAGTCTTTCGACCGCATGGGAGCGTCTCAGCAACTGAGGACTTTGAATCGGGTTTATCAATATAGGAAAGGACATTCATGAAGCTACATTCCCTTTTTGCCGCCGCTGGAGTGATTGCGGCATTCGCAGTTCCGGTTGCATTCGCACAATCTGCTCCGGGAGCAACCGCTCAAACGATCATCACCGCCGTCCCTAAGAATGCGGAGCTGACGCCAGCAATCCAGCCTGCTGATTTCAAAGTTAAGGTGAACGGGCAATCGGTCGTTACAGATACTGTGACCCCGCTACGCGGTAACCATGCGGGGATGGAGTTGGTGATCCTTATCGACAGCGGAGCTCGTAACAGTCTGGGCCGCCAAATGGGTGAGATCCGCAATTTCGTGCAGTCGCTGCCGCCCACCGCAGAAGTGGCAATCGCATACATGGTGAACGGCAGAGCGGTCTTTCAGCAGCCCTTTACTGCAGATAAAAATCAGGCGCTTCAATCGCTTCACATGCCAGGCGGCAGCGCCGGCAGCAGCGCCAGTCCATACTTCTGCATCTCGAATCTGGCCAGAAACTGGCCGTCACATAATACCGAGAACCGCCGCGAGGTTATCGCAATCACCGACGGCATCGATCCCTACGAAGTCCACTTCGATCCCTCCGACCCGTACCTCCACTCTGCCATTAATGATTCAATTCGCGCCGGAGTGGCCGTCGACGCCATTTATTGGCATGACGCGGGGCTCGCCAGCCATGTCGGGTCCCTGGCTTTCGGCGGCCAGAGCCTGCTTACTCTACTCAGTGAGAACACTGGCGGTAGGCTCTATTACACCGGGCTTGGGAACCCAGTGTCGTTTTCTCCTTTTTTTAATGAGATCAAACGGAAACTGGATAATCAGTATGAGTTGGGGTTCGCGGTTCCCGCTAAAGCGAAATCTCAGGTCGAAAGCCTCAGCGTTAAGCTTCAGGTCCCCGGGATGAAGCTTGCCGCGCCTGAGCTTGTCTTGGTTCCGGGTAAATGAGTCTATTCGGACTGGGCCCGTGCTCGCGCCTAGCCCATGTCTGGCGCGGTTCCGACGAGCCCTCTCCTTTTCCATTTATCATTAAGACAATGGGTCTTATCGTTTACAGTGCGGCCTGGTGCCGTGACTGCCGCGAAGCGAAGCGTTTTCTTGAGAAACACGGCATTGCTTATACCGAAGTCGACATTGAATACACGCCGGGGGCAGCTGATGAAGTGCTCCGCAACGTCGGCAAGCGCGCCATTCCGCAATTTGTCATAGACGGACAATGGGTGCAGCCGTATCGCCCCGGCGAGGGTTTTCTTTACGAAGAGATGAGTGAGCGTTTTGGGATTCGCCGCTAACTTCCTGGCTCCTGCGTACCAACGTCGTCCTGTTCGGATTCGGAAAGACCGGGATCAGCGAGAATCGCTCGTGCGTCGGCTTCGTCGTCCGCGCGGACCTGTAATTGGAGTGGGCCAAGGCCTGGTTCCATCATTCCCGCATTTTCGCCGGAGAGGAACGTTTCGATTCCAGCGGACTGAAGCCGAAGACGTGCCATTTCTGCCTCAAGCGGCTCGGTGAAGCGGGCAACGGTAACTGTATCGGGCATGAAGATTCCTTTCGGGCAATTGCGACATTAAAATACAAGCTTAACCATTCTGGAGGACGACCAAAGTTGATCGCACGTTATACCCGCGCGGAAATGGGCAGCATCTGGAGCGATGAAAACAAATACCACATGTGGCTGGAAGTGGAAGCCGCAGCGAGCGAAACGCTGGCTGAAGATGGCATTGTTCCGGTGACGGCTGCCAAGGCAATTCGCGAACGCGGGAAAATTGATGTGGCCCGCATCAACGAAATCGAAGCCGAGGTGAGGCATGACGTCATCGCGTTTACGACGGCGGTGGCTGAACACGTTGGGCCGGAGTCGCGCTGGCTCCATTATGGGCTTACCTCCACTGACGTAGTGGACACCGCGCAGGCACTCCAACTCAAAGCGGCGTCGAAGATTCTGCGCGACGATCTGCAGCAGCTTGCGAACGTGCTGAAGAAGCGCGCGCTGGAGTTCAAACGCACCCCCATGGTCGGCCGCACACACGGCGTACACGCAGAACCGACAACCTTCGGCCTGAAGCTGCTGAACTGGTATGCCGAGGTACGGCGCAACATTACACGATTTGATGCGGCTGCCGAGCAGATTCGCGTAGGAAAACTTTCCGGTGCGGTAGGAACATTTGGGCACCTGAAGCCGGAGCACGAAGAGCGCATCTGCTCGAAGCTGGGTTTGATGCCCGCACCTGTCGCAACTCAGGTAGTGCAACGCGACCGACACGCGCACTATATTTCCACGCTGGCAATTATTACGGCGACGCTGGATAAGATTGCGACGGAGATCAGGCACCTGCAACGCACGGAAGTGCGCGAGGCCGAAGAGTATTTTTCCGAGAAGCAGAAGGGGTCATCGGCAATGCCGCACAAGCGCAATCCGATCACCTGCGAGCAGATCAGCGGGCTTTCGCGTGTAGTGCGCGCCCATGCGCAGACCGCTTACGAGAATGTGGCCCTGTGGCACGAGCGCGACATTTCGCACTCTTCGGCGGAGAGGGTAATCTTCCCCGACTCAACGATTCTGGCGGATTATCTGCTTGCGAAGACCGCGAACCTGATCGAGAGACTGTTGGTGTATCCGCAGCGCATGCTCAGGAACCTGGAGAGCACCGGCGGGTTGATCTTCAGCGGTCAACTGTTGCTCGATCTCGCCGAATCCGGCATGTCTCGCGAGGATGCTTATCGGCTCGTCCAAAAGAACGCGATGCACGCATGGAAGAACGATCTTGTTTTTCGCGAGTTGGTGGCTGCCGAGCCAGAAATCACCAGCAGATTGAGTTCGGAAAAGTTGGCGCATACCTTTGATTTGGAGCGCCAACTCGGCAATGTGGACGCGATTTTTGATCGCGTGATGAAGGAAGCATAGCCTTTCGAAAGGGCATGACTTGTGGTCAACAGAAGCAGCGATAAGGTAAATTGCCAACCGTAGAGCTATTTCCTGTCAGGCGGGAGGAATCCGCGTGACCATCTTTACTGCTTCCAATATCGCGGCACTCATTATTGCTGCGAGTTTTGCCGCTGGTCTCAATGTCTATGCGACGGTTCTGACGCTCGGGCTGCTCGCGCATACGCATTGGGTGGTTCTGCCGCCGGGACTTGAAGGCCTCGGCAATTGGTGGGTGATCGGCGTCAGTGGCGCGTTGTTCGCCGCTGAGTTCGTCGCGGACAAAATCCCTGGATTTGACCTGATCTGGAATGCGCTGCATACATTTATCAGGCTTCCCGTTGCGGCCCTTCTCGCATACCAGGCGAGTTCCCACCTTTCTCCGGAAATGAAACTGCTCGCCGCCGTCGGAGGAGCGGCAATTGCCTTCGTTGCCCATGGGTCAAAGGCTGCTATTCGCGCGGCCGTGACTCCGAGTCCCGAGCCGGTTTCGAATATTGCCTTAAGCACAAGCGAGGACATCATCGCGATTGGCATCACCTGGCTTACAACGCGCCATCCATGGGCTGCGGCTGCAATCGCCACAGTGCTGACGCTCTGCGCTCTGTTCGCCGTTCGTTGGATCGTCCGTTCCATCCGGAAAATCTGGGCCAGGTTGTCAGCACCGACAACTCCGCTTTCAAGCGCCTGAAATGAGAAGATTGTTCTTTACACAGGAGCGATTAACGAGACCATGAACTTGACCGCTGCTATCACCGGAGCTAGCGGGGCCGTCTTCGGCCAATTACTGCTCCAGACTCTCGAAGCCGAATCGCGCGTGGAGCGCGTCAATTTTATACCTTCGGAAAACTCTCTCCGAGTGTTGGCTGAAGAGATGAAGATCAGCGGGCGCAACGGCCTGGTTGAGAAGCTGCTAGGTAAGAGGTCTAAGAAGATTCGGCAACTCGCGGAAAATGACATTGCAGCCTGCGTGGCCAGCGGCAGCTATCCCTCGGATGGGATGATTGTGTTGCCTTGCAGCATGGGAACGCTAGCGGGCATCGCCAATGGGCTGGCGCAAAACCTGATTGAGCGCGCCGCAGATGTTTGCCTCAAGGAGCGGCGTCCCCTGGTGCTTTGCGTGCGGGAGACGCCATTCAATCGCATTCACATTCGCAACATGGGGCTGGCAGCGGAAGCCGGGGCGACGATCTTTCCGGTGATTCCGACCTTCTATAACAACCCTGTTGATTCAATGGAGATGGCACGGCAATTCGTGGCGCGGGTGCTGGCGCACATTGGACTACCTCAGCCAGGCGCTTATGAGTGGAAGGGTGAGGCCTGATTGGAAGATGCGATGTTCCATGCTTTCAGGATTACTTCGCGGGTGAACGCGGCAATCCCGCCCAGATTATCAATGGGAGTCCAGCGAATATCTACGGCATCACTGGCGCAGGCAGGCGAGCCCGAGACAATTCGGCAAAGGAAGTCCACGAGCACGTAATGATATTGGACGCGTCCTTCCTCGTCGTGGGCAATGCGGTCGAAGACTTCAACCAGGGTGACAGGTTCAACTACGAGCCCTGTCTCTTCCTGTACTTCGCGTTTCACTCCTTCTTCAAGGGCTTCGCCTAATTCGAGCGCGCCACCGGGCAGCGACCATTCACCCTTCATAGGAGCGTGGCCGCGCCGCACCAGTAACACGCGATCGTTATCGAAGATGATGGCGCCCACGCCAACAATCGGTCGCTCGGGATATTCGCGCGATGTCACAGCGAGATCGGCTTGCCGTATTCGCCGTCAAATACGGTGCGGGCCATGCTGAAGCGCCCGCCATAGAATTTGTCTTCGCCGCGCAAGTGCCCCAACGCCAGTAGCGCCACAACCCTGTAGCTCAATGGAAGCTTGAGCACGTCCCGAACTTTCTCCTCTTCAAATCCTTCCATGGGGGCAGAATCGTAACCCATTACTTCTGCCATCAGCATCATGCTGGTGAAGGCAATCATCACGTGCTTGTAGAGCCACGCTGTGAGGTTGGGGTGGTTGGCCAAATAGCCTGGAATATTGGTGCGAGCCTGATCCGCGTAGTTTTCTGACATGCCGCCCCCTCGCCCGAGGCGGATCATCTCATCCAGGTCCCCGTTGCGCCAACCGTCGGCATCTCCGCACGCCACAATAACAGCAGATGCTTCTTCCACCTTGGGCTGGTTGAAGCTCGCCGCGCGCAAGCGTTTCTTCTGATCGTCGGTGCGCACGACAATGAAACGCCACGGCTGCATGTTGTAGCCGCTTGGCGCACTGAGTCCCGCTTCCAGAATCTTCTTCAGGTCTGCGTCGGGAATCCGCACCCCATCAAAGCTTGGGGTTGCGCGGCGCTCGGCAATCGCCTGGCTCAGCGTTTTCTCCATCAGGTTCGGCATAGGGGCAAGAACGTCCTTTGCTAATAAATGATCATTGAATTTGATTCATAGTCTGTTCGATTGCAAACGGTTGGCCGCCGCTGTTGTATGCATATACCCACAATCCATGGAACGCGCCGCGCAATTGGGGATATCGGTTAAGAATCGCTTTCATCAACTCGAGAATCTGTTCCCGCGTGGCGACTGGGCCGGAGACACCCTGCGCTTTGTAATCGACAACCAAGTCTAGGTTTCCCTGAAAAGTGTCGGTGCGCAGACCTGTGACTTCCAGGTTGAGTCCACTCGCGGAGACTACAAGCGGATTCGCCCCAGGCAAGTCAGACGGGCGAACGTCCTGCATTTCCTTTTGTAGTTTTTCAAGATTCGGGCTGGAGAGAAAATCGACCGGGTCCGACAGAAACTGCGCTGTCTGGTAGTAGAAGAACGCGTCGAGGTTCTGTTTGGCTTCAGCAAATTTCCGCGCCTTCCGCCAATACCAAACTCCGTCACGTCCAGCGATGGTGAGCGGGCGCACGAAAAGTCCCGCTAGCTTCCATTGGGCAGAGCCGGACGGGTCGTTCTGAAGAATCATTGCAAGCCGCTGCGGTTGTTCCGCACCCGTCGCGTCCAAGACCGCAACAACAAAATTGCCTGGTGGCAACTTGGGGATCGTTAGAGTGACGAGCAAGGAAGAGCCAGGCAAACCGCAGAAAAACTGTGCCCGGTCATCGCTGGCCTTTAGGTCGGTAGCGTTCAGGTTGTACAGATTATCGATTGTGAGTGTGGCCTTTTGGATGAGCGAAGAGGTCCGCGATATGGTGGAGGCGATCTCATCAAAGTGGGTGGCTACCGATGAGACGGTCGCAGCGCGGACCGCAGCCGAATTTCCGGCGGCGATTTCGCGAGCCAGAGTTCGCGACGCCTGCTCGTAATTGTTACGCTGCGCAGGAGTCATTTCACTTTGAGTCGTGCAGGAAGTCGCATGGGCCGCGAGCGAATAAGCGCACAGCGCCGCAACAAGAGCAGCGAGCTTCAACTGGTGGCGTAGCATGGCAGAACTTCTTCTGTGAGCGAATCCAAACCACTGTTAGTCTAGTACATAGAGAGGGTCAGGCGCGCCCCGGCATTACTCATCGCCTTGCCTATGGCTTGCAAAATACATCTCGTGCCACTGGTGCTGGCCATCGAACTTGCGTTCTGTGCTTGTAGCCTTGGGCAGCAAGCACAACCGCCGTCGAACCCCTCTCAGACAAAGGCTGTCCCCGCACGTCAGTCCAAGCCATCGCCCAGCGTATCTGTCACTCCCGCGTCTCCTGTTCCGGTGCTCGGCCAACCACCTGAACCAGCAACTGTGACGCTGGCATCGGGAGAACTCACCATAAAAGCAAACAATTCCAGCTTGGCGGAAATTGTTAATCAGATTGCGAAGGCCGGCGGCATGGATGTAGATGGCTTGCAAAAGCCCGACTACACGGATCAACGAATATTCGGAACATACGGGCCGGGTCAGGCGCGAGAAGTACTGTCACAGCTCCTCGATGGCTGTGGGTTCAACGTAATCATGCTGGGGAGGACGACGGCGGGAACTCCAAAGACTCTCTCACTATCGCCGCGAGCGCCGGGCGGCCCTACGAACCCACCAGCGCAGTCCGCCGCTGTCCAGAACCAGAATTACCGCGAGAATTACGCGGCGCCGCCGACTTCGTATCCGCAACCTGAGAATGGTGCGCCGCAATCCCCAATGCAGAGTCCCAGACTTCGGACCCCACAAGAGGTTCTCCAGCAGTTGGAGCAAATGCGTGAGCGCCAGCAGCAGCCTAACTAGATCGCCGTATCGAGAGCGCTCTGCTTACTTGACACGAAATGATTTGACCGCGACGCCACTTGGCCGATTGCCGGCCGGTAGCATGGTGAAAAGCGAGCCGATGCGAATCGCGCCGCTGGATGTGTAGCTCTGCGTCCGGATCGCAGAAACATCGCCCGACTGAGCATCGACGGCTAGCAGCAAAAATCCATTATCCGCGAAGGCGAGTGCGTCCGGGCCTCCGCCAACGTGGATGGATGGCTTGATCAGCCGTCCATCTTCAATGGAATAGACGCTGATGCTATCAGCATTGAAGTTGCTGATCCACAGCAGGGAATTGTCTTCGCTTGCAATCGCATAGGCCGGATGCGCGCCTACGAGATAGGCTCCTCCGACTTCGTCTGTCGAGGTGTCAATCTCTGAGACGGAGTCGCTGTTGAAATTGCAAACAAAGATTTCGCCGCCATCCGGCTTGAGCGCAAGGTGAACAGGTGTCTGGCCCACATCCAGGAGAGCGAGCAACCGGTCAGTGCGTTCCTCTTGTATTGGACTACTGGGGCGAGCGAGTCCAAGAGTCATTACTTGATGTCCACCAGAGCACGCGATGAACGCCTTGGTTGAGTCCGGCAGAATCACCGCATCTGTCGCCTGTGGGCAGCCGGCGAAGACGCCGCGGACCTTGAAGGTGTTTGTGTCAACAATCGAAACGCTTCCGCTGATTCGATTTGTGACCACGAGCGTGTCTCCGTCGGGCGAAATGCGTGCAAGCCCTGGCCCTTCTCCGACTCCAATCACTCGGATCTCGCGTCGCTTGTCGAGGTCAATCACCGACACGTTGTTCGAGCCAGAGTTCGCCACATATGCGCGGGTTCCGTCGCTATTTACATCAATGAAATAAGGCTTTCGGTGTACCGGAATCGTCGAGACGACGCGATTGATCGTGGAATCAATCACGCTGATGGTTCCGCTGTCTGTATTCACCGCATAAACGAAGTTTTTTTGGGGGTTGGCGGTGATGCCAGTTGGGTTAGCTCCGACGGAGAGGACGCGGTCCTGGCGTAGATGGACCAGATCCAGTACCGTGACGGTGTTGTTTCCGCTGTTGGTTACGTAGGCAAACTCGCGAAAGTTAGGTGGATAGTGCGGGAAGTGATTGCGGCGACAGCCTGCTATTGCGAGCGGCAGCAGCAACCAGGCAAGGAAAAGGCGGCTGATGCGCGGGGATTGGCCATCCGGGCACTCGCGCTTCGCGCAATCCTCATGCTGCCATTCGTGGTCACTCCCGTTGGTCGTGTGCCTGGAGCTGTTGCCCGGCAAGACCCACTGATTAACGAACAACGGGCGCTCCCGAGGCCTGAGAGATTTCGATTCCATGTGGCACGTTGCGGCCGAGAATTGCGGCAATCTGTGTTGCCTGCTCCATCAATTCGACAAACTGCTCCGGATAGATGGATTGAGCACCGTCGGAAAGGGCCTTGTCTGGCGCGTGGTGCACCTCAACGATCAGCCCGTCTGCGCCGACCGCAACAGCGGCACGCCCCAGCGGAATGACTTTGTTGCGCTTGCCGGTGCCGTGGCTGGGGTCAACGATGATGGGCAAATGACTTAAGCGCTGCACCGCTGGCACAATGCTCAGGTCCAACGTGTTTCGGGTATGGTCGGCAAAGGTGCGCACGCCACGCTCGCAAAGAATGACCTGGTAATTGCCCTCGCTCATGATGTACTCGGCAGCCATAAGGAACTCTTCGAGCGTAGCGGCAAGACCGCGCTTCAGCAGCACCGGCTTGCGTTTGCGTCCGGCGGCGCGCAGCAGAGAATAATTCTGCATGTTTCGCGCACCTATCTGGATCACGTCTGCATATTGGTCCACGAGTTCCAGCGCCTCGTTGTCAATGGCTTCAGTTACGATCCGCATGCCGAAGCGCTCACGAATCTCCGCCATGATCTGGAGCGCTTTTTCGCCTAGCCCCTGAAATGCGTAGGGTGACGTGCGCGGCTTGTATGCGCCTCCGCGGAAGAACTGAGCACCGGCAGCGGCGACTTGTTCCGCGGCGGCGAAGGCCTGGTCTCGCGTCTCCACTGAACATGGGCCGGCGATCATGGCGAGGTTGCGCCCGCCAATGGTGGCGTTTGTGCCCGGGAAGCGGATGACGGTGTCCTCTTCCTTTACGTCACGGCTAACAAGCTTGTAAGGCTTTGAAACAGGGATGACCTCTGCCACGCCGGAGAGTTCTTCCAGACTTGCAGCTTCCACAATGCCCTGATTGCCCGTGATTCCAATGGCGGTGCGCTGCGCGCCCGGCAGCGGATGGGGACGGAAGCCCAACTGTTCGATGTGTTCGCAGACGGCCTGGATTTCTTCCGGCGTCGCGTGCGGTTTCATAACAACCAGCATGACGGATGTGGCCTTTCTTCTTAGACTTCAGTGTAGCGGCTGGCTATCTGGAGGAGCAATTTCGGACGAGGGCTTCTGCGCCCTGCGTTATCGCCGGCTCAATATCCCTGTTTCATCCTGTCCTTGATCGTCTTGGCGAGTTTTTCGATCTCGCTGGCCTCTTTTACGACATTCAGGGACAGCGTATCCTTATTCGTTTTTGAAACATCGGCGTTGAGTTGCTGGGCGAGCTTGAGAAGTTGCGCAGTATCGGCAACGATCTGTTTCTGCCGGTCAGTGTTTCTTTGCCGCGCCATGCGCTCGGACATGTGGGCCATGTTGTTGTCCGGCGGGGTGGGGTTGGGAGACAACCCGGGGATATTTTGCTCCGGCGGAGTCGTGGTTTGGGTTTGCTGGGCGTGGATCGCGGGCACAAGCATGAGCACCGCCGCGAGCAAGAGAATTGGAGACTTTGGCATATGTCACGGTCCAGATTGACGCTCTGGCGGTTAATTATGAAGGGATGACGGGTTCGGTGCAAAGCCAACAGCCAACAGCCAAGAGCCAATGGGAGTACATTTTCTTCTTAAATTGCTACTTCATACAAAACAAAGATCGTTCAGGGCGAGCAGCGAATGGCTAGTAACCGATAACCGCGGGCTATTTGCCGCTGATGCAATTTTCTTCTCCGATTTTGTACTTCATACAAAACAAAGCATGTTCAGAGCGTGCGGCCAATAGCCAATGGCCAAAAGCCAACAGGAAGAGCCAACCACCGAGCGCCAAGAGCTTCGCCGCGCTGACGCATTTTTCTTATCAAACTGCTACTTCATACAAAACAAAGCGCATTCACGGCCGGCCAGCCAATAGCCCGACAGCCAAGGGAGCTAATAAGTAGCGAGCCGCCGACAGGCGAGTTGAGTCAAAGCATTTTTTCTTCTGATTTGTTACTTCATACAAAACAAAGAGGTTTCATGCGTAGCGGTTTGGCATCGTCATTGATTCTGAAGGGTTTTCTGCTTCGTTAGCTCTGCTTGAAATGAAAAAGGACCGCGGGTGGCGGTCCTTCTTCCAGTTCGATCTTTATATTGATTATATCAGGCGTTGCAAACTCAACTGCATCGTGGCGACGTCTAGATTCATCCACGGGTTCGATCATTCGACTATAGCCAGCCTTTGGCGCGGGCGATTCGGGCGGCGTCGATGCGGTTGGCGGCTCCGAGTTTGCTGATGGCTTCGGAGAGGTAGTTGCGGACGGTTCCTTCTGACAAGTGGAGTTCCTCGGCAATGTCCTGGCTGGATTTGCCTTCGCCGGCGTGCTGAAGGATCTGGCGTTCGCGATCGGTGAGCGGATCGGGGCCGCTGTCCCAGGCCTCGGCGGCGAGGTCTGGGTCGATGACCCGCATGCCGCGATGAACGCGGCGCACGGCGTCGGCAAGTTCGGCGGCGGGGCGGTCCTTGAGGAGGTAGCCTTTTGCTCCGGCGTCCAGCGCTCGGCGGAGGTAGCCGGGGCGGGCGAAGGTGGTGAGGATGACGACTCGGGTGTGGGGGAAGCGGTCGCGGACTTCGGCGGCGAGGGCGAGGCCGGTCATTCCGGGCATTTCGATGTCGGTGACGAGGATGTTGGGCTTCTGCTTCGCGATGGCCTCGAGCGCCTGGTGGCCGTTGGAGGCGCGAGCGCAGACGGCGATGTCGGGTTCGGTTTCAAGGAGGGCGGCGAGCGCGCCCAGCACCATAGCCTGATCTTCGGCGACGACTACCTGGATCTTCTGGGTCATTTCCTCGGCCTGCTGACCACTTTAATATTTCCCTCAACAATTTTCCTGCAAGCGCGCGGGATTTTGTTATTCTGGCGGCACTTTAGCCACTTAGGCACGCGAATGAGTACTTCGATTTCATCGACGGTTGTGCCGACTCCGAGGCCGCGCCGTCCGGTGGGGCTGATGATTGCGGCGTGTGGGCTGGCGCTGCTGGCATGTTTTGTGGTGCTTGGCGGCATGCTGGTGCTTGCGTCGGTTCTGTTGCTACATACCCCGCAGATCGACCAACAGTTGGAGCAGTTTCCTGCGCTGAAGGCGCTGGAGATCGTTAATGGGATTGTGATTCTGCTGGTGGGCTGGCTGTGCGCGTGGACGGCGGTCGATCTGTTCCGGGTAAGGAAATGGGCGCGCATCAGCGTTCTTATTCTTGGCGGAATGATCGCGTTTTTCTCTCTGGTGGAGTGCGCTCTATTCGGCGCGATGGCGTTCCACCCTCTTATGCTTACACCCAACGCGGGTCAAGTTTCACCGGGGCTGGTGAGGGTGGTGTTTCTTGTTATGGCGGGCATGAGCTTCCTGTTCATGCTGGTAGGTGTGTGGTGGCTTGTGTACTTCAACCTGAAAAGCGTTCGTGCGGTGTTTGCGGCGCATGGCGTTGTGGTTGCGACGGCGGACGCACCGATTGAACCGGTGAATCCGGTGAAAGTGGAGAGTGACGCGATCAGTGTGCTGGTGAGCTGCCTGGCGGTTCTCTACCTGCTGGGAGCGGCGGCCATGGTTGTGGCCGCGCTTCTGCATTTTCCGATGCTGATCTTCAGCCATATTTTTGATGGCAATGCGGCCTCGATGATTCTGCTGTTTATGGCGGCGGTCGCCATCTGGATGGGCATCGGGCTGTTGCGCAGGATCAAGGCAGCGTGGGCAGTGGCGCTGGTGTTTAATGCGTTTGGGCTGTTGACAGAGCTGTGGATGCTGTTGCCGACAAGCCATACGCCGGAACTAGAACAGGAGCTGCTTGGACGGATGGTGGGTCATGGTTTTCCTCCCGTGGCGCCAAATCCGATGATTGGACCGACGATGATGATTGGCGCAATTGGCGGGAGTCTAATGACACTGGCGGTGTTCTGGCTTCTGTGGCGTGCGAAGCCGCTGTTTGAGAGGACGCAAGCTAAATGAAAGGAGCGCCGCGGCGCGCCCCTTGCGAATGATCGAATTGGATTCAAGCTGCTTTCCAGCCTTGCGCTTTGGCTTCGGTGAGATAGTCCATAAGCGCTCGGCTGAAGGTGGGCAGGTCGTCGGGCTTGCGGCTGGTGATGAGGTTTTTATCGACGATGACCACATCGTCGACCCATTCGGCTCCAGCATTTTTGAGATCGGTTTTAAGGGATGGCCAGGAGGTCACCTTTCTGCCGCGAACGACATTGGCTTCAATGAGCGTCCAAGGGCCGTGGCAGATGGCTGCGATGGGTTTGCCGGTGTAGAAGAAGTCGCGCACGAAGCGGACGGCTCTCACATCGGTGCGGAGATGGTCGGGGTTGATGACGCCTCCGGGAAGCACCAGAGCGTCATAGTCGGATGTGACGACGTCGTCGATGGTCTTGTTGACCTTGATGGTTTCGCCCCAATCTTTGTGGTTCCACGCTTTGATTTCGCCGCTCTTTGGAGCGACCACTTCCACGGTAGCTCCGCCGGCTTGAAGTGCCTTCTGGGGTTCTGTCAATTCGACTTGCTCGACGCCGTCGGTGGCGAGAATAGCGATTCGCTTTCCAGATAAGGATTCCGGCATGGGGACTGCTCCTACTGAGGGTTTCTGCTCCTGCTGAGTAGGAATCCGGCGAAGTTGAGTGCGTTGCCAAAGAACGGCCGCGTATGTGCTGGAAAGCGGATTTTGGACGAATTCATGGATTTTTAACCGAATTGCCAAGATTCTGAAACAATTCCGCTCATCCAAGGTTGCTAAGGTTGGTGCATGAAGAAACAGATCCTTGCAACCGCTCTGATTGCCGCCGCGGCGTTTTCTCTCTCCGCATGTAAATCCTCCTCAAACAAGGTTGCGCTGCTTGGCGCGGGAAGCACATTTGTGTATCCGGTGATGTCGCGCTGGGAACAGAGCTTCATGCAGAGCAATCCGAATGTGGAGGTCAATTATCAGTCGATCGGGTCGGGCGGCGGTATCCAACAGGTGAAATCGGGGACGGTGGACTTCGGCGCGTCGGATTTCGCGCTGAAGGACGCGCAACTGGCGACGATGGCGCCAGTGATTCAGATTCCGGAATCGGCGGGACCCGTTTGTGTTACCTACAATCTTCCGGGGTTGACCGAACCTGTCCAGCTATCAGCTGACTCGCTGGCGGGGATTTTCCTCGGCCAGATTACAAATTGGCAGGACAAGAAAATCGCTGCGGATAATCCGGGCGTGAAACTGCCGAACCAGGCGATTGTGGTGGTGCACCGTACGGAAACAAGCGGCACCACGAACGCGTTTACAACTTATCTGAGTGCGGTGAGTTCGGAGTGGAAGACCAAGGTTGGAGCGGCGGGCAGCGTGAGCTGGCCGGTTGGGCTCGGCGGCAAAGGCAGCGAAGGCGTGACGGGACAATTGCAGCAGTCTCCCGGCGCGATTGGCTATGTTGAGCTGGCGTATGCGATTCAGAACCATTTGCCTGTGGCGAAGGTGAAAAACCTGGCAGGGAACTATATCTCGCCGAGCACGGCGAGTACGACGGCGGCCATTAACGCGTTCACGGCGCAGTTGTCGCAAGATCCTCGGACGCCGATTGTGAATCCTCCGGCAACGGCTACGGATGCTTATCCGATCTCGACACTCACATTTCTTATTGTTCCGAAGGATGGCACGGACAAGGCGAAGCGTGCGGTCCTGAAGCAGTTCCTACAATACGTGGTGACAGATGGCCAGACGGCGGCCGGGTCACTGGATTATGCTCCGCTGCCGGATGGCGTGAAGCAGTATGACCAGCAGCAGTTAAACCTGCTGACGGCCAACGGCCAAACGCTACCTTAAAATCAGCCGGCGGTGTTCGGAAAGACAAAGGGCTCAGGAACTACAGATCCTGAGCCTTTTGGTTTTTTGGAACCAAGGGCAGTTAGAAAATGAAGCGGCTGGTGAAGACGAGCTGGTGATCGTAGGTGTGAAAGCTGGAGGTTGCGATCTGGATTCCGCCACCGAAGGCGAAGCCGGCGCGGGCGCTCTCGTTGCCGGGATGAATTTTGAACTTGGCAGTGGTGAGGCCGGGTTCGAGGAAGTTTTGTGATTTGCCGTCGTTTTTGCCGCCGTGGAACCAGGTTGCGTTTGATTCGAGTTCAGGGAAGAAGTACTTGTGGAGCTTGTATTGGGCGGTGGTGTTCCAGGCGATGGTGCGGCCGATCTTGATGGTGTCTCCGGTGGGCAGTGAACCGGCGAGTGTGGAGATGACGTCGAATTTGCCGAATCCTTTGCCGGCTTCGAAGGTTGGCGTGAGCACGGCATCGGGTGATCCGTTGCTGTAGCTGCCGGTAGGGATGGTGGCGAAGAGCTGCATGGAGACGGCGTAGTTTCCGTGAGCCTCATTGCCGGAAGCGATGCGATATTTGTAGCCGAACGTGGGATCGCCAAAGCCGTCCCTCGAAGTACTGTTGTGCTCGAAGTAGGAGGGCGGGTAGAAGTCGAATTCGCTGTTGAAGCCGGGGATGATGTTGAGTCCCTTGGAGACGCCGTAGTTGACGTTGTAGGCGTGGGTAGGAGTGATCTGGCGTCCGGAGTCGAAGCGGAAAACCTGGATGAGCATGGGGTATGGCTGATTCAGTGGCACCGACCATGAGGGCTGTGTGGACTGTGCTCGGGCGGCACGGTGCTGGAGATCGGTGAACAGATTGGATTGGGCGAGTAGGCAAGGTGCGGCGAGGCCACACAGGACGAGTCCGCAGAGGGCGGGGCTGGCGAGAATTTTGCGCAAAGCTGGTCTCCGAAAAAGTCGAACAATGAGAATCACTGTAGCGGGGCGCCGTGTGGGCGCGCATCGCCGTGTGGATTGGTTTGTGAATCCATCGAAAGTTGGAGGACTTGCGGGGTCCGTAGGAAGCGGCGAGGCTGTGGTACGTCTACGGTAACAAGAGGTCCATCGTAGTTCATCCGAAATAAAAGAGATTTATGGACGGTATTCGGGAAGCCGCTACATGACTTCTGGCGCGAAGATGCCGAGCCATGCGAGCGAACGGATGAGTTCGCGCTGAGCGATGGCGGCGGTGGCGAGCAGGAAGGTGCGCCGGCTGGGGTTTGCCTCGGTGAGGATGTGGTGCTTGCGGTAGAAGTTGCTGAAGTCCTGTGCGAGCTGGAAGGCGTGCTTGGCGAGATAGGCAGGCTCGGCCGTGGTGATGCATTGGTCCAAGATGAGTGATGTTTTGGAGGCGCGGAGCCAGAGCTGCCAGATGGCCTCGTTCTCTTCTCCGGCGAGGTACGGGGCGGGATCGAGCGAGGCGACGGCGGCGAGGGAGGCTTCAGGGGTGGTCTCAGCCTTGCGAAAAATGCTGCGCGTGCGAACGACGGCGTATTGGAGGTAAGGGCCGGTTTCGCCTTCGAAGCTGAGGGCGTCCTTGAAGTCGAAGGCGATTACGGAATTGCGCGTGTATTTGAGCATGAAGTAGCGGAGGGCGCCGACGGCGATCGCGCGAGCGGTGGATTCGCGCTCGGGCTGGGGTAGATCCGGGTGGCGCTGGTCTACTTCGGATTGAGTGGCCGCAATGAGCTTATCGATGAGGTCGTCGGCTTTGACGCCGAAGCCTTTGCGTCCCGAGACTTCGATGTAGGGCCGGGAGCGATCCTCGTCGGAGATGGCGTAGCCGAGTTCTTCGGCGCAGCGCGGCGTGAGCGCGACCATTTCGTAGGAAAAGTGGGTGTAATTGGCGGCCTGTTCGGTGTAGCCGAGTCCGCGGAGGGCCTCGACGACGTTGGCCTGGGGGTCGGACTGGCGCGAGTCAATGACGTTGTAAACGACGTTGGCATGGCCGAAGGCCGGGTGTTCAAGTTGGCCGGAGGTATTGGATATCCAGCAAGTGTGGGTGGGGTATTCGCAGAACTTGTTGTAGGCGAAGTCTCGACCGAGGAGACCGAATTTCCAGAGGTGGTAGGCGATGTCCTTGCCGACGTAGGTAACGGTCTTGTTAGAGCGGACGATGACTTTTGCGTCTTCATCGGGGCCGCTGGCGGCAGCTTCTTCAGAGGTAGTTGCCGATGCAGCTTGAGAATTCGGGCGGCGCATGACCCAGCAGCCCTTGTTCTTGCCTTCGTTTTCAAAGTAGAGGACGCCTTTGGCCTTCATCTGCCTGAAGGCGGAGTCCCAGAAATGAAGATGGAGAATTTCGCTTTCGCGAGGCAGAAAATCGTACTCGATGCCGAGGCGCATCATGGTTTCAAGATGGCGGCGCAGGATGGCGGTAGAGATGAGATCGGCCATGGCGGCGATGTCGTTGCCGCCGTGCTCGATTGCGTGGAGGGTATCCAGGCGAATTTGCTTGCGCCGCTGAGACTGGGCGGGGTCGGCGTCGTACCACTGAGAGACGCGGGCGTATAGGTTCCAGCAGTAATAGTCGATGCGTTCGTTGCGAGCCTCGAGTTCGACGAGAAGGGTCTGGGTAGCAGCAAGAGATTTGTTTTCGAGGTGCTGGAGGGCGACGATTATATCGGCAACCTGGACGCCGGTGTTGTCGATGTAATTCTGCACGTCTACTTTCTCGCCAGAGGCGCGAAGGAGGCGGACAAAAGTGTCTCCCAAGATGGCGTTGCGGAGATGGCCGACATGCGCGGCTTTGTTGGGATTGATGCTGGTGTGTTCGACGATGGCGTGTGCAGTGTGAAGCGCGGCAGATTCGATCTCAGCGCGGGAGGCGAGCACTTTGACGGCGGCGGCACGGTCGAGGTGGGCGTTGATGTATCCGGCGCCGGCGACCTCGAAGGAGACAAAGCCGGGGACTGAGCCGAGCGCGGCGACGATTTCTTCAGCGATCTTGCGAGGCGCTTTTCTGAGGCGGCGGGCCAGCTCGAAGGCAAGGGGCAACGCGTATTCGCCGAACTTGATTTCAGGCGGCTGCTCTACGGCGAAGGATTCCAGTGCTATGGAGAACTTTTCGCGGAGCACGGCGCGGAGTTGTGCTTCGAGAACTTTCTGCTGATTCAGATACACGTTGGGGTCACCGTGACGAATGCAAATGGTTGAGTTGACAGGGTTAGTTTAACAGGCCGATTTCAATCCACCAGCTTGACCGATGTATTCTGAGAGCGGCAGCTTTCGCGAATTGAGAATGGACCAAGGCAGGTCCTTCGACCGGGTCTGGCGCAAGATCGTGCCAGGTCCCGCTCAGGATGACACCTGTAATTAACAGGCAAGGGAATAGATAGCAGGGAAATCCACATCTGATGGCAGACAAGTTTTACCTTACGACTCCGATTTATTACGTAAATGCGCGGCCCCACATTGGAACAACCTACACGACGGTTGTGGCGGATGTGATTGCGCGGCGGAAGCGCGCGCTGGGCGTGGACACCTTCTTTTTGACCGGAACCGATGAGCATGGGCAGAAGATTGAACGCTCGGCAGAGCGTGCCGGGTGCTCGCCTCAGGCGTTTACCGACGAAGTTTCGGCGCAGTTTCGCGCGTTGTGGGACCGGATGGGACTGACGTATGACGACTTTATTCGTACGACAGAGCCGAGGCATAAGCGCGGTGTGCAGAAGCTATTCACGCTGCTTAAGGAGCGCGGGTTCATCTACAAGGGGTCGTACACGGGACAGTATTGCGTAAGCGATGAGGCTTATGTGGATGTGCCTCCGGGGGCGCCTTGCCCGGATTGTGGTCGGCCAACGGAGACGATTAACGAAGAGAATTATTTCTTCAAGCTGTCGGCGTTTGAGCGCACGCTGCTGGAACTGTATGAGGAGCGGCCGGAGTTTATTCGTCCAGAGACGCGACGCAATGAGGTGATGGCGTTTGTAAGAGCCGGGCTGAAGGACTTGTCGATAAGCCGGACGAGCTTCAAGTGGGGGATTCCGGTTCCGGGTGACGAAAGGCACGTCATCTATGTGTGGATGGACGCGCTGGCGAACTACATTACGGCGCTGGGTTGGGGAAGCGACGATCCCAAAGGCAAGGCGCGGTTCGAGAAGTTCTGGCCAGCGGACCTGCACATTGTTGGCAAGGAGATTACGCGGTTCCATTGCGTGTATTGGCCGGCGTTTTTGATGGCGGCGGGACTGCCGCTGCCGAAGTCGGTGGTGGCACATGGGTGGCTGCTGTTTGAAGAGAGCAAGATGTCGAAGTCGCGCGGGAATATTGTGCGGGCGGAGACGATTCTGGAAGTGCTGGGAGCAGACGCGCTGCGATATTTCCTGCTTAGGGAAGTGGTGTTTGGGCAGGACGGGAGCTTCAGCTTTGACGCGTTGGTACAGCGATACAACTCGGATCTGGCGAATGGCTACGGGAATTTGGTGAGCCGCACGCTGACGATGATTGGGAAGTATTTTGACGGGGTGGTACCGGAGGCTGCCGGGTTGCAGGCCGCATCGCTCGCGACGGAGATTCCGGAGACCGTGGCCGCGGTGGAGCAGCTGTTCGAGCGGCTGGATTTTTCACGCGCGCTGGAACGACTGTGGACGATTGTGGCGGCGACGGACGGGTACCTGACGGCGAGCGCTCCGTGGAAGCAGGCGGAGAGCTTGACGGATGAGCAGCAGAGAGCGCTGCGCGCGACTGTGCTGTATACGGCGGCGGAAGCGATAAGGATTGTGACGGCACTGGTGTATCCGGTGATTCCTGATGCGGCGGCGAAGGTGTGGTCGCAACTGGGGCTGGGAGACATCAAAAAAGCGGATTTGCAGAACATTGCGTGGGGCGGGCTGAGGCCGGGCACGAGGCTCGGCGAACTGGGTCCGGTGTTTCCGCGCGCGGAAAAGGATGCGGTGCAAAGGATGAAGGAAATCGAAGAGAAGAATGCGGCGGGCGCACAGGCGGGTCCGGCTGACGAGAAAGTAGTGAAGGCGGATAAGGCGGCGGAGGCTGCAGAATATCAGGCCGTTGCGCCGCCGCGGGCGAAGCACGCAGACGCGCGACACGAGGCGGGAGGGAGAGCGACGCCGGAGGTTCCGGAGACGGGGAAGGTGGTGAATCCAGCGCGCGAGCCTGCGGTTACCGCAGACGCCGCAGCAGGCGCGGCCGCAGGGTCCGGGGGCAAGATTACGATCGACGATTTTGCGAAAGTCGAGCTGCGGGTGGCGCAGATCAAGGTGGCGGAGCGGGTTCCGAAGGCGGACAAACTGCTGCGGCTGGAGGTGGACCTGGGCTATGAGCAGCGGCAGATTCTGGCTGGGATTGCCGAGGCGTATGCCCCGGAGTCGCTGGTGGGGCGGAAGATTGTCATTGTCGCGAATCTAGCTCCGCGCAAGCTGCGCGGATTGGAGTCGAACGGAATGCTGCTGGCGGCGTCGCTCGAAGGCGGTAAGCCGGTGCTGGCGAGCTTTCTGGAAGATGTGGAGATTGGGGCGCGACTGAAGTAGGACTGACCGTCCAGGCACACGCGCCCTTCGGGCGCCAAGCTGGATTGGGCGTTTGTGGCCCTCCCGTTGGTCGGGAGGTTGGGTTGCTGGTGATCTAGTGATTGATTCTCACGCACATCTCGATAGTGAGCGCTATGACGGCGACCGCGACTCCATGCTGGAGCGGGCCTACGCGGCTGGGGTGCGCGGGATTCTGTCGATCGGCATTGGGGACGGGCCCGACACGATGCATCGCGCGTTGGATGTTGCTCGGGAGTATGCCGGGCGCGAGAGAGTGCCGAAGATATATGCGACGGCGGGGGTGCATCCGCATGAGGCGAAGCTGATGAGCGAGGCGGCCTTGTTGAAGCTGGATGGTTTGCTGGCAGAGAATGCAGTGCTGGCCTGTGGCGAGATAGGGCTCGACTACTTCTATGACTATTCGGACCGCGACCAGCAACGGGCAGCGTTTGCGCGGCAGATGGAGATGGCCGCGGGGCACCGGAAGCCGATTGTGATCCATTGCCGGCCGTCGGATGGCTCGACCGATGCGTGGGACGATACGTTGGAAGTGCTGGACCGCAACTGGAAAGGCACGGGGCTGGGCGGGATTCTGCACTGCTTTACCGGCGGCCTACGGCACGCGGAACTGGCGATTGATATGGGGTTTCTGATTTCGTTCGCTGGGAACTCGACGTTTCCGAAGGCACAGCCGTTGCGTGATGTGATGGCGGCGCTGCCGCTGGAGAAGATGCTGATTGAGACGGACGCACCGTTTCTTGCTCCACTGCCGCATCGCGGCAAGCGAAATGAGCCGGCGTGGGTGGCGAAAGTTGCGGAGCAGATGGCGGAGATTAAAGGCATCTCAAGCGAAGAAGCGGCAAAGAAGACAGCGGAGAACTTTGAGAGATTCTTCAAGCTGTAGTCAAAACGGGTAGTCTTAGAGAAGAGCGGGAGCACAAAATGGCTGCTGACAATTCTTTCGATGTGGTTTCAAAGGTGGATCTTCAGGAAGTGCGGAACGCGGTGGACCAGGCGTCGAAGGAGGTCCATGCGCGATTTGACCTGAAGAATTCGCACTCGGATATCAAGATTGAGGGCGAAGACGCATTGCAGCTTGCATCCGCGGATGAGTACAAGCTGAAGGCCGTGGTTGAAATATTGCAGCAGAAGTTGGTGAAGCGCGGCGTGTCGCTGAAGAACCTGGAGTACGGAAAGGTGGAGCAAGCGGCGGGATCGAGCGTGAGGCAGAAGATTACGCTGCAGCAGGGGATTTCCGGCGATAAGGCGAAAGATATAGTGCGCTTGATCAAGGACTCCAAAAAGAAGGTGCAGGCATCCATTCAGGGAGATACGGTGCGCATCAGCGGCAAAGATCGCGATACTCTACAAGAGGTGATCGCATTATTGCGCGGGCATGACTTTGGGCTGGAATTGCAGTTTACGAACTATCGCTCGAACTGAGAGAAACAGACAGGAAGGCACTGAGCAAGCGTGAGCACACTGGCCATAGCGACGGCGAAGGAAGTTTTTGATCTGCTGCATGACGATTTGCGCTTGATTGAGCGCGAATTTGGAGCAGGGTCGGTTTCATCTGTCGCGGCGATTACTGAGATTTCGGGATATTTGAGAGAAGGCGGCGGGAAGAGAATTCGGCCGTCGCTGCTGCTGCTGTCGGCAAAGGCGCAGGGTTATTCAGGGGAGTCGATGATTCGGCTGGGCGCGGTGGTGGAGATGGTCCACACGGCGACGCTGGTGCACGACGACATTATTGATGCCGCGGACACGCGCAGGGGGCGTCCTTCAGCGAATACCAACTGGGGCAATGCGAAATGCGTGCTGGCGGGCGACTGGCTGTACATGCAGGCGTTCCGGACAGCACTGGAAGAGCGGAACTTCAGGATTCTGGACTTGCTGATCGGGCTGACGCAGCAGATGGTGGAAGGCGAACTGCTACAGATGGAGAAACTGGGGCTGGCGATTGGCGAAGAGGATTACAACTCGCTGATCTATCGCAAGACGGCGTGTCTGTTTGAGGTGTCAATGAGGCTGGGGTCGGTGCTGGCCGGCGTTAACGGAGATGCCGAAGACGCCATGGGCGAGTATGGACGCACGTTGGGCATGGCTTTCCAGATTGTGGATGACGTGCTGGACCTGACAGCGAGCGAAGAGGTGTTGGGAAAGCCCGTTGCGAGCGATTTGCGCGAGGGAAAGGCGACGCTGGCGGTGATTCACGCGCTGGAAAATGGCACAGCGATGGAGCGCGAAGCGATCCAGACGGTGCTGACCGATCGCAACTTCGAGCTTGTGGAGCATGCGGAGATATTGCGCATTTTGGCGCGTAATGGGTCAGTGGACTATGCGATGAATACTGCGTTCCAGTATGCGGAGACGGCACGCACGTCGCTGGCCGGGCTGGCGGACTCAGAATTCAAGCGGGCGCTGCTATGGGTTCCTGATTTTGTGGTGGCCAGAGAGAAGTAGGGGACCGGCCGGGACTGCGCGTCCAGCGACACGGGCCTTCGGCCCGTTTGCACTGAGCGATCGGCTCTTCGGTGGCCGAGATCACTGTGCCCTATGATATTCTCAGCAGTTTATGAGTGAACGCTCTACTCCGATACGCGTGCTGGTGGCCAAACCTGGGCTGGATGGGCATGACCGCGGTGCGAAGGTAATTGCACGGGCGCTGCGCGACGCCGGCATGGAAGTGATTTACACGGGGTTGCGACAGACTCCGGAGATGATTGTGAACGCAGCGGTGCAGGAGGACGTAGACTGCATCGGTTTGAGCATTCTTTCAGGCGCGCACAATGCGATTATCCCGAGAGTGATGGCGCTGCTGAAGGAGCGCAGCGCGGAAGACATTCTTGTGGTGCTGGGCGGGACGATTCCGGAACAGGACTCGGCGTTCTTGAAGGAGCAAGGCGTGGCGGCGATCTTCGGACCAGGTACTCCGCTGGATAAGACGGTGGAATTTATAAGAGACAGGGTAAAGGGTAAAGGGTAAGAAGGGAAAGCTTTTGCTTTACCCTTCTCGCTTTCTACTTTCCCCTGTTTTCTTTACTGACGTTTGAAATCGTCCTTGTGGTTCCAATTGGGTGCGGCGGCGTGACCCTTTTCGGCGCCGGTTGTGGCGCGGCCATTGGAGTCATTGTATGGCTGCTTGCCATTGTCGCCAGCGGCGGTCGGAGAGTCGGGGACGGGCGGCTCACCTTCGGGATTGGCCGCCAGAGTCGGGTCAGGATGGCCGGTGGTAGTGACGTCGTTGATATGGTCTGCTTCGACGTGGGCTTTGTTGGTGCGTCCGGTTTCACATCCGGTGGTGAGGGTTGCGACGACAAGTGCGGCCAGAGCCAGTACTGAAAGTCTCCTGAGAAGCTGCAAAACCGTTTTCCTCCCAAAAATTTCTCGCTTGCCACTCTATCAGATCGGATATTGGAGAAGGAACCTTAGATTTATCTGGTGCGGCTAGTTGGTCTATTCAGACTGCAAAGCGGCCCAGGTGAGCCGGGCGGCATCACTCCAGCGGAATTGGCGGCTGCGTTGCTGTCCGCGAGCGGCAAGGCTTTCCCGCAGATGGGCATCGTTGAGAAGGGACGCGATGGCGTCGGCCATCTCCTGGGGGGAGTGAGGGTCGAAATAGAGGACTGCATCCCCTCCGACCTCAGGCAACGATGCGCTAGTGGAGCACGCTGTGGCACAGCCGAGAGTCATGGCTTCGAGAAGCGGCAGTCCAAAGCCTTCGTAGAGAGATGGAAAGACAAAGCAGGTTGCGTTCTCGTAGAGAGCGCGCAGTTCGGCGTCAGAGATGTAGCCGGTGTGAAGGATGCCTGCGCCTGAGGACGCTTCGCCAGAGAAGATGCGAGTGTCAGCTCGGCCTGAAATGACAAGGCGCAAGCTCTCCGCGAGCGCTTGCGGTAGCTGGGCACGGAGCAGTTGGAATGCTTTGATGAGCGCGCGGAAGTTTTTGTTCGGGTTTGCGGAGCCGACGGCGAGAACGTAGGGCGTTCGGCGAAGACCGAGTTTGTCGAGCGTGCAAGGGTCTGAAGCGATAGCCAGGACGTGTTCATGTCCTTCAGGAATGACATTGATGCGTGCGGGGTCGATCTTGAGACGGTGGATGAGCTCGCTTTTGGAAAACTCTGAGACAGTGAGAAAGCGGAGTGAGGACATTCCAGCGGCGCGGCGATGATGCCAGCGATACCAAAGGCCGTAGAGGTGGGTGTACGCGTCGGGGGTGGAAAAGACGCTCGCGTCTGGAACGGTGAAGACGTGGTTGCGATGCAGGAGGGGAGCGCCGCCCCCTGGGGTAAAAAGCAACTTGCCGCGGGTGAAAGTCGGCAGCTCGAACTGTTCCCATAGTTGCCCTCTCGCGCGACCAACGACGCGCAGGCGGATGGCGGTGAGGGTGGGTGCGTCGCGTATTCCCCGCGGCGCGAGGAGTTCCACGGGCTGTTGTGGGTCGAGTTCTCCTGAGGAAAGGAGCGCGTCGAGAGCGACGACCAGTTCACGAGCGTAGCGTTGCACTCCGGTAAGGGGCTGAGAGAGGAATCGTCCGTTGATTGCGATGGGCTTCATCAGGCCTGTTCGCTGCCGATATTCTTTGGACTTCGGGAGGCGAGCGGACGGAAGCGAGTGTGGGGGAATATTTCAAAAGAATACGAGCACAAGGCGAAGTAGACGGCTCCAAAGACGAAGGCGCGCAGGTAGATGCCCGCGTCATAGTAAGCATCATCGAAGATGACCATGACGACGGCGTAGACAGAGAAGGCGAAGAGATAGGTGGCGAGGCGACTGCCTTGTTTCGCTTTGATGTAGAGGAGTGAGTGGAGAAATCCGATGATGAGCATGACGATGAAGGTTCCGGAGACGCCCAACTCAAGGAAGTAAAACTTGAAGACGGTGTAGACGTTGACGGCGAAAGGGACCTCCACGAAGGTATCGAGCTTGGGTGGGGCAGTGTAAGAGATCAAGTGAAAGGCGGCAGCGACCTTTGTAGGAAATTCAAAGACGTGCGTGGATGCCAGTGCGAAGCTGGCCGGCGACTGCACGACGGCGTCAAACGCGGCAAGGGGGCCGACTATATAGCTGGTGACATAGTAGGAGACGACGCCGCTTGCTCCACCGCCAATGCCAGCTGTGTTCTTGTTGGTGAAGATGAGCGCAATGTACAGCCCGATGAAGATGACGACAGGCCAGCGCAGAGCTCTGACGGCCTGGAAGAAGCGCTCACGGTGACGGCGAAGGAGATTGATGGTGCAGAGTCCGGCGATAAGCAGGAGCAGAGTGGTGCGCCCTGTGCTGAGGATGCATCCGGCAAAGGCGGCAGTGGTGACAATCCAAAATCGCCATCCACGTTTTTCTTCAGTGGCAAATAATAGTGTCGTCAGTGTGGAGACCATCACAAAGTAGTCGAAGATAACCGAGTGAAACTGCTGGCCGTTTTGCGCGGCCTGAACCTCGACTGCGCGCGCGCGCATGAGGATGTTGGCTCCGAGGCCCTGATGACTGATTTGAAGAACTTGATAGAAGAAGGCGGGGAGGCCGCACAGAACAATTATTGTAAGGACATTGCGGACGAGATCCGCGCGCTGGTGTGGGTCCTCAGGAAGGATGCGAACACGAAGCAATTCACGCGGAAGTAATGAAGCGAATGCGCCACCCAGAGTGAAGAGTGCTGCGCTGACAGCGACGATTGCCAAAGTATTTGCGTGCAACGGGTAAATATCGATGAGACGCAGTTTCACGGTGGCCAGGTCAAAGAGCCACATGAAGCAGAAGATGAAGGGTGGGTAGAGCACGGAACGCCAGAGCCAATAATTCAGGATCGTGAGAGCGGCCACAACTGTGAGCGCGATGTCGAGAGCGCTCATACGGCTTTTCGCTCGGGTGCGCGCGCTGCGAATTCGCTGCTGGGATGTTCCAGCTGGATGCCTTCCGCGGGATAGAGCCGTCGGCGGGTTTGAGAATCGGCGAGGAATCGGCGAATGCGTTCACGGCGGCGTACGCGCAGCCTATAGGCCAGCTGCGCGAGAGTAATGCGGGAGAAGATTGAATTGCTGTATTTTCGTCGTTGGCGGATGGAACGCACAAGCAGACGCAGGGTCTGGGCGAGATTTTCAAGGCGTCCTTTATAGAGGTCGTTGAAGGCCGTCTCCGCATAAGCATAGTTGGTGTAGCGAGCGGCCGTCATGAGGCGGTCGTAATCCATGATGGACATTTGGTGCTGAAGCTCGGCGTCAGTAGCGCGCCATAGCTTGTAACCGCGCAGATAAAAGCGATGGCAAAGCTCAATGTCAGAGTAGTCAAGCCAGAAGTCGAGACTGAAGCCCCCAATTTCACTGAGAGCTGATGTTCGCACTATGCAGCCGCTGTTGATGGCGAAAGGATTGCCAGGAGCAATCCCTGGATTTGCGCCGGGATAGGCTCTGTGGTGATTGAACAAGTAGCGCCGAGGAGAGACGATGGAATCTCCGACGCGGACAGTGGGCGCGATTAGCGCAATTTCACGATGAGATTCGAGTCGCCTGGTCCAGTGGAGCATGGACCGGAGAAAGGATGCTGTGACCTCGGTGTCCTGATCGAGCAAGAGCAACCAATCGTCGCCATGCGAGTAGGCGTATTTCATGGCATTGTTGAATGCGCCGGAGACACCGAGATTAGAACGAGAGTGCTTGTAGGCGAAGGCGATGGGAAGTCGCGGCATGCTCAATTCTTCGGGGCTGTTATCCCAAATGAGGAAGCTATAGGCGCGGCGCAGGCGAATATCGCCGGCGAGAGCATCGCAGATTCCTTGCACGGTCTGTGAGTCGCTGAGCGGCGTGTTATAGCGAACCATCGTGGCGAGGATTGTCATTGTGCGGCCTTCGGTCCGGGCGGCGCGCGCGAAAGCCATAGTCGGCGCACATCACTCATTTTGCGGTCGGTGTCGGGATCGAGGCGCATCCAGTGAACGGCCGCGAGCGTAAAGGCAATGACGAGGCCGATGGCAAACCCTATGAGTAGTGCGACTATGGTCCACAGAATGCGATTTGGAGAACTCTTGCGATCAGGTTCAAGCGCCGGATCGACCACCTGAACGAGTTGTCCTTCCCGTGCTTCATCGAGTTTGGCCGCCTCGAATTGTCGCGCGAGGATGTCGAAGATTGTGTTGTAGTACTTTACGTCGCGAAGGCGACGCACATATTCCATACCCTCTTTGGGAACCTTTGTCTGAGGCACGGAAAACTCGCGACCCACTGTGACGCCACCCACGCCCATTTTGTTCAGCTCATCCTGCAATGAGGCGAGGCTGCGCTGGGCTTCGATGAGTTGCGGGTTCTGCGGCGTGGCGTAGGCCTGCATGCTTTGAATCTCGGCCTGCTTGACTGTGATCTGCGCGCGCAGCATGGCAGCGGATTGAATCTGGGCGCGCTCCTGGCTGTCCAGTTCGACCAGTCCGGTCTTCTGTTCAGTCGCTACTAGAGCTTGTTCGGCGTTTTCCAGGTCACTTTTGGCCTGGAGCATCTGGCGCTGGAAGAAGACGCGCCGCTGGCCCGCCTCGGTAATGGCAAGCTGTTGCGAGAGCTGCTGGTACTGAGCGACGTATGCGTTTGCGATGGCCGCTGCACGATGTGGATCGTGATCAGTAAAGGCAATGGTGATGAGATTGCTTTTCAAATCGGTCTTGATGTCGGTATGCCTGGCGAGGATTTTGCGAGCCTGGGAAAGATACTTCGTCTTGTATTCATGCTGAAGGTTGAATTCTTTGATCAGGTTGTCGGCAATGGTATCGCTCTTTAGCAGCGCGGCGTAGAGATCCACTTCATTCTTGATTCCAAGGCCGCCGTTGACGAGCCCGCTCATTACACCGAGATTGCTGAGCTCAGACGCCATGTTGGCAGCCAATGAAGCGTGCTGCTGGGGCGGGAGGATGATGGTGTGCGATGTAAAGCTGGGGCGCACGATCCACGCGGCGGCGAGTCCGAGGATTCCGAAGGCGAGGGTAATGGCAAAGATGAGGCGACGATATGGTCCGAGCGCGAGCAGCACGTCGAGGATAGAGACCTCGCGGATGGGTTTGCTCTCGAAGCGAGCCGGCGCAAGGGCAGGAGCAGCTTTGCCCCCAGGGAAGGGAGTGTCAGTCTTATGTCGTTCCACGATCATGCCGGGCCTCTAAGCAGCAAGCACTTGCTCATAGAGCGCCGTGGTGCGGTCGCTCATTGTGTCGGCGGAGAAGTCTGCGGCACGGTCGATTGCGGCGGCGCCGAATTGTTCGCGAAGATCTTTGCGGTCAAGAAGCAGAGAGATTGCGTTGGAGAGTGTATCGACGTCTCCCGGTGGAACTGTGAAACCCGTGATGCCATTCACAGAAACCTCAGGCACGCCGGAGTCGAGATCTGTATTTATGATGGGAAGCCCTGCGGCCATGGCCTCAAGCTGTACGAGGCCGAAGGCTTCGGCGCGGGTAACTGATGGCATTACGAAGATAGATGCCTGGTGCAAGAAGGAACGGAGATCATCGATCCAGCCAAGCATGACGATTTTGTCGCGCACGCCTTCGCGGCGAGCGAGATCCATGAGCGGCTCAGCCTGCGGGCCAGAGCCTATCAAGGCAAGTCGCGCATGAACGCGCTTCATGGCGCGAATGAGGATGTCGAATCCCTTGTAGGGGACGAGCCTTCCAATGGCGAGCACGAGACGCTCTTCGCGCTTGCGGCGGAGCTGAAATATGTTGCCGGCATCGTAGGGATATGGATCGTCGATGTTGATGCCGAGGGGGATCACGGAGCACTTGTCGCGGTAGGGTCTGAGCTCCTGAGATGACCACAAATAGCGATCGGATGTGACGATGATGCGGCTTGCCATTTTCATGAGGCGATGGACGAATGGGTCGCTCAAAAGGCGAAGGGCTTTGCGTCCCATAGTGTCGGCGTGATGCGTGATGACGAGCCTGCCCGGATGTCCGCTGGTGACGAATGCCAACGCAGAGGCCGGGTTAGGCAAATGTATGTGCACGATATCAGCAGGGCTATGCCGCAACTCGAAAGTCAGGGACGGGCATATCGGCATGGAAGCGATTGTTCCGAAGTTGGCCAGGCGTGTTACGCGCACGCCGTCGATTTCCGATGTCTCGGTTCGGCGGGTGTGATTGGACGCCAGCACGCTGACGGTAGCCAAATGGGCTTGGCGGACGGCGAGGTCCCGCACATGGGTTTCGATGCCGCCACAACTGGGCGCATAGGATTTTCCGATATGCAGGATACGAATTTTAGGCATTAGGGGGAGGTTGCTCCCGGTCGCGTACACGGTGACAAGCATTTTGATGCGCAGCAATAGCACGAGTTTGCCTTGCGATGTCAGCGCAAGGCGAGTGGGTTAAATTGAACGCCCGGCGAGATTATCCCGTAGCGGTGAACTGCAAACGCGATGCGGCGCTTTTAATTACCAGCACGTTGTTGTGATATCCAGTGCGGTTGGCGCAATCCTTTAATGCCTTTGCAATTTGACGAAGGTTATCCGCGCGATTTATTGAAAAGTAGAACGCTTTCGGTGGAGGCTGATGTGTGGATTGTCTGCGGGTGAATTGCGCGAATCCGTGCCGTTCAAGATCCTCGTCGAGCTCACGATAATCGGCTGGCCACCGCGCACCATGCAGTTCGATACGAACAAAATAGTTTGCAGAGCCATCGAACGCTGTAGGACTTTCTGTATGAGCGACGGGTGATCCTGGCCAAGCAGCGGCGATAGCCGTGAGCGTTTTTGTTACGTCGTCGCATAGCTCGTCAGAGCGAAGTAGACAGGAGCGTACGGTCCGGCAGAGGAGACTGAGGTCGGTCCATAGCGTTGCCTTTCTCATGTATTCGCGGTCGAGTTGCGCCTTACGCGGCTTGATGCAGCTCTCGTAGAATCCTTCAACGTGACAATCGCGAATCTCTGCCAATATTTTTTCTTCGTTACGAAAAGCGAGAGTGGCGATGCCGGTTATACCCGGCCGGTAAGGGAGGTCAAGCGCTTCGAGGTGAGGCAGTTTTGGGCGGGGACCAACCAGGCTCAAATCGCCTTTTAGCACGTTGATGATCTGCGGGAGCTCATCAAGCTTATAGCGCCGCAGAAGCGCGCCGACCCGGGTGATGCGCGCATCTCCGTCTACGGTGAGCGATGGTCCAGCCGTCGCCGCGGCTTGCATGGAGCGGAATTTGTAGAGGGTGAAGAGCTCGCGGTAGCGCCCAGTCCGCTTTTGCCGGAAGAAGATGGGGCCTGGGGAGTTGGCATAAACAAGCAGCGCGACGACGCCCATGACTGGAGCAGTGATAAGAAGCGCGGCTGACGCAAACAGGCAGTCGAAGCAGCGGCGAAGTGGAGATTCGATCCATGAGCTAACGCCAGAAGTTGAGCCGGAACATTTGAGTCTTCTATGGTCAAGAACAAGAGCTGGGGCGCCATCAGCAAGGATGACGACGTCGGCGTTGTCGCTGAAGAGGGGCTGCAATCTCGGGAAAAGTGACATCGACGATAATTCCACCTGCGATATTCACGTGCATAGCCGCTGGTTACTGAGTAATTAACACCTATTGATCAGGATGCAAAGAAGCTGATGGCGGTTGGTCATTGCAGGCGCTGGAGATGTGCAGATACAGCACAGGTTAATGGCAGCCACATATGCTGTGAAATTGCTGTGAAATGATGCGAATCGCGCTGACCAGAGTGTTGAGGCATACACTGGTGATGCCAATTCTTATGCGCGTGCTTGTTGTGGAGGATGAGCTGAGGCTTGCCGATAATGTGTCGGCAGCACTGCGTGAAGCCGGGCTCGCGGTGGACCACGCAGCCGATGGCGTTGAGGGTGAGGAATTTGCCCGGCAGGACGTGTACGACGCGATCATTTTGGATTTGATGTTACCGGGCAAAAGCGGACTCGCGGTACTGCGCGCGCTGCGGCAGAGAGGGAAGCGGACTCCGGTGCTTATTTTGACGGCGCAGGAGGGCAAGGCATCGATTATTGAGTTGCTGAACGCCGGGGCGGACGATTACCTTAGCAAACCATTTGATTTAGGCGAACTGATTGCGAGGGTGAAGGCGGCAATTCGCCGTGGTAAGGGCGTCGCAGATCCGGTTCTTCGCGTAGGCAGTGTGGAGGTGAACTCACTGCAACAGACGGCGCGACGCAGAGGACAGATGCTGGATTTGTCGCCGACGGAATATCGAATTCTTGAATACCTGATGCATCGACCCCGCGCGGTCGTCTCAAAGCGCGAGTTGCTGGAGCATTTGTACGACTATGACTGGGAGCACCACTCCAATGTGATTGAGGTTCACGTGTCGAACCTTCGCCGCAAGCTGGACGGAGGAGGAGCAGAATCACTGATCGAGACATTGCGGCATCGTGGTTATCGTCTTCGCAAAGAAGGTGAGCCGGTATGAGTACGCGACGATCGCTCACTCGGCGACTGCTTGGAACGGTTCTGCTGCTAGAACTAGTTTCAGCGCTGGTGCTGATTGGCGCGGGGATTGTTTATGAATGGCGCGCGCATGTAACGGCATTCGACGTGATGCTTCGCGGACATGCGGACACCGTGCTCGGTGCAGTGGGAGATGCGGAAGATCCGGGCGATAACGTCATGCTGGATATGAGTGGTCTCGCTCTTCCAAAGAGCGACGTATATCGCGTACTGGATGAAAAAGGTCGAGTCCTGGGGCAATCGCAGATTGCTGTTCCAGAAAACGTGCTGTCGACGGCATGCGGCGGCACACGTCCACTGAAGACCAGGATATTGAATCACGCTTATCGTGTGCTCTGCGTTACGGGTACACGAGTTGTTGATCCGGGCGATGCGAATGGCGGCGTGTCGCACAGGATTACGGTGGTCTATGGTTCACGCACCGGGCGTATTCGACATGATGTATTCAGGGCGGTGAGTTTTTACGCAAGCGCCACGATTCTCTTAGTTATCCTGACGAGTGTAGCGATGATATGGCTGCTGGGGAGGGACTTGGCGCCGCTGCATCAACTAGCGCGCGAGGCGGAGAAGATTTCGGCGCGGAATTGGCTGTTCAGCGCGCCGGCGGCGGCGGAGGAGACGGTTGAGCTGGCTCCGCTGGCGCACGCGATTGAGGCAGCGTTGTCGAGGTTGCAGTTCTCATTCGAGCAGCAGAGACGCTTTACCAGTGATGCGGCGCACGAGTTGAAAACCGACGTGGCGATTGCGAAATCATCTCTGCAGTTGCTCACGATGCGATCGCGCAGCGTGGAGGAATACCAGCGCGGTCTTGAGCTATGCCTCGACGACTGCACTCGGCTGGAGCGGACGGTGCAGGAGATGCTTACGCTGGCACGGGTGGAGCAGGAGCCCTCAAAGAGGGCAGGCGAGGCGTTCGGGTGTTCTATGCAGGCTTGTCTGGAAGCAGGCCTGCGTCAAACAGCCACATTCGCGGAATTGCGGCGGGTGCAGGTCGTGCCTCGTATCACGGGACGTGCGTGGGTGAAGATGGATGAACGCGATGCTGTCCTACTCTGCAGCAATTTGTTGCTGAATGCTCTGGAGCATAGTCCGGCGGATTCCGTGGTGAGGGTGGGGCTGACGAGCGATGGCAGCAGCACGACGCTGACGATTGAAGATGAAGGCGAAGGCATTGCCGAGCGAGACTTGCCATTTATATTTGAGCCGTTCTATCGCGGCGACCCTTCGCGCAACCGCAAGAGCGGGGGCACGGGGCTTGGGTTGGCAATCTGCAAAGCGATTTGCGAACGCGCGGGGGGCGCCATTGCTGTTCGGAATCGAGAAGGAAGAGGCGCGGAGGCGTTGGTGACGCTGCCGTTGCAGCCCGTGCCGGAGACTGTCCGCAGTGGCTTCAGCCTCGCTTAACAATGCTTTACAAGGCCCCATGGCAAGTTTAGGGAATCGGCGCCAGGCAGACGCGGATTTTACGGTGATTGAAAGTGAGGCCCACCTTGCGCGGGTCTTTTCTATTGGTTTGTGGCCGTTGCGGGTGAGGGAAGTGCGCGGTGGCGAGTAAGCAGATAATATGCGGCGGGTGTGACGATGAGGCTGAGGACCATGGAGATGGCCAGTCCACCGATGACCGCGATGGCCAGGGGTTGGAGCATCTGTGAACCGGAGCCGATGGCAAAGGCTAACGGCAGCATGCCACAGATCGCCGCTGTTGCGGTCATGAGAATGGGACGAAGGCGTCGCTGAGCGGCCTGCATCATGGCCTCGCGCGCTGGCAGGCCTTGTTCGCGGTAGCGATCGTCGGCATCGAGCAGGAGGATTCCATTTTTGGCGACGATGCCGATGACCATGATGATTCCCATAAACGAGGCCACGTTGAAGTTGACCCGGGTGATGAGAAGCGCGAAGACGACCCCTGCGGTCGACAGAACGGAAGAAAGAAGGATCGCAGCGGGAGCAGAGAAGTTGCGGAACTCGATGAGCAGCACGCCGAAGACGAGCGCGAGCGAGAGCATGAGCACGCGAGTGAGATCGCGGAAAGACTGCTGCTGGGTTTGGTAAGTACCGCCGTAGGTGATGCGGACTGTAGGCGGCAAGTGCAGTGCGTTGACGGCCTTCTTAACAGCGTCAACGCCGGAGCCGAGATTAGTACCTTCGAGCCGGGCGGTGACGGTGATGAGGCGTTGGAGGTTTTCACGTAGAACTTCATTTTGCGGCGGCAACTGCGTGACTGTGGCGAGAGTGCCTAGCGTCGCAGATTTTCCGTTGGAGCTGGTGAAGACGGTGTTCTGGATTGTATCCAGTGATTGACGGGTATCCGGCCCGAGGCGCACGCGCACGGTGTACGCACGATCGTTGGAGATGAGTGGCTCGGGTATGGTGACGCCGTCGAGGATTGAGGTTGCATCGAGAGCGATTTCTGACGGTGTGAAGCCCATGCGGGCCGCGGCTGCCGGATCAACCCGGAAATCAGTGGCGGGACCGCTGACGGTGTTGTCCACGCCGTTTTCAACGTCGACGACACCCTTGACCTTACTGATTGCATCTGCGATGCGGGGACCAACCGTGTTAAGCAGAACGGGATCGTTGTTATAGACCTTGATCTGGATCGGCTCGGGAGCATTGGAGAGATCGCCGATCATGTCCTGAAGAACCTGGGTAAATTCAATATCCAATTCGGGCTCGGACTTGCGAATGCGGGTGCGGGCCTCGTCCATGATTTCGTCGATTCCGCGGCTGCGGTGATTGGTGAGCTTTACGCTGATGTCACCAGTGTTGGCCTCCGTAACCGCGGCGAGTCCGAGCTGGAGTCCGGTGCGGCGGGAGGTGTTATCGACTTCGGGAATGCTGTGCAGGATTTGATAGACGTGGTTGAGAACCCGATTGGTTTCTGCGAGTGAACTGCCGGCAGGCATGATGTAGTCAAGAACGAAACCGCCCTCGTCCATCTCCGGCAAAAGGTCAGAGCCGAGCCCTTTGTAGCCAAAGTATGCGCCGACCACGAGAAGCCCACAAAGAGCGAAGAGCATGACGGGCCTGCGAAGCGCCCATCCGAGGAATTGCGCGTGTCGTCGAATGACCCAGGCCATGGCGCGGCTGCTTTTGTGCTCAGCATTTACTTTTGGTTGCGCGTGAAGGAAAGTCAGGCTGAGAGCGGGTGTCCAGCTAAGAGCAAGCAGCAGAGATGTGAGCAACGCGGCGGTCATGGTGACGGCGAGCGCACGGAAGAAGCTGCCTGTGACTCCAGAGACGGAAATCAACGGAAGGAAGACGACTACCGGGGTGATCGTTGAGCCGAGGAGAGGAACTGTAAGCTCGCGAATTGCGAGGCGCGTGGCCTCGGTTCTGGACTGCCCGGAGTCGCGGTGCAGAACGATGTTCTCGACTACGACGATGGCGTCGTCAATCACGAGGCCGACGGCGGCGGCGAGTCCGCCGAGCGTCATAAGGTTGAAGCTTTGCCCGATGAACCAGAGGAAAAGGATGGCGATGGCGATGGTGATCGGGATGACCAGGCCTGCGACCACTGAGGACGTCCAGTCGCCCAGAAAAACGAACATAACGATGCAGGCGAGCACGAGGCCGATGATGATGGCGTCGCGCACGCTGCGGATGCTATCGCGAACAAGCTCTGATTGGTCGTAGAAAGGCTTGATTGTGATGCCCGCAGGAAGGGTCTTTTGCAGGTCCTGCAGCTTTTTGGTCACGGCGTCGGCAACGGCGACCGTATTGCTGGAAGGCTGACGGGCGATGTTGATGAGGACGGCCGGATGTCCGTTAGCGGTGACGGTGGTATAGACCGGCTCAATACCGGCCTTCACGGTTGCCACATCGGCGATGTGAACGGGTGCGCCCCCGGAGGTGGTTTTGACCATGAGGTCGCCAAGCTGCGAGACATCATGCACCTGCGCGCCGACGAGCCCGAGGATCAGCTCGTGGTGATCCTGATAAAGACCCGGCGACTGGGTGATGTTTGATTGTTGAAGGGCGTTGATGAGATCTGAAATCGTGACGCCCGCGTTTTGCATAAGCGCGAGGTTGGGAACGACATGATATTCCGGCACCTGCCCGCCCTGCACGGTAACCGTACGGACGCCGGTGACGCGGTTGAGCGGTGGCTTGAGTTGATAGGTTGCTAATTCCCAGAGTTGTGTTTGCGACAGAGTATTCGATGTGAGGCTGTATCCGAGAATCGGGAAGGTGGCGAATGTGAGGCGGTTGGTGGTGATTACGGCCGTGCTGGGAAGAGACTGGCGCACCTCGCTTAATGCCGCATTGACGCGCTGGAGCGTCTGATCCATATCGACGTTCCAGTTGAAGAAGAGGCTGATGTCGGCGGATCCCCGGCTGGTTGTTGAGCGAATCGTTTCGAGGCCCGGGACGGTGTTGATGGCTTCCTCAATGGGCCGTGTGATGGTTACCTGCATCTGCTCAACCGGCATGACGCCGTTGTCCACACCGATGACGATGCGGGGGAAGTTGGTTACCGGAAATACGGAAATGGGCACCTGCTGCAGCGCGACGATGCCGGCGATCGAAATGATGACGACGAAAAAAAAGATGGGGCGCCGATAGCGCAGCAGCCAGAATTCAGAATTGTGCGGCGGGTCGATGACGGGCTGCGGCATCAGTGATCGTCTCCGCTGTCGCCTTTATCGCCGGGGGCGGCTACTTTGACTTTGGTTCCATTGTCGAGCCCATAGGAGCCGACGGTGATTACGAGATCATTAGGCGAGATGCCGCTGGTGATTTGCACGGCTGTGCCGTTGCTGATGCCCAGAGAGACGGGTCGGCTGTGTGCCTCGTTGTCGCTGCCGACGATCATGACGGACTTTGAGCCGTCCTCCGCAGTCAGAACGGCGGAGAGTGGAACCTGGACGGCGGACGTTATTTCGCGTCCGGTGACGATGGCGTGGACTGGGGTTCCGACCTTGTATCTGGCATGCTTGTTGTCGATACGCAGCCAGACTTCGACGGTGGTACTGCCGGGGTCGAGAGCCGGGCTTATGAGCGATACTTTGGCGGGTACGGTGCCGTCCACCCCGGGAATTTCCATCTGCGCGGTATCGCCAACGTGGAGCCGTTGCGCGACCATCTGCGCGAGATGCACTTTGGCGAGCAGCGCGGAGGTATCCATGACGGTAATGAGTGCGGTGCCTGCGGATGCCGTTTCTCCGGCAAAGAGGGGACGGTCGGTGACCACTCCATTGATGGGGCTGCGAATTTCCGAGTAAGAAAGTTGGGCCTCGGCGCTCATGTATTTACCCTTCGCAGAGGTGAGGTTTCCCTGTGCGCCTTTGAAAGCAGCATCGCGGCCAACCCTTTGCAGGTCCTGGAAATGATTGAGTGCAACCTTGTAAGCGGCCTGTGCCGCGACCAATTCAGCCTTTGAAGTATCGAGGTCGCGTCCAGCGATGGCACCCTGGTTGAAGAGTTTCTGGCGTGAGTTGACGATGGATTGGGCAAGCTGCACCTGGGCCTTAGCTTGTGCAGCGTCGAGTTTGGCTTTTGCGTAGCCTTCGGGCAGTGTGGCCTGAGTCTGGGTGGCGTAGTCGGCCTGGGCAGCTTCGTACTGCCCCTTGCTGTCAAGCGCCGAGGCGGCAAGGTCTCGGTTATCGAGGGTGGCGAGGAGTTCACCAGCTCTGACGTGTGTTCCGCGCTGCACGTAGAACTTCTTAACCGGGGCGGAGATCTTAGGTGAAATGGCGGCCTGAGCGAGAGGCGATAAGACAGCGTCGGCGACTACATGTTCGGAGATAGGGCCAGTGGTGGGCTTTTCCGCCTGCACGGTGACGAGAGCAGGCGGCGAATTGTCGTCGCCCGAACCGCTGCATCCGCAGAGAGCAGCGAGGACAACGATAGCTGCGAGTGCGATTCTTCGCGTCATGGCGGCGTTCGTGAGATTGACGTTCGATCGGAACATTAGAGTTTTCCGGTGAGGATCTGGAGGTTTGCTAAGGCGGTTTCGTAGCGGAGCACACCATCGGCTTGCGCAGTTTGCGCCGCGATATAGGAGTTTTGCGCGTCAACGACCTCCAAAGCCAAAGCTTCGCCTGAGGTGTAACGCAGGTTGGTGAGGCGCAGATTATCTGCGGCCGTGGTTACGCTTTGATTGAGCAGGTCGAGTTCTTCATGGGCAGTAGAGGCTTCAGTGTAGGCTTCGTCAAGACCGGCAATGAGCTGGCGTTGGGCGTTTGTTAGTGTTGTTTGCGCCACGGAGCGGCGAATTTCGCTTTGCTTGATGCGCTTCTGCGTTGAGAACCAGTCCCAGACCGGGAGGTTCACCGTTCCGGTGATGGAGTAGCCGAGGTTCGGAACACCGTCTGGACTTCGCTTGGCAAACTGCGGGGCATCGATGCCGTAATTGAAGTTGAAAGTGAGGTCAGGAACATATGCGGCTCTTGCCGCGTCCACCTGGGCGTCGCTGGCTTTGAGCGCGGCCATAGCGCTGCGGAGCTCAGGATTTTTCGCGGATGCCTGGGCGTAGACATCCTCACGCAAAGGCAGCTGCTGGACAGAGGGGGCGGGCTCAGTGGTGTACGGAGTGCGCGGGTCAGGGAAGAGCAGGACAGCGAGGTTCAGGCGCGCATTCTCTTCGGCCACCTTTGCGTCCAGAAGGTCGCGTTGACGCTGTTGCTGTTGCAGTTGCGCCTTGACTACATCGGCGTGAGCGACTTCGCGCGCTTGTTCACGCTTTTGAGTGAGACCGGTAAAGTCCTGAGCGACGTGGAGTGCGTCGGCCATCAGGTGTTCCTTGGTTTCAGCGTCGGCGATGGAGTAGTAGAGGCCGACCACGGTTGCCACCAGCCCGCGACGCGCTATTTCGAGCTCGGCGGAGGCCATGGCCGCATTGGCGTTGGCGACTTTGACGTTGGCCAGTTCTTTGAGGCCGATGGTTTCGGTGATGGCGGCCTGGCTGGTGTATTCGTGGATGGCGTTGTTAGCGATGAAGATAGGAGCAGGTTCTTTTCCACCGCCCTGCCCGCTGGCAATGAACTCTCCGTTAGGCTGCGTGTAGAGCATTGAGTTCTCATAAGTGGCGGACGGCAGCAATGCGGCTTTAGCCAGATAACTGTCTATCGCCACACTGCGAGCGTTTCCGCGGGCTGCAGCCAGGGCGGGCTGGCTTTGCTGCGCGCGATGGATTGCTTCATCGAGAGAAATGGTTATGGGAGCGGACGTTGGAGAAGATGCCTGCGTTTGCGATATCGCCTGCGCGTGCAGCTGAAGCACAGAGTAGAGCAGGGCCGCCAGTGCGCAGGTGAGCACCGCCAATGTCCGGACTCGCAGCTTCATCATAGATAAGAAGATAAGGGATATTCCTTAAGGCTAGCTGAAGCGTAAATGGTCAGGAAGGGTTGCCCTGCCGGGTTTCAGGCCGCTCAAGTGAGTGCTCTTCGCGGGTTTCCTCCTCCATGAGCCAGCGACGAAGCTGGAGAATGTCGTTTGCGCGGGCAATTCCAATGGGTTTCCGGGAGTTATTTGGCTCGATTACCACGACATTTTCAGTATTTTTAAGCATCATGTCACGATGCACCTGGTCGATGAGCTCTCCCGGAAAAGCTATCACGAAATCGCGTCGCGCCAGCTCGCGCATTTTGAAGTGATGATCCGGAGGCTCGGTCCGGAGGAGGTCGTGCGGTTCGACTATGCCAGCCAGCATGCCATTTTTCTCAACCACGGGGATGAAGCCTTCGTCACCAGGAAGGAAGCTTTTGAGCACAGACCGCAGTTCCTCGTCGGCCTGAAGCGACGGGAACTGCTTCCGCATCACCTGGTCGATACGAGCGCGCATCAGGACTGGGACGGAGTAATCCTGCAGTACGATGAGCCCGCGTTTGACGAGCTTGACGGTCATGATGGAATCACGACTGAAGAGGCGTACGAATCCGTCAGCGATCATTACGCAGACTATGAGTGGCAGAAGCGCGTTGGGGTTGTGGCTGAGCTCAAAGAGAAAGACGATGCTGGTGAGCGGCGCTCGGGCAATGCCTCCAAACACCGCAGCCATGGCGGCCAGCGCGTAGAAAGCGGGATTGCTGACTACGGTTGGAAATATGTGCTGGAAGAGGATTGCGAAAGCTGCGCCAAGTCCTCCACCGACAACAAGAGATGGTGCGAAGACACCACCCGTGGTGCCTGACCCAAGCGAAATAACCAACGCCCAAAACTTGGCGATGGAAATGCCGATGAGATGCCCGGTGGTGAGGCGGTTGTTGAGCATGTCGCGAATGGTGTCATAGCTGGTGCCGAGGACTTCGGGGTAGAAATACGCGATGCCACCGAGAAGGAAGCCTCCGGCTACAGGTGACCAGATGAGAGCATGTTTGATGGGAATTTCGTCGAAAAAGTCCTCAAGCCATGAGAGGACACGAATCATGGCGATGCCTACAAGCCCCATGAAGACGCCGAGAAGAGCGAACAGCCAAAGCTCATTGGTTCCGGTGAGCTTGTAGGCGGCCATGGGGAAGAGCGGCTTCCAGCCGACGAAGAAGATGCGAACCCCAGTGGCAACTGCGGCGGCCAGGGCGACGGGGATGAACGAACGCGCGCGGAGTTCGAAGAGCAGCAGTTCAATGGCGACCAGGATGCCGGCAAGCGGAGCAGTGAAGGTGGCGGCCATTCCGGCCGCCGCTCCTGATGCCAGCAGGACGCGCCGGTAGTAAGGCGACAGGCCGATGGTTTGTCCGAAGAGTGACCCGATGGCTGCGCCAGTCTGGATGATGGGGCCTTCCGCGCCGAATGGGCCTCCTGTACCGATGGCGAATGCCGTGGCCAGCGGCTTAAGAATCGCGACTCGCAGGCGCATGCGGCTGTGCCCGAAAAGGACCGCTTCCATGGCTTCAGGAATGCCATGACCTTTCAAGGTAGGCTCCCAGAAATAAACCATGACGCCGACGAGCAGTCCGCCGATGGGGGGAATCAATATGGCCCACGCGCCGAGGTGGTGGTGGGCCGGATTAGTGATTGCGAAGGAGAACTTGCCGTAGTAGAAGATGTTGGTGAAGAGGTAGATGAGTTCGAGAAGGCCCTGTGCTACCAGGCCTCCCACAAAGCCCACGAGAACGGCGCAGAGGCATATACGAATGACTTCCGGCTCCAGAGCGACTCCGAACTGCCCCTTCTTTGCGGGTTGCCCCTCAGGAACGGTTGCGAGTTCGGAGATAGGAAAGTCCGCCATTCGGCGCCTCCTCAACCAAATCTAATCAGTCAACTGAGCAGCAGGGCGCAGTTCTGCTGTGGGCTCCCTGCGCAGTTTGAACGTCTGCAAGATATCTGTCTTGGTGACGATTCCCTTCATGTGACCGTCAGTGGCAACAACCAGCAGCATGGGCTGTTTGTGTTCACTTAACAGCAATCGCAGAGCCTCGGATACGTCGCAATCCGGCGAGACTGTATGAATCTGGTGATCGATGAGCTCGCGAATCGTCGTGGTTGCCCATCGCTCCGGCGATACGTGGATGAGCGACCAGAGCGTGACTGCTCCCAGTAGTTCGTTTCCATCGAAGACGGGGAATGCCTCATGGCGCGAATGTGGGGTAAGCGTGCTGGCGAATTCGCCGACGGTGAGCGAAGCCTGTGCGGGCACGATGTGTTGCTGCATTACTTCGCTTACTGGTATGCCCTGCAATTGCTGAAGCTTGACTTCTTCGTGGAGGCGCTGATCTCCGGAAGCAGAGGCGTCTCCGGAAGTTACATAGGCTACGGCTGCGCCGATGAGTGCGGGGATGATGAAGGCATGTCCACCAGTGGCTTCGGCGACGAAGACAACCGCGGCCATTGGGGTTTTGTAGCCTGCGGAGATGAATGCGGCCATTCCTACGGCGGCGTAGAGGCCGAACGTGGGGCTATGGACGACGGACTGTGCGAAGGCGGTTCCCAATGCGCCTCCGGTGAGAAAGAGCGGGACGAACATGGCGCTGACACCGCCGGAGCCGAGGGTGAAGATGGTGGCGGCGAGCTTAAGCCAACTGAAGTTGAGCAGTTCGAGCGTGCTGTGATGTTTGCCGAGGATGTCTCCGACGGCTTCGTAATTAGGGCCGAGGGGGATGAGTGATCCCTGATAAATGTGGATAAACAATAGACCGCAGAGTCCGGTCAGAAGGCCTCCGACGGTGAGTTTGAACCAATGTGGGACGGCCCACTTCACGAAGAAGGTGCGGGCGCGTCGAAAGGTGACCGTGAAGGCCATGGCGATGAGGCCAATGAGCAAGCCGAGCAGCGCGCTCCAATAGAGGTCGTGGCGCTGATAGTGGGTGGCGCCGGGAAAATTGAATAGAGGTTGCGAACCGAGAAATGCGCTGAGGGTGACGAAGGAGACGACAGAGGCGATCAGCGAAGGGACCAGCGCCTCGTGGGCAAGATCGTCGCGGTAGGGCATTTCCAGAGCAAACACGATGCCGGTTAGAGGCGCACGAAAGACCGCCGACATGCCCGCGGCAGCACCGCAGATAAGCATGATGCGCCGGTCACGCACGTTGAGGCTCAGGCTCCGGAAGCGTTGCAGCTTTGTCCAGAGCCATGATCCGATGCCGGCGCCGCCATAGATGCTTGGGCCTTCGAGCGCTGCGCTGCCGCCGAAGCCAACCGTTGTGACGGCAGCCGCGAGCTTCGCGGTAAAAGGGCGCATGTCGATGTCGCCCTGATGCTCGTGGTAAGAACGAATGACTTCTTCAGTGGAGTGCTCGTCAGGATCGGCGGTCATGTACTGCATGATGAGACCGGTGACGGCAAAGGCCGCAACCATGCTGGGAACGATTGCCCAGTGGTGACGCAGATAGTAGCCGAGCACCACGGGCCAGAGCTTATCGAGGATGATGATGGCAATGCCGGTGATTACGAGGCCGGTGAGGATGCCAATGATTGGCGCAATGATGAGCCACTTTTTGAGGTCGCGGGAGTAGACCGCGGTAAGGTCCTCGTGTACCAGAGGGAGGTATTTTCGGAGCAACGGATGTTGCAGTATCCAGCTCCGTTTGGGGGTCGTGGTGGTCCTGGCTTCATTCACTGGAATCGCAATCGTCCTCTTCTTTTTGAATAATGTTTTGTTCGTTCAGGCAGGTCCAGTTGTTCAAAGTAAAGCAATGGGGTCAGTCGGCCGCTGCCTCCTCAGCGTGCTGGGGCGCGGCAATGCGCGTTCCGAAGAACTTTTGGATGCGCAGCGCCTCACCGTGGTGAAGGGCGGTAAGCCTGGATAGAATTCTTTTGCCGGTGGGCGTGAGCGAAACGTTCACAACTCGGCGGTCGGTCTGATCCTGTTTGCGGCGCACCAGGCGATGCTGAGCTGCCCGCTCAACGAGACCGACGACTGAATGCGGCCGTTCCTGTAAGAACTCCGCGAGTTCCGAAACAGTTGCAGAGCCTCGCCCCGTATGCCCAGCCACGCCGAGCAGCAACTGGTGTTGCTGCGGCGTAATTCCGCATTGCCGCGCGGCGTTTTCACTGAATCGCAAAAATCTTCGCAGCGCATAGCGGAAATGCGCGAGATCGCGGATGTCCTGCAAGCTGCAGTCTTCGGGCCCACTAGAAGACCCATTGGTGGACGACGGGAGTTTGGCAGCAGAAGAACGAGCGTTCATAAGTTAGGTCGTAATGCGACCTAGTTAAGATTATATCGCATTACGAGGCATTTTGGTAGCGGTCGATGCGGCGGAGCGCTCTGACATTTGCCCTGATTCACGCAACGCCAGGGGGGCCGATTTTTGAATCAAAGTTGACGGAAACGCGAAGAGAATCGCCCTGGACGTCCACAACGTTGCAGAAGGTACGTCCGTCACGGCGTGAGAAGTCCAGACATACGCGACTGTTTCCCACTCGCAGGTTTCGGATTTGCAGCCAATCCAGAAAAGTGGGTAAAGCGGGGTCGTTGACGAGCAGCTCATGCTTGTGGGCCGAAGGACGCAACCCCAGCATGGACCAGAGCATAAGAAGCATGCTTCCTGAGGCCCACGCCTGCGGAGAGCAGGAAACCGGGTATTCCACTGGGCCCTCATAGGGGCGGCGCTGAATTCCGCAGAACAGCTCTGGAAGCCGGTAGTCGCGGAAATGCAGCGCAGCGTCGAAAAGGTCCGCGCAGATTTGGCCGGCACGCTTGCGGAAGCCGCGCTGCGCGAGACCGTGCACAATAAGAGAGTTGTCGTGCGGCCAGACTGAACCGCGGTGATAGCTGAGGGGGTTGAAGGTCGACTCCTTTTGAGAGAGCGTGCGGATGCCCCAGCCGCTATTCAGTCCATCGCGCAGGCAGCATTGGGCGATATTTTCCGCACGGGCCTGCGAGACAGCTCCGGTGAAAAGCAGGTGGCCAGGGTTCGATGAGATGACCTGAAGCTGGCGCTTGTCCTTGTCCAAAGCCATGGCGTAATAGCGCTTATCGGGCATCCAGAATGCCTGGTCAATTCGCTCGCGGAGGGATTCGGCATCCTGCCGCAGCTTCCGGGCTTGGGTATGCTCGCCGTGGCGGTCAAGTAAGGCAGCCATTCGGCATTTTGCTTCGTAGACGTAACCCTGGACTTCGATTAAAGCAATGGGCGCCTTCGCGAGAGTGCCGTCGGGAAATGCGCTTGAGTCTCCGGAATCCTTCCATCCCTGATTCGCAAGCCCCTTAGGCGAACGGCGCTGATATTCGATTAGACCGTCCCCGTCCAAATCACCGAACTCATCGATCCATTGGAGAGCTGCCTGGGCGGCCGGAAGCAGATCACGATAGAGCTGCTCGTCGTCAATCCAGTCAAGCACAGTAGCAAAGAGGATGAGAAAAAACGGAGTCGAATCAACTGACCCGTAATAGTGCCCAAAGGGGACTTCCCGCTGGCGGGACATTTCTCCTGCGCGGTATTCGTGAAGAATCTTTCCCGGCTCCTCGTCACGCTCGTCATCAACCGCGGTGCCCTGGTAGTGGGCCAGAACACGGAGCGTGCCGGTTGCGAGATGAGGATTGAGCATGAGGACCTGATAGGCCGCTATAAGAGAATCGCGGCCAAAAATAGTGTCAAACCAGGGGATACCGGCGGCGATGATGTGACTGTTAGCTTCTGGGATCTGCAGCGCGTGCATATCGCCGATCGAATGCGCGAGCAAAAGATCGAAGCCCTGGTTACTGCTTTGAAATGATGTGGAGTCCTTCTGCCATTTCGAAAATGCCTCACGCCGCTGTTGCAGCAGAGTGGAATAGCCACTGTGGGCAATGGCAGGCGTGCCCTTCTTTGCACCGTTTTTGTGCGCAGGTGCATGCTTTCGTTCGTTGCCAGAGGTCATGTCCCGCGAGTGCGGGGTGATGCTGAGCAAGACCTCAACCCTGGTGTTCGGCTGGAGTGTAAGGTTCCAAAGAGCGGTGCGGTTTGTGATGGAGGCCGGCGGCGGCGCGAAGTGAATGGTGGTTGTGCGCTCGACGCGATCACGGCCGTGATAAACGAATATCATCGCGTCCGGCTTGCTGATTGGCTTGTAATATTGACCGCAACAGCCTCGCTTAAGCCCGCGCACCTGGAAAATATCCATGAAGTCGGCGTCGAGAATCATCTCGATTTTCAGCCGTTCATCGCGGTCAGAGAAATTTTCAAACTGCAGCGAATCGAAAAGCGTGTGATGCGCAAGCACCTGCTCGCGGCGCATATGGATCGTGTTCTGCGGTATGTCGACCGTGCTCTCAGCGGAGATGGTCTTCATCGTCATCTCGATCTGGGAGGCGTACGTTCTTTCGGTGGATGACGAGAGAAGGATGGTCGCCTGGCCTCCGACCTTAAGTTCAAGATGGCTGAGGAAGCGGGTGTCGCTGCTGAAGAATCCAACGTCAGGCGCGCCTGGCGGCGCAATGTTGCCGGAGATCGTGCTGGCGAGAAATGTCCGTCCATCGATCAATGTGAGGTCGTCGGTCTTGTGTGGGATTTGCGTCTGGTAGGCCACTTTTGGTTCCGGGGGGCAATCCGTGGGTTCGAGCCGAATGCCGTCATAGAAGGCCGAGTTATCTTCCTGTGCGTGGGCTGTGCGATTGGGGGATTTTTTCATGCCGCCGCCGGAAGCGTGTCATCGCATGGGGGGCGCGCGATTGGAAGAGTATGGCGCAGAAGAGAATCGTACAGGCGAATATAGCGATCGACCATCACTTCAACGGAGAAGAGTGTCTGGGCATAATCACGCACGCGGCGCGCCGGCAGATGTAGTGTTTGCGTCGCTTCCACGGCGCCATCGATTGAACAGCAGACCCAACCGGAGACTCCATCCCTCACCACCTCTCGAGCCGAGCCGCCGTCGAGCGCGATGACTGGCGTTCCGCATGCCATGGACTCGATCATGACCAAGCCGAAGGGCTCGTTCCACTGAATGGGAAAAAGCATCGCCATTGCGTTTCCGAGCAGTTCGTTCTTTGCGGCCAGGTCTGCCGGGCCAATGTACTCAATAAAACGTCCATCAATGTGGGGTTTCACTTCCGCATCGAAGTAGCTTTGAAAGGTCGGCTGTACCTCTCCGGCAATTTTCAAGGGAATGCCAGAGCGTTTTGCAATTTCGATTGCGAGATGTGTGCCTTTTATCGGGGCGATTCTTCCGATGAATGCAAGGTAAGGCTGTTTCTCCTCAACGAGGGTGTAGCTATCCATCGAGATGCCATGATGGATAGTCTGCATGTGCAGCATGTTCTCCAGATTACGCTGCGCCTCGCTGATCGTGACGTAGGTGACATCGGGATAGAAGCGGTAGAACTCGCTTAATTCGGGAACCTTGGGGTGGTGCACGGTGCAGACGAACGGGGCGTTTAGAAACCGCGAATAGGCTATGCCCGTTGCATTATTCAAGTGGATGATATCGCATGAATCCGCAGCATCGCGTACAGCCCATGCGGTGTGATTTGCGTCCTTGAATTGGGCATGAATTTCGCTTTCAACGGGCCATTCTGACTTTCCATAGATGAAGCGGTTCTCTGCCTTCACAGTAGAGTCAGCATTGGAGTAGACGACTACGTCTATGCCACGTTGCTGCAGTCCTTCTGCAAGATGCGCGACAAACAACTCTGTCCCACCGTAGAGCTTTGGGGGTACCGGGATAAATGGCGGAGAAATTAGTCCGACGCGCATAATTTTAGTGTCTCCGACTTGCGCTAACCGTAATAGACGCTGGGGTTATGCCGGGGAGTTGTATTTAGAAGGCGCGGAGAACGCTTGCGGAATACGGGCTCCTAAGTTACGGCATCTCACTTTTCTGTTCCCCGGCGTAACAAGTGAGATTAGAGGAGGATCCAAATATGTCCATTCGTGGGGCGACAGCTAAGGCGGCAGGAGCTGGCCTAGTATTGGCTGGAACGGGTGTTGTTTGTGCAGGAGCAATCGCCGCATACGCCATCGCGACCTGGAGAAAACCATCGAGAGATTTGGTTGGAAAAGTAGTGCTCATCACCGGAGGCTCTCGCGGGCTGGGGTTGGCCATGTCGGAGGAATTTGGACGGCGCGGCGCGAAGCTGGCCTTAGCGGCGCGAGATGCCAGGGAACTCGAGAGGGCCCGCGCACTGCTGGTAAAACGAGGCGCCGCGAAAAAGCGGGAAGACGTATTTATCTATCCCTGTGATCTCCGCCAGTTCGAGGAGGCGGAGCGCCTTGTTCAAAAGACGATGGCGCATTTTGGGGAGCTCGATTTTCTAGTGAATAACGCGGGGATTATCACGGTGGGCCCAGTTGAGAACCAGAGCGTCGAAGACTTTCGCGATGTAATGGACACTAACTTTTTTGCGGGCTTGCACTGTACGCTCGCCGCCCTGCCGCAAATGCTGGCGCAGGGGCGCGGCAACATTGTGAATATTACCTCGATTGGCGGAAAGATTGCGGTGCCGCATATGCTGCCGTATACCGCGAGCAAGTTTGCGGCAGTGGGCCTCTCTGAGGGGCTTTATGCGGAGCTGCGCTCGAAGGGAATTCGTGTGACGACGGTGTGCCCGGGATTAATGCGTACGGGTTCGCACTTGAACGCGAGCTTTTCCGGAGATGCGGAGCGCGAGTACCGCTGGTTCAGCCTGTCAGCAGGATTGCCGGGTATTTCTACATCTGCGCGATGTGCGGCGAAGAAGATTGTACGCGCCGCCATTGCGGGCAGGAGTGAGATCGCGATTACGCCGCAAGCGATTCTGGCTACCCGGTTAGCGGATGTCTCTCCTGAAATAACGTTGCGGGCAATGGAAAGAGTGGCGCGCTCGCTTCCGGCGCCAGCAACGGGTGAAGTGACGAAGCAGCGCGGCTCTGAAGTACGGGGTCGCGAGGTGAAGCCGGCGATGGCTTTGGCGCATGCCGCGGCGCGCCACTACAACCAAACTGGGCATTGACCGCTCACCAAAGCGATATTTCGGTTGTCTGTAACCCAGCGTGAACTTCTGTGGTCAGAAGGAACAGAGGATGGCGTATCCCTATCTGGATAGGTGAAACGGAATGACGCTGGCTCACATTAACCGCATCGCGACGGCTGTTCCTGAGCACGATGTTCACCGCGCTTTTATTGAATACGCGGAGCAGATGTTGGTGGGCGCGCACAAGCGCTCGCTTTTTCTGCGCTTGGCGGCAAAGTCGGATATCCAGCACCGCTTTTCATATTTGCAGGTGACTAAACCGCTCATTGAAAATTCGGTTGATGCCTACGAAGTCTATGTGCCCGGGAAGTTTCCAACTACAGCCGAGCGGATGAAGATTTTTGAGCGGTTTGCTCCTCTGCTGGCGAAGAAAACCCTGGATAAATTGGCGTTGACAGCGGTCGAACGGGACCGGATTCGCCACGTGATTGTTACATGCTGTACAGGGCTATACGCTCCGGGGCTGGACTTCGCCATCATTGATCACTTGGGCCTGTCGCACTCAACCGAGAGGACGATGGTCGGATTTATGGGCTGTTACGCTGCAATCAACGGGCTAAAGCAGGCCCGCCACATTGTGCGGTCCGAGCCGGGCGAAAAAGTGCTGCTGGTGAACCTCGAGCTATGCACTCTGCACCTGCACGAAACTCAGGATCTTGGAGAAGTGCTGTCATTCTTGATTTTTGCGGATGGATGCGCGGCGAGCCTGATTAGCAGCGAGCCCGTAGGGCTTGAGTTGGATCGCTTTAGAGTTGTCCAGATAGAAAATACGCGCGACCTTATCACGTGGCGTGTTGGGGATCTTGGATTTGACATGATGCTTTCCGGCCAAGTGCCGCGTGAAATTGCGATGGCGTTACGGGCGGATGCGAAGAACCTAGAGGATGGAGGTCCGATAGATCTTTGGGCTGTCCATCCGGGCGGGCGCACGGTACTGGATGCGGTGCAGGAGGGACTTTCATTATGCCCGGAGGCGTTGAGGGCTTCGCGAAGAGTGCTCTCGCAGTATGGCAACATGTCGTCGGCGAGCGTGATGTTTGTGCTGCAAGAATTGATGAAGACGGGTCGCCGCAGGCAGGCTGGCTGTGCGATGTCGTTTGGACCGGGGCTGACGGCGGAGACTATGCGCTTCCGCGTCGCATGAGCCTATGGATTTCTCACGTCGCGCTCACCTTTCCGAACTGATGGATGAACCGTGCAGTTATGAAGAGTTTCGGGATTGCCTTCGCGATCTCGAGAAGGTGAATCGTACGGTGGGGTCGTACCGACCGACGTTGGGATGGCTGGAGCAATTTGCCGCGCCTGGTGACGCTCCGCTGCACATTGTGGACGTTGGCTGCGGTGGCGGAGATATGCTGCGTCGGATCGAGGTGTGGTCCCGGAAAAGAGTCAAGGTGAGGCTCACGGGTATCGACCTGAATCCTTACGCTGCGCGCGCGGCTCGAGAATTCACGCCGGGCGAAAGCGAGATTGAGTGGCTTACCGGGGATGCATTCTCGTATCAGCCGTCCGCAGCGATTGATTTGGTGATCAGCTCATTGTTCACGCATCATCTGGAGGACTCTGAGATCGCGCGGTTTATCGCCTGGATGGAGCGGATGGCACGGCGGGGGTGGTTCATCAACGATCTTCATCGGGAGAAGGTGCCGTACTACGGGTTCAAGGCGCTGGCATGGGTGATGAGGTGGCACAAATTTGTGCAACACGATGGTCCAATTTCGATTCTGAGGAGCTTTCGTCGTGCCGACTGGGAGCAATATTGCTCAATGGCTGGTGTCGGTACTGGAGATGTACAGATTGAAGAAGTAAAGCCAGCGCGACTTTGCGTAAGCAGGTTGAAGGCGTGAAGGACCCGCTGATTGACGCGCTTGTGATCGGCGGTGGACCGGCGGGTGCGGCACTTGGAACACTACTGGCCCGCGCAGGGCGCTCAGTGCGGATCCTGGAGAAGACAATGTCTGCTCAAGACAAGATGTGCGGGGAATTTCTGAGCGACGAGGCGATCCGATATTTGAGAGGGCTTGGTGTTGATCCCGGAGCCATAGGCGCAAAGCAAACATCTGAAGTCCGACTAGCGGCGCGCGGGCTGATCGGCGAATGCGCATTGCCATTCGTGGGAATGTCGGTGGCGCGAAGGGTACTGGATGAGGCGTTATTGTCCGCCGCTCTGAATGGTGGGGCAGGCGTTGAACGCGGCAAGGCTGTGGAGTCGTTACAGCGCGAGGACGGTCAATGGGTTGCGCGGCTGACTGATGGTGGCAAACTATGCGCAGAGGCGGCGTTTCTGGCGACAGGGAAGCACGACCTGCTTGGATGGCACAGGCCTGCCGGAAGGCAAAACGATCTGGTGGCGTTCAAGATGTACTTTCGCCTTGAATACGGGCAGCGTGCGGAGATCGAAAACCGGGTAGAGCTGGTGCTGTTTCCGGGAGGATACGGAGGGCTCCTGCTGCTCGGGGGTGAGGTTCTGAACCTCTGTGTCTTAGTTAGGCAATCGGTCCTGAGGCGTCTGGGTAGATGGGAGAACTTACTGGGCCACATGCAAACGGCCTCACCGCATCTGGCTCGCTATCTTGAAGGCGCAGAGCCGCTGTTGGAGAAACCACTTGCGCTTTCGGCGATCCCCTATGGCTACCTTTGCGAGCGAGCTACGGACGGACTGTGGCGGCTCGGTGATCAGGCGGCGGTGATCCCGTCGTTTTCTGGTGATGGAATCTCAATCGCGCTGCATAGCGCGCATCTTGCAGCGGAGGACTATCTGCGGGGTAAGAGCGCGGACGACTACCAGCGACGGTTATGCGCGCAGCTGAGGCGTCCAGTTGGCGTGGCGACGGCGGTGTCGCGGCTGATGGTGTCGGCTCCGGCAGCGGGGCAGGTGGTCGGGGTGTGGCCGGGCTTGCTGAGCGCCATTACGCGATTGACGCGAGTGCCGAATGAAGCGCTCAGGCTGTGAGTTGCTTGCGTAGCATCACCAACTGACCGAGATGATAGCTGGTGTGATCGATGGCCAATAGAGCTTCGCGCAGCAGTGTCTGCCCGTCACCCCAGGGGATGCGAGAGTACAGGTTCGACTCCGGGTTGCGGATGAGTTTTTTGAAGGCCTCGAGATCGGCATGGAGGGCCTGCACTGAATGCTTCCACTCGTCTGCACTGGGCGGGGCTTCTTTGGGCCAGTAGTCATCGGGCCACTTGGGTGCGGAGTAGTTGGAGTCGGTTGAGAAGCTAAGGATGTCGTTCAGAGCGATTCGGATATGTTCAAGGAGCTGCCACGCGCTGTGCGGCGCTCCTTCCGGCTTGGTGCCATAGTGCTCTTTGGGGAAGTCCTTTATCGCGGAGAATAGCTCGATATGGGCGTGGCCCTTATCGAGGAATTCAACAAGCTGTTCGCGCAAGATTTGATCATCTGAAGGCATTGGGCAATCTCCTTGCGATAAGATGCCGCAACCTGCGGCGAATTGGTTAGACGGCTTCAACCGCTTCGCGCTTGTTGTTGAAGACGTTGCCCATACGACGAATTTGCGCGCCTACGCCGCGGAGCTTTTCTTCGATGTGCTCATAGCCGCGGTCCATGTGGTATACGCGGTCGAGGATGCTCTCGCCATTGGCAACCAGCGCCGCGAGAACGAGGGAAGCGGATGCGCGCAGGTCGGAGCACATGACAGCCGCTGCCGAGAGCGGCGATTTACCGCGGACCGTAGCTGAACGTCCGTCAAGCTTGATGTTGGCGCCCATGCGAATTAGCTCCTGCACGTGCATAAAGCGGTTCTCGAAGATGTTCTCGGTGACCACCGAAGTGCCTTCGGCCTGTGTTGCGAGAGCCATGTACTGAGCCTGCATGTCGGTAGGAAAGCCGGGGTATTCTTCCGTTGAAATGTCGGCGGCCTTGAGGGCGCCTTCGCTGCGAATGCGCAACGCGTCTTTGCCAACGTGTTCGATGCGCGCGCCGCACTCCTGGAGCTTGGCGATGAGAGCGCCCAAATGGGCTGGATTGCAATTGGCCACGCAGAGATCGCCGCCAGTGATTGCTCCGGCGAGAAGGAAGGTTCCGGCCTCGATGCGGTCAGGGTTGATCCGATGACGCGCGCCGTGCAGCTTCTCCACGCCGCGCACATGAATGGTGCTGGTGCCTGCGCCTTCAATTCTTGCTCCCATTGCGGTGAGCAGCGCGGCGAGATCGGTGACCTCGGGCTCGCGGGCACAGTTCTCCAAGACGGATTCGCCTTCGGCGAGAACAGCGGCCATAAGCAGGTCTTCAGTGCCGGTGACGGTGATCTTGTCGAAGTAGATGTGCGCGCCCTTGAGGCGTTCGGCGCGAGCTTCAATATAGCCGTGCTCGTAGTTGATGGTGGCGCCCATGGTCTCCAACCCCTTGATGTGGAGGTCGATGGGACGGCCGCCGATGGCGCATCCGCCCGGCATGGCGACGCGTGCCATGCCAGTACGCGCAACCAGCGGTCCGAGCACGAGCGAAGAGGCGCGCATGGTCTTGACGATCTCGTATTTGGCGACGGGGTCGGACAGCAGGCGGCAACTAATGGTGGTGCGATGCTGCGCGCGTCCGTAGCCTAGTTCGACCTCGGCACCCATGGACGCGAGCAGTTTGCGCTCGGTTTCGATGTCGTGGACCTGAGGAATGTTCTCGAGGACTACCTCGTCTTCAGTGAGGATGGCCGCCGCCATGCAGGGAAGGGCCGAGTTCTTTGCGCCGCTGACTCGAATGGTTCCGAGCAGGGGGTTACCGCCGCGAATTACAAATTTATCCATAAATTGCTGTCCGCTTAGAGAGAGTGTAAGGCATTTTGAGGTGCCCTATTTTGAGGCCGGTTCGGTGTTCACTTCGAGCCATTTCGCGAGCTCGTCTTCAGAGAGCTTGCCGGCGGCGAGGTCGTAGTAGATGAAGTATCTATCTTCCCGAGGCGCAGTCAGTGCGAGCCCGTTCACCAGTAGGAAGGTGAGCGAAACGACCAGCGAAGTGCGCTTGTTTCCATCGACGAAGGGATGGTTCCGGGCGATCCCGAAGGCATAGGCAGCGGCTAATCGGGGGATAGACGGATTCTCCTCTGAATATGCGAGTAGGTTCTGCGCGCGGGCAAGGGCCGACTCGAGCAGGCCATTGTCCCGAATTCCATCGCTTCCCCCGTGTTCGGCGATCTGCTGAGCATGGATGGTGAGAGCTTCGTGCTTGTCAATCCAGATGACCTCAGTCATCTATTGAGCCAGCTTTCGCAGAACGTCTCGGTTCTCGCGCATGATCTGGTTCGCTGCGTCCATCACCCGAATGAACTTCTGATCGTATGGCGTGAGCTGGACACCATCGGGAGTTTCGGTGACGTAGAGGGTGTCTCCCTTTTCGATCTTGAGCTTCATAAGCAGTTCCTTGGGGAGGACGATTCCGGTGGAGTTGCCGACTGTGGTGACTTTGACTTTGTAGGTCATGGGTTAAATTATAACGTATGTATAAACTGGCTCAGCTGTCGCAATCTTTTTTCGACTGGAATCTATGCAGCGTATTGAAAATACATGACTTCCAATTTATTTATTTCGCACGACGACTTGGAGGTGACCGAAAGTGCCGAGATTTCTAGACGGGGTGGGCGGAAAGTCGGCGAGTATCGCTGGCCAGGGTTTTGGTCGGCAGAAAGATGCGGGCACAGGCTCCGCGGTACACAGGATCGGAGCTGTTTGAGAGGCGGATCATGCCTCCGTGCTTTTGTATGATCCCCATGCTGACCCACAGACCCAGTCCGGTTCCTTGCTCGCCCTTGGTCGTGAAGAAGGGTTGGAAGATTTTTGATCCTGCATCGTCCTTAATGCCAGGGCCGCTGTCTGACACCTCAATGACAGCTCCCGCGCCGCGAAGCTCCTCGGCTGGAACCATTTCGAGGCGAATGCGCATTTTTCCCCGTTGTCCGGAGGCTTCCACGGCGTTGACCAGGACATTGGTAACGACCTGTCGAAGTTCGGCGGGGAACCCCTGCACGGTGCAGCGATCCGCATACTGGGTGGTGACCTGTATCTGCTGAATGGCGATGCGGCGTTCGAGCAGCAGGAGGGAGCTTTGAATGAGTTCTTTGAGATCGATGGCGACCGGGGCTCTGGATTCGCGATAGAGGCTCAGCATGGTGCGGCTAATCTGCATGGTGCGGCTGACTTCCTGCTGCGCCATTTGCAGATATTCCTGGCGTTGGGCGATATTTTCCTCGTCGCGCAGGAGGAAAAGGAGATTCGATACGGAATCGAGGGGGTTGTGAATCTCGTGGGCAATGCTCGCGGCGAGGCGTCCAGCGATGGCGAGTTTCTCTCCGGAGATGAGGGCGGCTTGGGTGCGGCGCTGTTCGGTGACATCGTGGAAGACGAGCACTACACCGGTCATTTCGCCATTGGCATCGACAATGGGTGCGGCGCTATCGTCAATTGCGAACTCTTTTCCATGGCGCGAGATGAGGGATGTATGAGCGGCGAGGCCGACAACCTTCCTGTGGCGGCGAACCTTATCGACGGGGTTTTCGGCGCGAGTGCGCTTTTCCTCGTGAATGATGTGGAAGACCTCAGGCAAGGGCTGGCCGATAGCCTCGGGCGCGCCCCAGCCGGTAAGGCCGGTGGCCACGGCATTGAGAAATTGGACGCGGCCCTGCATGTCGCATGCGATGACGGCATCTCCGATGGATTCGAGTGTAGTTTGAAACCACTGGCGGCTTTGGAACAACTGGTTAGAGCGCTCCTGGAGAGTGGCCAAGGCGGAGTCGTAGTTGCGTGAGACCATCCGCAGACGCTGGCGGGTAAATAGCGCGACGGTAAAGGCGATGAAGAGGGAAGCCGCCAGAATGGAAATGGATTCGCTGCGCTCGATGTCGGGAGCTTCTGCGGATAACTGTTTGTGCCGGTTCGCCTCAATGGTGAGCATTTCGCTGAATGTGTCGCGCACATTGTCCATCATGACTTTGTTTTCCTGATGGATGCGGGGCCTTTTCAGCAAGGTACGGTCTCGGGCGACCATGCGCCTGGAGCGTGCAAGCCACACATCGTAGCGATCCGAGAGAGTATTAAGCCTCTGTTGCTGCTCCTGGTCGCCAGCCAGCAACTGGTGCAGGCTGGAGAAGCCGTTCTGAATTGCATCTGTGCCGTCGGTATATGGCGCGAGCATTTTGGGATCATTTGTGAGCTCGAAGCCACGGAGGCCAGTTTCCTGGCTGAGAATCAGACGTTGCAGGTCGTAGATGCGGCTGGTGATCTGGTCGGTGCGGTCGAGCGAATGCAGGGTGGAGGAGAATTCTCCGAGACGGAGGAGGAAGAACGCGGCGAGCAGCAAAAGGAGAACGACGGGAAAGAAGAAGGCTTGGCGCAGGATGCGCTGAAAATCACGCAAATTCACCCACCGCCTCCCCGTCATTGCCTCTGGGCGAGACTACCGCCTCTCGCAGTTTGGCCAGCAGAATGCTCGGCCCGTCACCCTTGAGGACGGTGGAGTCAACCAGGCAGGTAACTTCCGATGGCAGATTGATGTAGGCAGACAGAAGAAGAATGGGGACGCTCGGGCGGAGCCTTCGGATTTCGGCCGCGACTGCCGCGCCATTCATTTCCGGCATGTAGAAATCAAGCACTACGGCGTCTACGCGCTCCTGCGCGAAGATTTTCAGCCCTTCGCCTCCCTCGGAGGCAGTAAGAACACGATATCCTTCTCGCTCCAAGACCAGCTTGCGAACCTGGAGACCAAGCTCTTCATCGTCAATGCAGAGAATCAATGGCTGCGGCAACTCGTCCGTTCCTTCTGATGATGTTGTCCAAGGCCTGAGAGAGTGACAAGTGCTCGTGCTGATTTGTTAGCGAGTATAGCAAACCCGGCGCAGTTGTTCCCGAAAGTCTGCACTGGCAACGGGGCAGGCGAAATTCACGAACGTTTTGCAGAAGATTTACGAAAAGCGAGTTAGTCTGAGGGCAAGCAGGCATGAGTATGCCGGAAAGACGGACTTGAGCCAGACGGTATTCGTTCTTGAAGATGACGCGGATATTTCGCGACTGATACAACATCACTTAGAAACAGCGGGGTATTCTGTCCGCTCCTACGCCACAGCCGCCGGGCTGATGACGGACGCGGAGCGACATCCGCCGGTACTCTTTTTGCTGGACATCATGGTTCCGGGAGGCAACGGGCTGGATGTGTGCAAGCGGCTTCGCGCGAACGCCGCTCTGAGCAGTACTCCCATTATCTTTCTGACGGCCCGGGCTGCCGAGAATGACCGCGTGACCGGGCTGGAACTTGGCGCGGACGACTACATTACCAAGCCATTTTCCACGCGCGAGCTGCTGGCGCGGGTGAAGGCCGTGCTGCGGCGATTTGAGCGGCCGTCGGCACCGGCCGCGGTGATTTCCTTTGACGACGTGCTAATAGACGCGAACGCCATGCAGCTGCGCGTGCGGGGCGAGCTGGCGACGACGACGGCGACGGAATTCCGACTGCTGGATTATCTTGCGCGGCACCCGGGGCGTGTTTTCAGCCGGGACCAGTTACTGGACGCGGTATGGGGCGATGCGCGATTTGTGACGCCCCGATCTGTGGATGTGTATGTTCGGCGCATTCGGGAGAAGATTGAGAAGGACCCTGAAGACCCGAGGTATCTGGTGACTATGCGCGGCGCGGGATACCGATTTGAGATACCGAAAGCCGGCTGATACGGGTTTGTACCATTATTCTGAATACAACTGATTCATGATCGGTCGCGGTTTCACAAAGCTATTTTTCTCATTCATTGCGGTGCTGGCGGTAAGCACGGCGACGCTGGATTTTGTCCTGCGCCGGTTCATGGAACATTCGATGCCCGCCGGGATACATCTCTTGCGGCGCGATCTTTGGCTGGCTTCTCTGGTTGCGATGGGGCTGGCGATTCTGCTGGCGGCGTTTCTGGCGCTGAAGGCGGAGGCGCGGCTGAAGCGGATTGTGGCTTTTGCGAATCGCATTGCGGCGGGGGATTTTTCTGCGCGCATGGAGGAGGGCAGCCACGACGAGATATCAGAAGTGGCGCATGCGCTGGATGTGACGGCAGCGAGGCTTGAGGAGAGTTTTCGCGCGCTTGAGGAGAAGCAACGCGAGCTGACTGCGCTGCTGGACAGCATGCAGGAAGCAGTAGTCGCGGTAGACTCCGGCGGCCGGATTCGGTGGTCGAATACGGTGATGCGGCGCATTGCTCCGGGAGCGGAGCGGCAAGGCCAATCGGTCGTGCACGCGTTGCGCGATCCGGAAGTGCTGCGCTGCGTGGAAGCGGCGTTGACGCAGGAAAAGCCGAGCAGCGGGAAAGCAACCTCAGTAGCGGCAGGGCGCGCTTTCGATGTGAATGCTGCGCCGACTCCGGGTGGTGGGGCGGTGGCGGTGCTGCACGACGTGACGGAGATAGCCCGGACCGAGCAGATGCGGAGGGATTTCATCGCAAATGTGTCGCACGAGCTAAGGACGCCGCTGACTTCGATTTCCGGCTATGTAGAGACGCTGTTAGAGAGCGGGTATGAGTTGCCGGGGCCGGCGCGGGAGTTTCTGGAAGTCATATTGAAGAATGCGATGCGCATGAGCCGGCTGACGGAAGACCTGCTGGCCCTGGCGAGCGTTGAATCTGGCGACTACAAAGTGAATATGCGGGCCGTGGAGGCTTCAACACTGGTGCGCGACGCAATACATGCGTTTGCGGGGATGGTCCTGGACGGCAATGTAGCGCTGGAAGAGGGCGAGGTGTCCGAGTCGGTGGTGATGGCCGATGAGGATGCGCTGACCCAGGTTTTCGGCAATTTGATTGAGAATGCGGTGAAGTACGGCAGCAGCGGAAGCCGGGTAGAGGTGGGTGCGCGCGACTCCAACGAGTCAGTGGAGTTTTTTGTGCGGGACTTTGGGCCGGGGATCGCGTCGGAGCATTTGCCGCGGATTTTTGAGCGCTTCTATCGTGTGGACAAGGCCAGATCGCGCGAGTCGGGCGGCACGGGGCTTGGGCTGGCGATTGCCAAACATATTGTGATGGCCCATGGCGGGACGATTCGCGTGGAGAGCGAACTGGGCGCAGGTGCGACGTTTTTGTTCGCGCTGCCGAAAAGCAGCCAATAGCCAACAGAGCGACCAATAGCCAATAGGCAAAAGCCAACCGCGAATAGCCAATCACTGGTCTTGCGAGGGGCCAATCGCTATATACTTTGAACTTCATGCGCCCTGTAGCGATCGTCTCAAAACCGCAGAAGGAAGAGCTAGCGACGCTGCTTCCTGAGCTTGTGCTCTGGATGCAAACACATGGGCTTGAACCGATTCTGGACCCTGTGAGCGGGAACTATGCGCCGAGCGCGCGTGTGGTTCCGCGGCATCTTATGCCGGCGGAAAACCCCGAACTGGTGATTGTGCTGGGTGGAGACGGAACCCTGCTTGCGGCGGCGCGGGTGTTCGCAAAGACAGCTACGCCGATTTTGAGTGTGAATCTGGGGTCGTTGGGGTTTTTGACGGAGGTTCGGCTTTCAGACCTGTACTCGACGCTTGAGGGCTGGTGCCGCAACTGTTTCGTGATCGATTCGCGCTTTATGCTTCACGCCGAGTTGTGGCGCGGCGAGGAGTTGATCAGTGAACACGAGGCGTTGAACGACGTGGTAGTTGCGAAGGGCGCCATTGCGCGGATGGGGAATTTTCGGGTTTCACTCGACGGCCAGTTGGCGGCAATTTTCCGCGCGGACGGGGTGATTGTGGCAACGCCGACGGGTTCGACGGCGTATTCGCTGGCGGCGAATGGCCCAATTCTAGCTCCGGATGTGGACGCGCTGATTGTGTCGCCGGTGTGTCCACATTTGCTTACTCTGCGGCCCATGGTGGTGCGAGGTGATGCGCGGCTTGCGGTTGGCGTTGAAGGGATTCCCGATCAGACGTTTCTGACGGTGGACGGGCAGGAGGCCATTGCGCTGAAAGTGGGCGATGAGCTGCGCTGCCGCCGATCAGACCACAGCGTCAAGCTGCTTCGCCTGGGAGCGGCGGGGTTCTTTGACGTGCTGCGATCGAAGCTGAAGTGGGGTGAGAGGTAGGTTCAGTTCAGGTAAAGAGTTTGGCCTGTTGCTGCTCGGCTTTTTGCGCGAGCCTGAGGGATTGGCGCGTAGCGGAGAAATGCGCCCCCGCAAGCAGGATGAGGCCGGTGATGAAGGCCCAGATCATCAATCCTACGGAGACGGAAAACGGACCGTAGACTGCGTTGAGATTCATCCAGGGAAGCACAAGGACGTAGACCGTCTTTGCGCCCTCCCAGAGCAGTCCGGCTACGACTGCTGTTGGAAGCACGGACATGACGGGCAGCTTGCGATTGGGGAGAATCCAGTAAATAAGAAAGAAGATGCCGATGCTGAAGACGGCGGCGGAGACGCGTAACACTGCATTGGCGAGTATGTTGAATGCGACATTCTGGGTGTGTCCAAAGAAGAGCAGATCGAGCAGGTGTCCCTGAGCGGCGGTCAGGACGACGGAGAAGAGAGCCAGCACGCCTACGCAGAACGCGAGAGCGATCGAGAGGATCTGGTTGCGGAGGTAGGAGCGATTCTTCTCGACTTTCCAGACGCGGTTGAGCGCGACTTCGAGGGGAAGGAAGACGCCCGTTGAGGAAATGAGCAACATGATGATGGAAAGGATCTGGACTTTGCCGCGGACGTGCGCGAGAAGGGCCATGTTGCGGACGACGAAGTCCTGGTGCGCGGGAAGGAAGTAGCGCAGCATGTCGACGAGAACGGCTTCCATGCGCGGCGAGTGGAAGAGCCACCGCTCAATGGTCCAAGTGAGCACGATGAAAGGGAAGAGCGAAAGGATGGCGTTGGCGGCAACGCTGAAGGCGTAGGTATGCACTTCGCTCTGCGCCAGATAGCGGACCAGCGAAAGCAACTGCGCGCGCCAGCCGGAGCGCGAGCGGTCGCGACGCAGCG
>DASZAG010000114.1:0-34254 GCA_035945555.1 Acidobacteriaceae bacterium
CGGTAATTCATAGATTCTAATGAGCTTTCCTGTTAGGTATTGCGCACGTCATTGAATTCATTGGGTTTTCCCGGAAGATCATTAAAAGCGCTGACGATCCTGCAAGTCTCCGACAATCTTTCATGCTGGTCTCAAAGCCAAAGGCGCAGCTTGCGGGCTGCGCCTTTCTTTGTCTCTGTATCCAGTATACCAAGTTGAAGGTGGTTCAGATGCATTCCGAACCACCGATCTGGTTACTGTTGCTTGTGCGGATAGTCGACGCGGACGGCGACGATCTCGAAGGGATGTACAGGGACCGTCACCTTGTCTCCGGTAACTGATAGCGGCCCACCCTCCGGTTTCTCCATGAGGTTCGTCTCGGTAGCGCCGGTTGCGCCCGGAGGCACGGAGATGGTGATGTCACCTGACTTCCCTGCCCACTCATACAGGTGGAAGATGAGAGCGTTCGAGTCCTCGGCCTTCTTCATGGCGGTGAGGACCACGTTGCTCGGAGTGACGCTGATGAACGAGTGACGCGCGGGCAGTTCGCCTGTGTGCGAGGAAACCTGCTCGGTCTTGAACGGATAGTTGAAGTCGAAACCGTGGCGCACGGACATGGCCTGCTGCCAGTCTCCACCGTGCGGGTAAAGCGCATAGCTGAAGTGCTGTTCTCCGCGGTCGGCGTTGGGGTCAGGCCAGGTGGGCGAACGCAGCAGCGTGAGGCGCAACTGATTGCCTACCGCGTCATAGCCGAACTTGGTGTCGTTGATGAGGCTAAAGCCGTGCTGGCCATCGCCGAGGTCGGCCCAGCGCTGCGCTGGAACCTCAAACCTTGCCTTCTCCCAACTGTTGTTGCGGGTGGTTGGGCGCTGGATGGTTCCGTAGTCAATCTCGTAGGTGGCCTTGTCGCTGGTTGCCGCGAGCGGGAAGGCCGCCTTGAGCAACTCGTGCGTCTCGTGCCAATCGACGTTGTTCATGACAATGACCTGGTCGGAGCCGTCGGTAAGGATGATGTCCTGCGTGAACTTTGACAGCTGGGTGTGGTGCGTGACCTGGATGATGGCGCCCAGAGGAACATTCTTGACCAGCTGCACCGAGTCGGCCGTGTCAAGACGTTGCGGCGGATGGTCATACGTACCGGGATCGATGTTCCAGGCGTCGTAGTCTTTGGGAAGGTCGTGGAAGAGCTGCAACTCATTGCCGCAGCTGTTGGGCGCCAGCGTCTCGAAGTTGGTTTTCTTGTCAAAGAGGCTGGTAATGCAGCCGGATTTCGGATCGACGGTAACACGGAGCGCGGCATTTTCAAGGGTGAGGCCGTGCACCTTCATGTCTGTTGCGAAGGACCGCTTGCCGGGAACGACGTGCAGCACCTCATAGCCGAGCGATGGGGCGTTCTCGATTTTGACAACCAGCTTGAAGGTGTGGGTCTGCGCGTCAGAAGAGAGGACTGCGGACGGCAGGACATGGTCGGCTGAGTCGAGGACGGAGACTGTGGATACCGCCTGCGGCATCTGCACGCTTAAATGCACGAGGCCAGTGCGGTTCCACGCGAGTGGATTGAAGACGATGACGGGAACGCCGGCGCCGGTGGTGTTGATGCGCGCGTCGATGGTGTCGAGCGCCTTGTCAGAGACCGCGTTGTCCTCGTAGTGCACAACGTCGAATTGCTTCTGAGCGTCCTTGTAGATGACGCCAATGCCGGAGCCGGCGGCGAGGTCGTGGAAGTCGTTAAAGGTGATCTTCTTCCATGCGTCGGTGAGCTTGTCGTTCGGATAGTTGTTGCCGTCGAGCCATGCGAGTGATGCAAGCTTCTCGGCATTGAGTGTCCACTCAGGGCCGTGGCGCAGGTTGTACTTCATCTTGGCCTGCGTGGTGTAAACGCCGCGATGGTATTCGAGGTAGAGCTCATCGTTCCATGTGGGGATGGAGATTTTGCCGTCCACCGGAGTTGGGAATTGATAGCCCTGCGCGATGGAGTCGTAGTTCCAGGTGCGGGAGTCGGGCGCGAGCTCCTTCTCAACTTCGTTGAAGTAGTTTTGCGCGAGCCCGAAATGATAGTTGGGAACCACCTGGTCACTATGCGCCCAGTGCATGCCCTGGTCGAGCATGGCGCGGGTGGGGCCGCCACCGTGGTCGCCAACGCCGTAGAGATCCATCATGCTATTCATGCCGGGCGCGAACTTGCGGGCCTGCACCATATTCTCAGAGAGCCGCACCGGACCAAGGTCAGTATTGGCGTAGTCGTGCGGAAAGTAAGTGAGAACCTTGCTGCCATCGGGCGACTCCCACCAGAAGAGCTTGAGCGGAAGCTGATTGGTGTCGTTCCACGTCATCTTCTGCGTTACGAAGTAGTCGATGCCGGACTTCTTGTAGATCTGCGGAAGCTGCCAGTTGTAGCCGAAGGAATCGGGGTTCCAGCCGATGCGGACATTGACGCCGTAGTGCTGCTCATACCAGCGCTTGCCGATGAGGATGGAGCGTGCGGTAGATTCGCCGTCGGGCAGGTTGAGATCGGGCTCGACCCACATGCCGCCGACAACTTCCCAGTGTCCATCCTTGATGCGCTGCTTGATCTCATCATTCATCTCTGGATATTTGTTGGCCATCCATGCGTTGTACTGGGCAGCGGACTGGGTGTAGGTGTACTCCGGGTACTCGTTCATCAGCTGGAGCGCGGTGCCGAAGGTGCGCTTCACGGTGTCGACGGTTTCGGTCCAGGGCCAGAGCCATGCGGCGTCTATGTGGGAGTTTCCCGTCTCGTGGAAGGTGACCTGATGCATCAGCGGCTTGAGCGCGTCGAGTTTTTCCTGCGCAGCGTTGAGCGAGGCGTCGAATGCCTGCTGGTTGCCGGAGTCGAGAGCGCCGAGGTCAACCGCGGAGATGGCGCCGGTGAGAGTAGCGGTGTCAGTGGGAATGTCTTTCGAGAGGCTGGGAATAAGCAGCGCATCGGAGATAAATTCGTCACGCTTGTCATCGGGATCGGGGCGGTTCTGGGCGAAGTCAATCTTCATTTCCGAGCCCGCGAACTGCTTCTTGTCCACCGTGGCGAGGAGCTTGACGGCGATGAGCACCTTGTCGCCGGGCTTCGCGTCATCGAAAAGCACGATGGGCTCGAGGTCATCACCGAGCGCGACGCGGCGGCCGTTGAAGTAGATGATCTGCGGCATGGGCCCATTCGCGTAGGCGTGGAACTGGAACCAGATACGGGTGCCGGTGAGGTCGTATCCGTGAAGGCTCTTGGGAACCTCGACCCACTGCCGATACCAGACTCCCTCATTGGGGCCTTCGCTGCGGAGTTTAGCGATTGGCCAGGAGGAGTCGTCGAGTGTGGGGCTTTCGCCGTGCGGCACATCTCCGACGTGATAGCGCCACGGGCCGGAGGGCAGAGTGTTCAGCTCGCCGAGACGCTGGATGATCTGCTGATCGTTGGCCGGGAGCGTCTTTATGGCTTGAGCTTCAGGTGATTGCGCATGGAGCGCGGCAGGAATGGCAACGATACCACTAACTGTAAACAAACACAGAGAGGCGGTGATTAGCTTCACGGATGAATCCCCCACAGAGCGTTGTGAGGATTATAACCAGAACTCGGGTGTGGAGTTTGGCTTAGGGCGGAGGGGCTGAGAGGTCGTTGAAGAAACGGGCAGGTGAATGACGGTTTCAGTCACTCGCCATTGTGCGATTCAAGGTTCCCAGAATGGGACTGGCTTCGACGTCGAGGTCCTGATCGAATTTTGAGAAGCCGTTGGTGCATGCAAAGACATAGCGGTTGCCGCCCGCATGCTTCGCGCGATACATAGCGGAATCAGCAACGCGCCAGAGGTCCTGAGCGGTGGTTCCGTCCATTGGGTACATGGCGATGCCGATGCTGGCGGCGAGGCTGATGGTGTGTCCCTCGATGAGAAGAGCCTGATGGAAGCTGTTGATGAGGACCTGGGCGACCATTCCGGCATCGGCTACGCCTTTGAGCTGGCCGAGGAGAATGATGAACTCCTCGCCGCCGGAGCGCGCAATGGTGTCTGTAGCGCGAAGCTTATCGCGGAGCGAGGCTGCGACTTTCTGGAGGCATACGTCACCGATATGGTGACCGTAGGTGTCATTAACCTGCTTGAAGCGATCGAGGTCGATGCACAAGATGGCGGCACGGTTCCCCTGGCGTTCAGCGGCGATAAGCAGTTGCTCCATGCGGTCTTTCAGGAGCAGGCGGTTAGGCAGGCCGGTAAGTGCATCGTGGTTGGCCTGGTGGACAAGGCGCTCGTAAAGCTGCTGGCGCTCGGTGATGTCCTGCACGAGCGAGAAGCGCGCAGAGCGTCCTTCGAAGCGAATGGCATGGGAAGCGACTTCCGCCTGAATGGTTGAGCCGTCTTTGCGGATGTGAGTCCACGGGCCGGAATAGAGCGTCATGTTGCCGGCTTCTTTTATGCGATGTTCGAGGCGGGGCACATCTTCGGGCGGACGGATGTCGCGAAGGGTGCGGGAAAGGAAATCCTCCGTCGAGTAGCCATAATGTGCGAGAGCCGCCGCATTTACTTTAAGAAACGCTAGCGATTCCTGATCGAAGATCCACATGGGATGCGGGTTGCCGTCAAAGAGCACGCGGTATTCTTCGCGCTGGCGGGCCAACTCAATCACCTCGTCCTCTACGAGCGTAAGGATCATGCCGAATTCGACGAAGTACTTGGGCAGGTTCCACAGCTCTCGGTTGACCTGCAGGTGAGGCCATAGCGCTGTTACCGCTACGGCGACTGGGAAAACCGCTCCCCAGGCGACGAGTCCCACCGATGCCGTGACGACGCCGATTGAACGGCGGCGGAAGCTGGACCAGTAAACGACCGCATTCAGCAGATAGACCTGTGTGAGGACGGCATACATGCCGGGAATTTGTTGATGGGTTAAGAGGTCGCGGACCATCCAGAAGGCGGCGCCGATGGCCAGCAAAACAGCGGCCCTGACGATTCGAGGCCTGGGTCGCCAGCATTGAACAGCGAAGAAGAGGATTGCGGATTCAAATGCGAGGAAAGTTACAGATAGCAGGAAGCCGTGGGTGGGATCGACCACGGAGAAGGCGGAGAACAGCAATATCGAGCAAGCCAGTGACGCTTGCAGCCAGAGCTCGGGGCTTTCCGGCACACACATTCTGGATGAGGCCAGCAGAAAGCAGATGCCGCCCAGGATGAGGGCTGTCATGCTTAAGGCGCCGTCGGCATTCGACCAGAAGTCGCTGACAGGATTAGGGGTAAGCAGCGCGAAGTGCGCGAGGATGAAGAACCAGCCGACGATCCAGTAGCGGAGGCGCAAGGAGGGCCGCTTCCGGTATATAGAACCGAATAGCAGCACGAGCAACCCGAGAATCAGAATATCGAGCAGCGAATCTTGCATAACTTGGGATAATCCCTATATCGGCAAAAAATGCCGCATCCTCATTCGAAATTCAAAAGGGGAAATTATCTTTATCGACTCGTCACCAACAAACGACTAGGAACCCGGCGAAAACAAAACCCCAACTTGGGGCATGGTGGGCAGTGAGGGACTCGAACCCCCGACTTCCTGCTTGTAAGGCAGGCGCTCTAACCAACTGAGCTAACCGCCCGGGCGCTGGCCCATCGGCGCGCTTACTATCCTGCGCCCGGGTCGCGTCTGACTATTCTACCAGTACTTTCCCAAATCCTAACCAAGATTATTTTCTTTAGATGCCGTCCAGAAGTCATTGTGCTGTATAGACTAAGGCTCGTGACCAGGCTTATTTTGAATGCCGACGACTTCGGAATGACCTCCGGGGTGAACCGCTCGGTGGTTAGATTGCACCGCAGCGGAGCGCTGACCTCGGCCACCATGATGGCCCGAGCGGCTGCTACCGGGGAGGCGGTTGGAGAGGCGCGGGCCAATCCCCGCCTGGGGGTAGGCTGCCATGTGGTTCTGGTTGACGGTGCGGCGGCGCTTCCCTCCGAGCAAATCCCAAGCCTGGCGGTGGCTTCGGGGGCCTTTCGGCCGACCTTAGGGAAATTTGTCCGAGACTTGTTTCTGGGCCGGATTCGCGACCCCGAGATTGAATTGGAGGCGGTAGCGCAGATTCGCAGTCTGCAAGCGGCTGGCGTCCGGATCACTCATATTGATACCCACAAGCACACGCATATGTTTCCGCGGGTGCTGCGTCCGGTGTTGCGCGCGGCGCTGCAATGCGGGGTTCGGGCGATTCGCAACCCGTTTGAACCGGACTGGGCACTGAAAGCCACGCCGGGTGCGCCCGCACTTCGGCGGGCACAGGTGAGGCTGTTGCGGATATTCGGGCGGGAGTTCGAGAAGCTGACTTCTGAGGCAGGCGTATCGACTACAGATGGAGCGATTGGAGTGCTGGCGACGGGCACGCTCGATGCGAGAAGCATCTCTTCCCTGCTGCTCGCAATGCCCGAGGGGACTTGGGAACTGGTATGCCATCCCGGCTATGTTGATGCGGACCTGGAGAGCGTACGGACGAGATTGAGGGAGTCGCGCGAGGTAGAACGAGAAGCTCTGGCAGAGGTGGTTCCGGAGTTCCTGGGCAAGAGGCGCGATGTGACCGCGATTCATTTTGGAGATCTGGGATGAATCCTGGAGGATTTATGGCGCGTCCAAACACCACGGCTTTGTTTCTATGAAGATTGGAATTACCTGTTATCCCACTTACGGCGGCAGCGGCGTTGTCGCGACCGAGCTTGGCATTGAGCTGGCAGCAGCCGGGCACGAGGTCCACTTCATTACCTACTCGCAGCCGTTCCGGCTGACGGGGCGGGAACACGGCATCTGTTACCACGAAGTGCCGGTGTCGAATTATCCGCTGTTTGAGTATCCGCCTTACGATCTAGCGCTGGCGACGCGAATGTCAGAAGTCGCGGCGTATTACAAGCTCGATTTGCTACACGTACACTACGCGATTCCCCACTCCATTTCCGCATACCTGGCGCGGCAGATGCTCGCTGACCGGCACCATCGGCTTCCGTTTGTGACGACGCTGCATGGGACGGACATTACCTTGGTGGGGCTGGACCACTCATACTTGCCGATTACGCGCTTTGGCATTGAGGAAAGCGATGGGGTGACAGCCATCTCCAATTACCTGCGCGACCGCACCGTGCAGGAGTTCGGCGTGAAGCGCGACATTGAGGTGATTCCCAATTTTGTGAACTGCGATGTCTACACTCCATTGAGTGATGAAGCGCGCAGCGAAGGACGAGCGCAGTTTGCGGAAGAGGGAGAAAAAGTCTTGCTGCACCTTTCAAACTTCCGCCCCGTAAAGCGCGCGGTAGACGTGGTGGAGATTTTTGCCCGCGTGACTCGGGAGATTCCCTCGCGCCTGCTGTTGGTTGGCGATGGGCCAGACCGCTCGCAGGCGGAATGGTTGGCACGAAGGCTGAAGATCCAGGACCGCATTCATTTTCTTGGCAAGCAGGCCGGAGTAAGCGAGCTGCTGCCGCTGGCTGACCTGATGCTGATGCCTAGCGAACTTGAGTCATTCGGGCTGGCCGCGCTGGAGTCGATGGCCTGCCGCGTGCCCACGATTGCAACCGCTGTTGGCGGCGTTCCGGAACTGATTGAGGACGGCGTGAATGGGCGTCTCTTTCCGGTGGGAGATGTGGAGGGCATGGCTCGCGCCTCCATTGAACTGCTTGGAAACCCCAAGGAGTATGCGGCGATGGCTAAGGCTGCGCGGCAAACGGCGCAGAAGAGCTATTGCGCGACGAAGATTATTCCGCAGTATGAGGCATATTATGAGCGAGTGCTGGATCGTGGTGCAGGAGCCTGACGGCCCCGTCGGCAATGGGGATGGCGAGCGTCACTTTTGTTCCGCGGCCCGGATGACTTGTGACGTCAAAGTGTGCGGTGTCGCCAAAGAGCACGTCGAGCCGTTCGCGCACATTCTTCATGCCGATGCCCGTTCCCTTGAGCACGCCGCTTGAGCGTGCGCGACCGGGAGCGATTCCTACGCCGTCGTCCTCAACTTCAATGACCATGCGCTCGCCCTCAAGGCGGCTGCGCAACGTGATGGTGCCACCGCTGATGCGTGGTTCAAGCCCGTGCTTGATGCTGTTTTCAATGAGCGGCTGCAGCAGCATGGACGGCACGGGCAAGTCGAGTGTTGCCGGATCGATTTCCTTAACGACGTGCAGCTTCTCAGCGCCGAAACGCACGACCTCAATGCCGAGATAATCGTCAGTGAAGCTCAACTCCTCGCGCAGAAGAATGTACGAGTCGTGATCTTTGAGCAGCGCGCGAAGGATGTTGGCGAGCTTGACGATGAGTTCGCGTGCCTGTTCCGGGCGGAAGCGCACAAGAGAGGCGATGGAGTTGAGAGTGTTGAAGAGGAAGTGCGGATTGATTTGTCGCTGAAGAGCGTCGAGGCGCGCCTCCAACAGCAGGCGGCGCTGCTCTTCAAGAAAGCGCTCAATGCGGATGGCGTTCCAGACCTTGAGCGGGATGCCGACGACGATGGCGGCGCAGGTCCACACAGCAAGCCGAATGAGCCACAGGTCTGAGGTGAGCGCAAACAGCCGATGCGGATACAGGCGATGAATCGCACCGCGGCAGATCTCCATGCTGATGATAAGCACGAGCAGCAGCACCTGGCGATCGACGCGGGGCTTGCGCAGATTACGGCTGATCCAGCGGTAGATGCTGAGATCTACAAAGGGCGAGAACGACCAGACCTCTTCTTCCTCCGCTAGCTTGCCGAAGATGCCGGCGGTGATGGCTACTGCAACGTCGAACGGCAGCGCAAGATATTCGTGGTGCAGCATGGCGGGAAACGACAGCCCGATGGCTGCAAGAATTGCGGAGAACGGCCCCATGAGAATGCCGACCAGAATGGTGGTCTCAAAAGAAAGGTCGGCAGCGAAGAAATTGGGCACCACCACACGCACCCACACGCCCAGCGCCAGTGGAATGACGATAAACGCCAGCAACGCGAGCGTCTGCGAGAGGCGTCGCTTTTCCATGAAAAGCAGGTTCTGGAACTCGCGCGAGCGGGCCAGCGCGCCGGAAACGGCTGCCGCGACACCCAGCTTGACCAGAAGCGTGACGAGGATGAGTTTAGGCTCGATCACGGATTTACTTTACACTCTCCGTCCGCGAGCGCGGGCGTGCCGAATAGGCCTGCACGTCTTCAACGAGTAGAAACGCCGTCGGAGATGTGGCCCATTTTTTCCCGCTTGACTTTGAGGTATTCACGGAATGTTTCTTCGGGCTCGACCTCGGCGGAGATGCGCTCGGCTACCTTTATGCCTGCGGATTCAAGTGCGGCGACCTTTTCGGGATTATTGGTGATGAGCCGCACGGATTCCACACCCATACTCTTGAGTACCGCAGCGGGTAGCTCGAACTCGCGGCAATCGGGCTTAAAGCCCAACTCGAGATTGGCCTGTACGGTGTCGAATCCCCGGTCCTGCAGCTCGTATGCTTTGAGTTTGGCCATGAGGCCGATGCCGCGACCCTCCTGCTGTTCGTAGAGCAGGATTCCACTGCCCTCGTCGGCGATTCGGTCGAGTGCCAGCTCGAGTTGGAGACGGCAGTCGCAGCGCAAGGAATGGAAGACGTCTCCCGTAAGGCACTGCGAATGAACGCGAACGATTGGGGGCGCGGAATGGATGTCTCCCATGACCAGCGCGACGGCGCACTCGGTTTTGAGTGAGGGCGCGGTGGTGCCGGCGCGGCATGGCTCCGGGCCGACTACGGTACCCTCAAAGCCGAGAATGCGGAATCGTCCCCAGCGTGTCGGGAAGTCCGCATCTGCCACTTTTTTCACGCTTTCCAAAGGCATAGCTAGATTATAGATGGGACTAGCCATCCAGGCAGACGCGCGCTTCGCATGCCACGTCGAGGGGAAAATTGTTGCCTCAAAAGAAAAATGCCGCCCGGCATTGAGCCGGACGGCAGAAGTTGAGAGACAACAGATTTAGAAGTTGAACATGAGCGAGAACTCCGTAGCGCGCGGAGCGCCCTGGTCGAAGGTCCCGGTCTTGCGGCTGACACGATAGCTGTTTTTCACGCCAAAGGCTCCGCCAGTCGCGCTGGCATACGGGGTATTCACATACCCTGTCTGACCAGCAGCGTCTGCCGCCGTGAGAATCGTTCCATCTGGGCCGTCGAAGTTACCCATGTTCAGCACGTTATACATGCTTACCTTGGGCTCGATGTTCATCTGCTCAGGGAACCACCTGGGGTGAAATGGATACGCTACATCCGCGTCCAGTGTGCGAAGCGGACTATTCGGAAAGGCGTGCTGATCCGCAGGGGCGAGGGTGGGCATTACTCCGCCAAGCTCGGACATCTGGGTAGCGGTGAAGATGCCATTGTTGACCAGCACCTGGCCCGCTGGGGTCAGCTTACCGGCATAGTTCGCGTTGTAACTGCTGATGAGTTTGTTGAGGTCATTCGGTCCGTACTGACGCATGTACGCACCAGGGCTTGTACCCGGCATGAGATCACCGATCTGACCATCGCCGTTGACATCAGACTGGAAAATTGATCCCGGAGGTCCGCCCTGATCGTCCATGGCCAGGTTGGTTGGCTCAGCGGATTCGAAGTGCGCTACGAAGCCGACCTGCGGACCATGCTTGACTGTGAAAGCACCGCCGAGCGAGAGGATCTGCGTGCGGTCAAGACCGCCGGGGCCGATGTCTCCGTTCATATTGCGATTGTTGTAAGAGGGCGAGGTGAAGAATGGATCGGAACCAGCAAACAGACCGTTGTTGCCAGCGGTAGATACCATACGCGAGTAAGCGTATGAGATCTCAAGATTGCTTTGCATAATTCCGGGAAGCGGGTGCGCCTTCTGCTCACGCAGGTTCACTTGCAATCCGTTGTAGCCCGCGCGACCTTCCGGGAACTGGAAGGTGCCGACGCCAACGTTTGGGTTCACGCCAGGGAACGCCGCACCGGTATCGGGGGTAAGACCGAAGGCCGAACTCGGATATCCACCAAAATAGCTGGCGCCGGAATCAAGTCCATTTGCGGCGAAGTCGCTGATGGATACGCCGCAGTTTGCAATCGCATCATCGATTGTCGGTTGACCGCAATTCGCCAAGGTTGCAGCAACGGCATTCTGAGCGGCAGTCGAATTGAAGTAACGAGAATCGCCATCGTGATTCGCGTCGATGGTCTGACCGAGGCGCATGGTTGCGATGTGAACGTAATCGACCGAAAGGACGATTCCGCTCGAAAGCTCCTGCTGGATGCCGAAGTTGAAATTGACCGAGTACGGCGACTTGTACTTCGGGGCAAAGGCAATGGCTCCGTTCTGGATAGCCAAATTATCAGCCGCGGAACCTCCGTTCAAAGCTCCTGCCGTGTTGAGCGCCCTGTAGTCTGACTGCAGTTGCAACCAATCCTTGTAGCTTGCGTTGATGGACTCCTGGCACATCTGCGAGATGGGAACGCCGGTGCTGGTCTGAGTGAGAGGACCTAACTGATAGGCTCCCCCGAGGCAGACCGGAGTGTACACCGCAAACTCACCGGTTTGGAGGCGCGATGAACGGTCGAACTGCACATTGTTGAAGACGTTGCTGTCGTAGTAGATTCCGAATCCGCCGCGGAACACAGTCTTTGGCAGAACTTCCGGATTGTAGGCAAAGCCGACGACGGGGCCAAAGTTCTTGTTGGGCTGATCGACACGATCACCCAGTCCGGATCCCCACTGGTCAAACAACTGGGAATTGCCGGTGCATGGAGGTCCAGCTGCGCCGAAGTTAAAGTTGCTTGTGACGATGTTCGAGCACGGCACTGGAGCGAGATCGGAATTAGTGCGGCCGGTATCACGCTGATAGCGAATGCCGTAGTTGATGGTCAGGTGCGGAGTGAGTTTCCAGGCATCCGTGAAATACACTCCTGTGCGCCAGTCACCCTGATATCCGCCGGGAAGACCGAAGCCCGGATTCTCGGAGGCATAGCCCAGGTCGTTGGAGATATAGACATAGTGGGGAGCGTAGCTGTTCAGCAAGTCCGACGGATCAGCGTTGGGAATCAGATTGCTGGCGTGAATATCGAAGAGTGGACCGTATCCGAAGAATGCAGCGAAACCGCCGCCGAGGATACGGTTCAGATCCGCGCCATAACGGATGTTATGCGCGCCATGCGTCCAGCTTCCGTCATAACGGAGCTGTTTGTCAGACTGGTAGGTCTGCTGAGGCGCGTTGTCGTTGGGACCGGTCTGCAGGTTCTCTGCACCAAAGATGATTCCAAAACCGGGCACAGGGTTATAGATAGAGCTGTTTCCGCTGGTTGTGTCGCCGATGAGGTTGTGGAACTTCTCATAGCTGCCGCGGAACGAATGCGTGAAGTTGCCGCGAGCAAAGTCAGCACCAGCGGCGATTCCCCATGAGTTGTCGCGGTTGGCATAGGTTGAGTAGCCGGAGCCTGTATCGAACGAGTTGGCTTCATAGTTGCCACGGACGAAGAGGTGCGATCCCCAGGGGCCGTTATTATCAAGCCGTGCGGCCGAATAAGTGTCGCGGTCGGGGCTGGCCACGTTGGGATACTGCGCCTGAATAGCCTGGAAGAGAGGGCCGAGGATTATGGGGGCCGACTGGTCCTGCTTGAGGCGCTCGACGTTCCCGAAGAAGAAGAGCTTGTCGGGCATGATGGGGCCACCTACGCTGGCACCGAATTGATTGCGCTGGAAGGGGTCCGAGGTACCTTCAAGGGTCGCGGCGCCTGCGCGCTGATCCTGGAACAGATAGAACGTCTGCCCATGGAAGTGGTTCGTACCGGACTTGGTAGAAGCAAGAACCGAACCTTGCGAGGTGATGTCCGTGGAGGGGTCGGCCGTGGAGCGGTTGACCTGGAATTCGCCAACTGAGCCCTGCGAAATATTGAAGACCGTTGTTCCGACTGTTTCGTCCGTCACATCCTGACCGTCAAGGAGGATGCGGGTGGTTCGTCCGGAGATACCACTGAAGGAGACTGCAGAGTAACCAGCCTTGGTGGGATCGAATCCGCCGTCAGCGTAGCCGCCGGCCTGAAGCTGCACGCCCGGCTCAAGCTGGGCAAAATCGAGCAGGTTTCGCCCGTTGACCGGAAGAGTCTCAAATTGCTGCTGCGAGATAACGCCAGCGACGTTGGACTGATCAGTGTTGAGCTGCACTGCGCCTGCAGTTACCTGAATGGTCTGAGTGGCCGCGCCGATTGTCAGTTTGAAACTGCCGTTGGTGGCAGTGCCTGTCTTTACGACGGTGGTGACCTTTAACACCTGGAATCCGGAAGCCGTGATCGTGACAACATATGTGCCAGGGTTGAGCGGCCCGACGGTGTAGAGCCCGGACGCATCCGTCTTGAGACTGTGGCTGTAGCCTGTTTCAGGGTTGGTGACTGTAACCAGGGCGTTGGGGATAATCGCTCCGGATTGATCTGTAATTGTTCCTTGGATTGAACCACCGTTAACCGATATTGCCTGTCCGAAAATCAGATTGGGCCCGGTCGCTGCTGTCACAAATGCCAGGCTTGCCGCAAGGGCAACCCGGCCAAGTACCTTTCTAGTAAATCCCATTCACTCCTCCAGTGAGAGTTCCGTCAACGCAGAACGCACTTTCCATGCAATCGAGACACCAAACCGTTGCATGTGTTTTCAGGCATTTGAGGCGCGGAAGTTAATCCTCATTACGGTTTTTGAAAGGATCAAATCGAGAAAAATAGGCTTGTGCAATCGATTTCCTTCAAGTCAAACCAAGGCTTTTCAGGTATTTAGGTCCACTGGGGCGCGTCTTGGAGCCTCAATTTGGCATCGATTCCATTTTTTGTAGCATGTAGACTCCTGAACATCGAGCTGCATCAGACGACGGTTTGCCTGTACGCGACGACGGCCTCTCGGTCTGGGGCAATTTTAAGAGCGAGACGGCCGTCATTCCGCTGGTGACGAAACGCAGTAGGCGCAATAACGCAGAAACGCCGCCCGAGGGCGGCGTTTCCAGTCTCAGCAACTTCTCAATTTATAGCGTGGACTCGATCTCGAATCCCCATGCTTCCAGCAGCGCTTCCGGAATGTACTTTGAGTTGCGGTTTCGGCGGGCCCATTCGCGCAGTCTGGTGGAACGCACATATTGGTCGGGTGTGAGCTTGAATTCCTTCACCACCTGCTCGAAGGAAGTCACCGTCGGGACGACCGGGCCGATCGGCTCGGGCTTGCCCCAGTTAGGATTGCCACGACGCTTTGCCATTTCGATTTTGTATCCTTAAGAAGAGATAAGGTTCTCCGGACTCGGGTGGAACGGTGCAAGGTCCGCCGGAGAAGACCCCACAACTCTCCCATTCTATGTATTTTTTCTCCAAAAATCAATAGCCGAGAAAGCGATTTCTCGGCTATCTGAAGGCTCGGTATTTGGGCGACCAAATCGCCGCAATCAACACATTTCTAAGGCGTACAGTTCCACTGCGCCCTTGGCGGCGGAGCGGAACCGCACCAAATGAGATGCTTAATTAAATGGAACAGAAGCGGCTGGCTTTTTCGCCAGTCTCTTCTCCGAGCACTTGTGAGCCGCCTGTAGTTCGGCCCGTCGCTTTGCGCCGGAGGCCAGACCCAGGACCTCCAGACAATAGCGGCACTGTACGGTGGTTGTTACGGTCAGGACCCCGCCGCGTGGCAGAGTCCGTGGTATCGCGTGCGTAGTCGTAATCGCGGGAAGCATGGGGGTACTCCTAGGCAGATTCTCTTCTTCTCGGCTGGTCTTCCCAACGCGTACAAAGGCCAGCAATGACAGATTGCGGTTTAGTAGGGTGATGCCGCCACTTTGGGAGGAGTTGCTCGCGCGGTTTCGTTGTTACCCAATTTTAATATTTTCTTGTGGAAATCTCGGCAACGCTGTTCAGACCGGTCTCGCGATTCCACTGGCGGTACCGCTGAAGGCGCACGGAGGGTGCGCCCAAAGCGATCGATTGAGATTGCCTTATGCCAGAGCCAAAGTCCGTACTTCTTCACGGCGCACGGTTAGCCGTTCAACCAGATCTTCGCGCACCTCGAAGCCGCGCCCTGGAGAATCGGGCACGCGGATTTCACCCTTGTGTGAAACTTCGACTTCCGGCTCAATGATGTCTTCCTTCCAGTAGCGCTTTGAAGCAGAGACATCGCCCGGCAGGCGGAAATTCTCAAGTGAAGCGAGCGCGATGTTGTGCGAGCGGCCGATGCCGGTTTCAAGCATGCCTCCGCACCAGACGGGTATGCCCCGCTCCTGCGCGGCATTGTGAACGGCGATGGCCTCGCTGAATCCGCCCACACGACCCACCTTGATGTTGATGATGCGGCACGACTCCATCTCGATTGCGGCGAGCGCGTCGCGCCGATTGCGGATTGACTCATCGAGGCAAATCGCAGTGCGCAAGCGCTTTTGAAGCATGGAGTGGAAATAAAAGTCGTCCGACCAGAGCGGCTGCTCGATCATGAGCAGGTTGAAGTGGTCCCAGCTGACGATGTAGTCGGAGTCGTTCAGGCGATAGGCCGAGTTCGCATCGCAACTCAGCATAATGTCAGGCCAGCGCTTGCGCACCGCCTCAAAAACTTTCACATCCCAGCCGGGACGACACTTGAGCTTGATGCGTTGGTAGCCAGCGGCGAGTTCCTTTTCAACTTCGGCCAACTGCCGCTCCATCGTAGGTTGAATGCCGATAGACACGCCGCACGGAATCATCTCGCGGACGCCGCCCAGAAGCTCCGCCAGGGGAACGCCGCGCATCTGGGCTTCGAGATCCCACACCGCGTTTTCCAGAGCGGCCTTCGCCATGCGATTGCCACGAACCTTCTTGAAGATGCTGGGGCACTTTCCTCCATGCTCGGGCTCTGCGGCCGCCAGCGCGGGCGCAAGTTCCTGCAGGCTCACCTGCCAGGCGGAGTCGATGGATTCCTCGGAATAATAGGGGTGCTCGCCGGCTACACACTCGCCCCACCCAATCAGCCCCTCGGCACGCAGTTCAATCAGCATGACGCGCCGGTTCGTCGTAACTCCAAAACTGGTTTCAAAGGGTTGAACGAGGGGAATTTGCAGTTCGCGAAGGTAAATTGCATCAATTCTCATGAATCACCGGTGGTGTTACATGCTGAGAGGTCGCTCGTTGAAGATGGTGTTGTCTGGGCCAAAAAAGTGGAATCTTCGAACCAACCGAGGATACACCAGAACTGCCCTGTGCGCCGACCGGGGCCAGTTAGCCCTCGCGTTCGCGACGCTTAGCTCTTGCCCATAGAGCCTCAAGCTCGTCGGGAGAAAGTTCCTCCAAGGGCTTCTCCGCCTGCGCTTCCATTTCACTGAATCTACTGCGGAAACGAGCGTTGGTATCGCGCAGGGCGAGTTCCGGATCAACCTTCAAGTGGCGGGCGAGGTTTACCGCAGTAAACAGAAGATCCCCAAGCTCCTGCTCTGCCCGTTTGTGGGCTTCCGCTCCAGCTGCTATTTCCGCCTCAAGCTCTTCGGTTTCTTCGCGCAGCTTGCCCATCAAGCCTGAAATGTCCGGCCAATCAAAGCCCGATTTTGCAGCTCTTGAGCCGACCTTAGCGGCCTCGGCCAGAGCGGGCAGCGAACGGGGAACGGACCCGAGACGCCCCTCGGGTTCGCGCCGAACGACTCGCTCGCGCTTTTTGATCTCGTCCCAATTGCGGAGCACCTGCGCCGCATCAATGCCATCCACATCCAGCCCCGCAGCCGAGTTCCCTGCCTCAGCCGCGGCTTCCTCGCCAAACACATGCGGATGACGCCGCACCAGTTTGCGACTGAGCCCTTCAGTAACGTCAGAGATGGAGAAATAGCCCGCCTCTGTCGCTATTTCCGCATAGAAGAGCACCTGAAGGAGCAGGTCTCCAAGTTCGTCCTTTAGATCCGGCCAGTCGCGCCGTTCAATCGCGTCGAGGACCTCGTAGGTTTCCTCAAGCGTGTATTTACGAATAGAGTCAAAGCTCTGCTCGCGGTCCCATGGGCAGCCGCCCGGGGCGCGCAGCCGGTGCATAATATCAACCGCCTGGGCAAAGCTCGCCGCGACTTCTGGTTTGGTATTGTCCGCCATAGCTCCACTTTAACGGAGTGCACGTAATCGTTCGGAACGCGCACGGATATACTTCCGCAGAAAGCAGTCTTCAGAAATTTCTGGAACCCATGGAAGCATTAGCAGTTGTCATCATCGTCGTTCTCGGTTTGGTGTTCGGCAGTTTTCTGAACGTTTGCATTGCGCGCCTGCCGCGGCACGAATCGATTGTTCGGCCGCGTTCGCGCTGTCCGCGCTGCGGAGCGCCCATCGCCGCCCGCGACAACGTTCCGGTGCTCAGCTTCATGGTGCTGCGGGCACGATGCCGCGCCTGCCGCATGCCGATCGCATGGCGTTATCCGGCCATCGAGTTGGTGAACGCAGCATTGTGGCTGCTGTGCTGGCTGCGGTATGGATTTTCCCTGCAAGCGCTGGGCATGGCCGTGCTGAGTTTTCTTCTGCTTGGCCTTGCCGCCATGGACGCGGAGACACTTCGCCTGCCCGACGCTTTCACAATTCCTGGAATTGTGCTGGGCATTGTCTACTCCGGCGCAATTTGCAGCCAGTGGGCACGCTGCGCGTTTCTTTCGATGGCCTGGGCTGTGACCTTCGGCGGACTGCTGCTTGCGGTTGCGGCTGCCTACTGGCTGCTGCGCCGCCGCCAGGGTATGGGCGCGGGTGACGCCAAACTGATGGCCATGGTAGCGGCGTGGCTCGGCCCGGGCCCGGCGCTGCTGACGCTTTTTCTTGGAACCGTTGCTGCCGCCATCTATGGTGTGGGACTGAGCGTGGCGCAACGCAGGCTGAACGCCGCCGTTGCGCTGCCCTTTGGCTCATTCCTCTGCGGAGCGGCGATCTGCGCTGCGTTCTATGGGCAGCCAATTATCGACTGGTACCTGAGATTTTTCCCGTAATTTATTTCTTCCGGGCAGAGTCCAGCTCCGCAAGAGCCTTGCGCGCATCTTTCGCTTTTTTGCCTTTCGGGAAAGCGTCGAGATAGACGCTGTAGTTCGTCGCTGCTTCGTCGTTGCGATGCATACCCTGGGCGGCCTGCGCCAGTCCAAAAACTGCATCGCCGTCTTCGGGAGCGACGCGGGTCGCCTCCAGAAAACGGTCATACGCGCCCTTGTAGTCGCCGTTCTGAAGGTAAAATCCGCCGACTTTCTCGTCGTGCTTCGCGAGCGTCGGGTCGTGGATGTATCCCCCGTCGCCGTTGGATATGCGGCTGGCACTGCCGGCGGGCGCGTCGAGTCGATCCACGTCCACATGACTCGATGAGACTCCCTGCGCCGGCTTTGAAGATGCGCCGTTTGCGGCATCCTGCGCCTTTTTCGATTCCGCCTCGGGGAACGGATTTGCCTGCGCGGGTGTCTGCTGCTGCTGGGCGGACTTGTTGTCTGGCACGAGAGGGGGAGTCTTCTGGTCAGGAGTTGACCCTTCACAATTGCTTGTGGAACTCCACTTCCCCTTATCGCCCTTTGTCGCTTTGAAGTTGCAGTTTCGATCGGGCTGGGTGGATGGCGCGCTGGGCGGCGGTGGAGGTGGTGCGTAGGGATCCGGCTGCTTTTGCGCAAGGGCGCAGAGGCTTGTAAGGCAGATCGCGGCAACTGCGAAGCGAAGGCGCATCTCTTCCAGTTTAGACGGTAGTGCACGGCGAAAAGGCATCTACAAAATAGATTGCTATACTCGCCGAGTAACCTATGCCTCTTATTATTCGCTCCTCCGCCATCCATGCAGCCGGATGCTACACGACCGAGTCCATTCGCAAAGGTAAGCGCGTTGTTGAATATACCGGCCCGCGCATCAGCAAAGAAGAGGCCGACGCCAAATACGAGCACTCTCCCACCACCTATCTGTTCGGAGTAGGTGACGGCTCGCGCGTGATCGACGGACACGGCATCGCCATGTTCATCAACCATTCCTGCGACCCCAACTGCGAAACGGGCGAGGTTCGCGGGCATGTGTGGATCAAGGCTGTCCGCGACATCGCCCCCGGCGAAGAGCTTACCTACGACTACAACCTCTACGACGGGGATGAGGACGAAGCCCTTTGCAACTGCGGAGCGGCGACGTGCAGAAAATCCATGTATTCGCCCGAGGAACTGCAGCGCAGGCTGAAGACCGCGAAGAAGGCGAATGAATGCGAGGAGCGACTGATCGCAGCAGATGATTAGAATGATGCGTTTTTCGACCATTGACATCAAATGTCACTTTCGGCGACAATGATCATATGCGGGTGACAATCAATCTCGATGATGACGCACTGCAATTTCTGGATCAGTTCGCTCAAGACCGCCCGATGAGCCGCGGCCGGGCTGCGTCAGAACTCATACGGCGTGGAGCATCGCGACCAGCTCCAACCCACGTGGAAAACGGCCTGAGAGTGTTTTCGGTCTCCACAGGTGCTACTCGCGTGAATGCCCAGCGGGTACGCGACCTGGACAGCGAACAAGACGTCGAAAAGGTACGATAGTGGCTGCCATTCTGCTCGATGTAAACGTGCTCGTGGCACTTCTCTGGGAGGGTCATGATGATCATGATGCCGCCCGGCAATGGTTCGGTGAAAACGAGAAGAAGGGCTGGGCCACCTGTCCGTTCACTCAAGCTGCCTTCGTCAGGATCGTTTCGAACCCGGCATTTTCAAGCAGGGCGGTGAAGCTTTCTGAAGCAGTGGCGTTGCTCGAAGAAAACACGCAGCGCTCGTCGCACGAATTTTGGCGCGACAACATCAGCTTTGCTGATGCGGCTGCATACCTTCGGCCAGACTTGACTGGCCACAAGCAAGTGACGGACGCATATCTGCTGGGTCTTGCGATTCATCATCGGTCCAAACTAGCCACGTTCGATAAACCGCTCTCAACTCTGCTGCCCGCAAGTCTGCGGAAATCGGACTGGATCGTTGAGCTTTCGCGTCGTAGTCATTGAGCCGCTGCATCGCGCCCTCACTCCCGATACAATCAAGTTTTCGCATGGCTTACCAGGTCTTAGCTCGCAAATACCGCCCGCAGCGTTTTTCTGACGTTATTGGACAGGACCACGTGACCCGCACGCTGCTTAATGCGCTGGCGCAGGATCGCGTGGCGCACGGCTACATCTTCTCCGGCCATCGCGGCATTGGGAAGACCACCATCGCGCGCATCCTGGCCATGGCTCTCAATTGTCGAACCACTATTGGGACAGCTGAGCGGCCCACCCCTGAGCCCTGCGGCGTGTGCGACTCCTGCACGGAGATTCGCGCCGGAAATGCCGTTGATGTGATTGAAATCGATGCGGCTACCAACCGCGGCATCGATGAAATCCGCGAGCTGCGCGATGCCGCTCGCTACCGGCCCGCACGCGACCGCTTCAAGATCTACATTCTCGACGAAGCGCACCAGATCACCGACGCCGCCTTCAACGCACTGCTAAAAACACTGGAGGAGCCGCCTGAGCACATCGTCTTCATGATGGCCACCACGCAGCCCGAGGACATTCCGCAGACCATCCGCTCGCGCTGCCAGCACTTCAGCTTCCACGCCGTAAAGTTCGACGACATTCTGGCGCAGCTCCGTGACATTGCCGCCAAAGAAGATATTTCCGCTGAGGATGCCGCCCTCGCGCAGCTTGCCGAGGCCGGCGACGGATCGATGCGTGACGCGCTCTCGATCATGGACCAGGCGATCGCCTCGGCGCCCCGCGAGAATGACCGGCCCACGCTTGACGCCGAGCAGGTCCGCGAACTGATGGGCACGGTTCCGAATGCTGTCTTTGAGCGGCTTATGGAAGCGATCGGCGAAGGCCAGAGCGCGACGGTAATTGAGGAAATCAACCGCCTGCTTAATGCCGGAAACAGCGCTTCGCAGCTTGCCCGCCAATTTGTGCACTACCTGCGCAATACGCTGATGGCGCGAATCGACGGAGAAAGCTCCGAACTGCTGCAAATTTCGCCTGACGAGCGCGCTCGCGCCGCCCGATCCGCTGCGTTGTTCTCTGAAGAAGACCTCACGCGCTTTCTGCAGATCATGCTGCGCACATTCGATGAGCTGAACTACCGCCAGGAGCAGCGCTTCCACCTTGAGCTTGGGCTCATCAAGCTTGTGCACCTGGGCCGCCTGCTGCCGGTGGAGGAGTTGCTGAGCAAGTTCCCCGCATCTTCTGCCGGCAGGCCTGCGCCCGCCGCGCCAACGCGGAGTGCGAGCCAGGGCACGGTCTCCAGGACCGCGGCACCTGCCTCTTCGAAATCAGAACCGCCAAAGCCAGCCTTCTCGCCGTTTGAGGCGGACCGCAACCGCAAGATCACCGGCGAGGTCGCCGCCCCTGCAGCAGCGGCGGCGGCGGCGCCAACGCCACGGGCGCTCACACCGATCGAAACAGCATCGCGCGCCGCCGCTGCGCCTTCGGTCAAGGTACCAGCAGCGGCTGTCGAAGTCGTTACTGAGGCGACTGACGGCTCACTTGCTCTCGCGCGGGAACGGGCGGTCGATCTCGCCGCTGCCGCCGAACCCGAAACAGACCTCGACCGCATGCGCGATGCCGTGACCACCGCTCTTGACTCCGCCGGGCATAATTCCGCTGCCGTGCTGCTTGCCAATGGAAGATGGAGCGCGAAGGGCGCTGGCATTGAAGTGGAAGTGGGCATTCGCAAGACGATGCTGAGTCTCACCATGAATGCTGAAGCAGAGCGAATTTGCCGTGACGCGCTGCGCTCCATCGGAGTCACACGCAAGCTCACATTCGTTCCCGGCGAAGCCGCACCGCAATCGGAAGGCGCTTCTGCACCCAACCGCCCCTCGGCGGGAAGCATTCAATCCGCCGCGTTGGATCATCCGCTGGTCAAACAGGCGCAGGACCTCTTCCAGGCCGAGGTGCGCAGTGTTCTCGATTTAAGGGACAAGAAATAGGAGCAATACCGTGGACCCATTCAAACTTCAGGAAATGCTCGGCCAGGCCAAGCAGATGCAGGAGCAGATGCAGCAGAAGCTGAGTCAGAGCGTGGTGGAGGCCTCATCGGGCGGGGGCGCCGTGACCGTGAAGATGAACGGCAAGAAGGAAATCCTCAAGGTCACCATTGACCCCTCGGCAGTGGCAAGCCTCAGCGGGTCCACTGCCGACGTGGAAATGCTCGAAGACCTGATCGCCGCCGCATTCAACGAAGCAGGCCGGCGCGCCGAAGAGCTTTTGAAGTCCAGCATGCAAGGCATGCTCGGCGGCCTTAACCTTCCGCCGGGGCTATTCTAGGTCACGAACTGCATCCAACCCGGCAGCAACAAATGATCACGCGACGAACTTTTCTGGCAGATTCGGCAATAGTGGCGGCGTCCACATTCTCGCTGCGCAGTCCACTCATCCTTGCCCAACAGAAAAATGTTCCTCCACCCCAACCGCAGCCCAAACAGCAGCCGAACTCCGTACCGCAATCGACACAGCCCGCTCCGTCTGCGCCAAAAACACAGCAGGTCAAGGAATCGCTGCTCAACTCGATGCGCACAGCGGCGGCGAATGCCCCAATCAAGACTACAAAGGTCACGGACACCGTGATCCTGCTCCAAAGCGTGGGAGCCAACGTCGTCGTGCTGAAGGGGCCGGACGGCCAGTTGCTTGTCGACTCCGGCATGGCCACCGGGGTGCCTCATCTGCTCCAGACGCTTCACAACCTCGGCCCCCATCCCCTCAAGCTGCTCATCAATACAAGCTGGCTTTTTGACCATACTGACGGCAATGCCGCGCTCAATGCCGCCGGGGCCTTCATCATTGCGCAGGAGAACGTGCGCACGCGACTCTCCACCCCGCAGAAGATTCCCATATTTAATCTCGAACTGCCGCCCGCGGCGGCCAGCGCCCTGCCCTCCGTAACTTTTATTGACGGCCAGAAGCTTTACTGGAACAACGAGGAACTGGAGCTCGTCCATGCCCCGAACGCCAGCAGCGACTCCGATATTTTCATTCACTTCAACCGTGCCAATGTCATCCACGCGGGTGAACTTTGGCACAATGGCGGCTATCCCCTCATCGATAGCGGCTCGGGCGGCACCATCAACGGCATGATCCAGGGCGTGGACCAGGTGCTCGAGCTCGCCGATGACCGCAGCAAAATTATTCCCAGCCACGGCGCGGTAGGTAGCAAGGGAAATCTCTCGGGCTACCGCGGAATGCTGGCGACGGTGGCCAACCGCGTGGAGAAGCTGAAGATTTCCGGGCAAACGCTACAGCAGGTACTCGATTCCCACCCCGCCTCTGACCTCGACGCCCAGTGGTCGCAAGGCGAGATCACGTCAGAGATGTTCCTCACATCCGTCTACAACACGCTATAGTCTTGTTTTCAGGAGACTCCTGCTTTGTCGCGATTCGCCGAACCCATGGCGCGGCTCATTGAGGAGCTGCGCAAGCTGCCCGGCATAGGGACCAAGAGCGCGCAGCGGCTCGCCTTTCACATTCTGCGCTCCAGCACGGAAGACGCCGACTCCCTGGCCGAAGCCGTGCGCGAGGTCAAGGCGCGGCTGCGGCTGTGCTCCATCTGCAACAACATTACCGACGTTGACCCCTGCCTTTACTGCGCCAGCCCCACGCGCAATCAGCGACTGGTGTGCGTGGTCGAAGAGCCGACCAACATAGGCACAATTGAGAAGACCCACTACAACGGCGTCTACCATGTGCTGCATGGCACGCTTTCACCGCTCCACGGCGTAGGCCCTGAGCACCTGCGCATTCGCAACCTTCAGGCGCGCGTCGAAAGAGGCGATATCGATGAGGTGATCCTTGCCACTTCGCCCACTGTGGAAGGCGAGGCCACTGCACACTATCTCGCCGACCTGCTGCGCAGCGGAGGCACGCGCATCAGCCGCATCGCGACAGGAGTGCCCGCGGGCAGCGATATTGAATATGCGGATGAAGTGACGATGACCAGGGCGATGGAAGGTAGAAGAAATGTGTAGGGTGTAGGGGATAGCGTGTAGGGTATAGAAATACTGGCGCGAACGCGCAAGAACTATACCCTATACCCTTTTCCCTATCCCCTTAGCTTCGCAAGCAGGTCCTGCGGATGCACAGGCTTGGCGAGAATCTCAAACTGGTGGCCTGCACGCGCGGCTTTATCCAACAGGTCCGCAGTGGCCGCCTGACCCGAAAACAGCAGGATTTTGCACGAGGGCAACTTCGCCCGAATCCTGATCGCCGCCTCAATGCCGTTCAGGTCGGCCATGATGACATCGCTGATAAGCATATTCGGACGCCACGACTCGCATGTTTCAACCGCCGCCTCGCCTGAATAAACAGCTTTGGCATCGAACCCGCTCTGGTTCAAAATAATGGCGAGCGTATCGGCAATGACCCGCTCGTCGTCCGCAACTAGCACCTTAGGCTTCGCTGAAGTGTCTTGCATTCGCTCGTTCGCACTCTTTCGTATTCGTTGGATAGGGACCAGAAGGCAAATGATTGCGGCGCAGCCCCGGAAGTTCTAAGCGCTACAGGGAAGTTCTAATCACTATAGGACAAAACGACCCGATAAACAAAAATCTGTTTCTACAGATGATACGCTTGCCAGAGGGGATGCTTGCATTCCCTCAATCCTGAACATGGAAACAGCACGGTACCGGATGCGCGCCTCACTGCGGCCCGTCACCCGTTTGCCCGCACGGATTATTTTGGGGATTATTTGCCATGAGCGAACCAATCATTCGCGCACAGCAGGTGGAGAAGTTCTACTCGCAGCCAAGCGAGAACCGCATCCAGGTCATCTCGCCTACTGACCTGTCCATCTTCCCCGGCGAAATCGTTGCTCTGCTCGGCCCATCCGGTTCAGGAAAATCCACCCTGCTGCGAATGCTTTCGGGCCTGTCGCAACCCTCCGCAGGCGACGTCTTCTGGCACGGCAAACCCATTTCCCGCGTCCAGATCAATGTTTCCATCGTCTTCCAAAGCTTCGCCCTGTTCCCATGGCTCACCGTTCTTGAGAACGTCGAAGCTCCGCTCAAGGCGCGCGGCATGGCCCCACAGGAGCGTCGCCAGCGCAGCCTCAAGATCCTCGACACTGTAGGTCTGGATGGTTTTGAAGCCGCCTACCCAAAAGAACTCTCCGGTGGAATGCGGCAGCGTGTTGGCTTTGCCCGGGCGCTGGTTGTCGAGCCCGAAGTCCTCTTCATGGACGAGCCGTTTTCCGCCCTCGACGTGCTCACCGCCGAGAATCTTCGCAGTGAGCTTTTGGAACTGTGGCAAAAGAAGACAATTCCCACGCAGTCCATCTTCCTGGTGACCCACAACATCGAGGAAGCCGTGCTACTGGCGGACCGCATCATCGTGCTGGGCCGCAACCCCGGCCACGTTCGCACCGACTTCAAAGTGACTGCCCTGCCCCACCCGCGCGACCGTAAAGGACCAGCCTTCACCCAGCTCGTCGACTACATTTACAAGGTCCTTACGCGACCGGACGTAACACCAGCCATGCCCACGCTCACGCCGGGACGCAAGGTTCGCGACCAGCGCCAGATGCGCTATGAAATGCTTCCTCACGCGCGCCCCGGCGGCATCGCCGGATTACTCGAGCTGTTGATTGACCTTACCGGCAAGGACACCGCAGGCCGCGCCGATATTTACAAACTCGCCGATGAGCTGGCCTTCGAGATCGACGACCTGCTGCCCATTGTGGATGCCGCCACGTTGCTCGGCTTTCTGCGCGTGGAAGAAGGCGACGCCGTCATTACCCCCGCCGGACGCGAATACGCCGAGTCTGAAATCCTCCGGCAAAAGGAGCTTTTCCGCGGCGCCGCCACCGAGCACGTCCTGCTGCTGCGCCAGATCACCCGCGCGCTCGACAACAAGACCGACCACACGGTTCCTGAAGAGTTCTTTCTCGATATGCTCGACGAGCAGTTCAGCGAAGAAGAAACCCAACGTCAGCTCGAAACCGCTATCAACTGGGGCCGCTACGCCGAACTGTTTGACTTTGACGCCGCGCGCCGCCGCTTCATTCTGCCGGAAATCGAGGAGTCCACGAAAGCTGTGGAGGACTGGGAGTGAGCGGCCGCAACACCTTCTCGCGCGAGTTCATTGGCGAGCGCACCTGGCCGTTCTTCATTGACCTCGGCGTGGCAGCGGCGTTGCTGGCCGGGTTCTATGCAATCCTCTGGATCGGCAAATTCTGGTTCAGCACAGCCATACCTGAAGTAGCGATCCAGCGTTCACCATCACACCTGCCGCTCTACGCCTTCTACTCCACAGCGCGGATTTTCATCGCGTACATCCTGAGCCTGGTCTTCGCCATCGGCTACGGCTACATCGCGGCCTACAACAAGCGCATGGAAGCCCTGCTGATCGCCACACTCGACATCCTGCAGTCCATTCCGGTGCTCAGCTTTCTGCCCGGAGTCATGCTGGCCATGATGTCGCTCTTCCCTTCGCGGCAAATCGGCATTGAGCTTGGGGCGATCCTGCTCATCTTTACCGGTGAAGTCTGGAACATGGCCTTCAGCTTCTACACCTCGCTCAAGTCCATTCCGCGCGAATTGCATGAAGCGGCGGCCATCAACCGCTTCTCTCCGCTCCAGCGCCTTTTCCAGCTTGAGCTGCCTTACGCCACCATTGGCCTTGTCTGGAACTCGATGGTTTCGGTCGCCAACGGATGGTTCTTTCTTATCGTCTGCGAAATGTTCCCTGTCGGCAGCCGCAACTTCCGCCTGCCCGGCCTCGGGTCGTATCTCCAAACCGCCGCCTCCAACGGGGACACGCAGGCCATGGTCTACGGGCTTATCACCATGGTGCTGATCATTGTGCTCACCGATCAGCTGCTATGGCGGCCGCTGATTGCATGGTCAGACAAATTCAAGTTTGAAAACGTCGAGAGCGCTGATCGCATCCAGTCGCCGATTCTGCATATGATCCGCAACTCCAATGTGATCGGACTTATGCAGCGCCGCATTTTCACCCCCGCCAGTGAGAGCATCTACCGCTTCGTCGCCGCGCGCCACGAGCACCACATCGTCCGAAAAGAAGCCCGCCGCAGATCTCGACGCTCCACCACGCTCATCGCCGCCGTTGCCAGCTTCGCAGCAGCCGCAGCGGTCATCTTCGCGGCTTTCCACGCTACGCTGCTGTTGCGGGAAATTCACCGTCACGAGCTGCTCTCGCTCTTTGAAGGCGCGGGCGCCACGCTCCTGCGGGTGAATGTGGCGTTGCTGCTTGCTTCGCTCTGGACCATTCCCGTGGGTGTGGCTATTGGATTCAACCCCCGGCTTGCGAACATTGCGCAGCCGCTGGCGCAGATCGCAGCGTCATTTCCGGCGACCGCGCTGTTTCCTGTCATTCTGCTGGGCCTTATGAACATCGGCGTTGGCATCGGGGTGGGCTCCGTCGCGCTGATGATCCTCGGCATTCAGTGGTACATCCTGTTCAACGTGATCGCGGGGGCCATGGCTATTCCTTCAGACCTGAAGGAAGTCTCGAATCTGTTTCGCTTCTCCAGCCTGCAACGCTGGACTACCGTCATCCTGCCGGGAATCTTTCCCTTCCTCATCACCGGACTGGTGACCGCTTCAGGCGGCGCATGGAACGCTTCAATTGTCGCGGAGTATTTCCAACTGAAAGACAAGACGATGGTGACCACCGGTCTCGGCGCGCAAATCAGCGCGGCCAGCGCTCGTGGAGACTTTCCCACGCTGCTGCTCGCGACCATCATCATGGCGCTGATAGTGGTGACCATCAACCGCCTGGTGTGGCGCCCGCTGTATCATCTGGCGGAAACGAAATACAGGCTGGATTGAAGGACAGGGTGTAGGGTGTAGGGTGTAGGGTTTAGCAGGCCCGCTGAATCCCTACACCCTGTTCGCTATACCCTATCCCCTACTCCGTCGTTCCCGGTGGCTCATTCGTGGGCTTGGCGCGCTTTTCTTCGGTCTTGGGGCCGCCAACCTGCGCGTCCGAATGCTTCTGGTAGATCGAATACTGCTTCGCGGGATATCGCATCTTCACCGCAATGTCTTTGCTCGCAGTTTTGATCGCATACTCATTCCCGAACGTCTGATACCCCTGCGCGATCACCTGCAGCAGCAGCGTGTCGCCAATGGGAATCAGGTTGAGTGACGCCTTGCCGTTCTCGTCTGTCTTCAGCTCCATGCCGCCTTCGTCCTTGCCCTTGTCGTTAATGGGATGGAAGACGACAGCGGCATTCTCCAACGGCTTGCCGTCGAAAGCCTTCGTTACCGTCACGGTAATAGCCGACGTGGGTGGCGGAGGCTTGTATTTGCGTCCGCGACGGTTCTCCTGCGCGCAAACGAGCGACGGAATCAATAGCGCGGCGGCAATAACAAGGCGGCTGGAGGGCACGGCGGGTTTCATGAGACAAATTGTATAAAGTTCATCACCTTCGTGTCAGCAGCGAAGTCAAAGTTTGCCTTCCATCGCCAAACCTCCGATACTCAAGTCGCGTCTAAATGTCACAGGCTTAGTTTGTTAGCTGCATCGAAAGGAACGGATGAATCTTCAGTCCCGGCGGGCCGCAATCGCGGCATTCCTTCTCTTCTTTGTTTTGCCTGTGCTCACCCGCGCCGAGAACGTTACGCCGCAAGAGGCCGTCGCGCGAGCATCTCACAATGAGCTAACCGCGCGTGACCAGCATCCCTTTCGCTACACGCTGCGCAAGGTGGACAACGGCCGAATCACTACTAAGGAAATTATTGAGACCAAAGATGGCGATGTCGCCCGCCTGATTGCCATTGGAGACAAGCCCCTCCCGCCCGATATCGACGCCAGAGAAATCCAGCGGCTTGAAACGCTCCTCGCCAACCCCGCTATACAGGAGCATCGCCGGAAGCGCGAGCAAGCCGACGCCAACCGCGCCAATGAAATGATCCGTCTGCTGCCCACGGCCTTCGTCTACCAGTTCGAGGGCATCGTGGACAGCCCGAGCGGCCCCTGCTACCGCCTGAGCATGAAGCCGAACCCCAACTTCAATCCGCCCGACCGTCAGGCCGAGGTCTTGCACGGCATGGCTGGCGAACTATGGATCGACCAAAAGCAGGAGCGCATGGTGCGGCTCAATGTGCATCTGATCGCCGACGTCGAATTCGGGTGGGGCATTTTTGGCAAGCTCTTCAAGGGCGGGACGATCTACGTCGAACAGCAGGATGTGGGCATGGACCACTGGGAGCAGAACCTGATGCGCCTGGGTCTCCGAGGCACCATCCTGATGTTCCATTCGCTCACCATCGACACAACGGAAACCGAAAGCGACTTCGAGCCCGTGCCCGCCGACTGGACCTACAAGGAAGCAGTGAAAGCTCTGCTTGCGGAGAAGCATTGATGGATACTGCTTGACACCGGTTCGCGTGCTTCCTAACCTGAAGTCTATGGATCTTCACGTCAGCAATCCAGAAATAGAGTCTCAGATTAACCGGTTAGTCTCGGAGACCGGCCGACCCGCGGATGAACTGATCGAGGATGCGCTCGCAGGCTATCTGAGTGAACTGGCGCAGGTGCGCGACATGCTCGACAGCCGCTATGACGACATCGTGAACGGAAGAGTCGAGCCGGTGGATGGCGAGGAGGCTCGTGGCCGCCTCAAAGCAAATACAGAAGCCGAGCGCAAACGCTCCGCATGACCCGGTATGCGCTTCATCCAGGCGCGTATGACGATCTCGATAACATCCGCGGATACATCGCTCGCGACAATCCAGCAGCCGCGGACCGTTTGGTTGACGACATTCTTGACGCAATAAGCACACTTGCGCTGTTTCCTTTGTCTGGTCAAATCCGGCCCGTTCTAACGTCGCGCCCTCTGCGCTTTTATGTCGTGCGCGAATACCTCATCGCTTATGCACCAACGAGTCCGGTGTGGATTGTCGCCGTGCTCCACGGAAGACGCAATCCGCGAGTGGTGGCGTCGATACTGCGCGGCAGGCAATAGTTTTACCGTTCCAAATTTCCAATGATTGACAAACCACGCCGAGCAATTCAGAATCGGAATTCAGCCACATTCCTCCAAAGGTCAATCCGCTTTGCCCGCACTCATTCAAACCGAGCTACCGCCCCTCACGCTCTATGCGCGCGGAAAGGTCCGCGACATTTATTCGATCGGCGATCAGTTGCTGCTGGTCGCGACGGACCGCATCTCGGCATTCGATCACGTGCTGGCTACCGGAATTCCCGGTAAAGGCAAAGTACTCACGCAGCTCTCGCTCTTCTGGTTCAATTTCCTGCGCGACGTTGTTCCCAACCACCTCATCACCGCGGATGTAAACAAATATCCCGACGAGCTGGCCGAGCACCACGACGAACTCGAAGGCCGTTCCATGCTGGTGAAGCGCGCGCAAATGTTTCCGGTCGAGTGCGTCGTGCGCGGCTATCTTTCCGGCTCCGGATGGAAGGACTACCAGGCCACGGGCTCCGTTTGCGGCATCGGCCTTCCGGCTGGACTGCGCGAATCCGACAAGCTGCCCCAGCCGATCTTTACGCCGGCCAGCAAGAGTCTCGACGGGGAACACGACATCAACATCTCCTTCGACGAGATGGTCGCTCGCGTGGGCGCGCACAACGCCGAACGGCTCCGCGAACTGACGCTGGCAATCTACAAAAAGGCTTCTGATTACGCCGAGCAGCGTGGCGTCATCCTGGCCGACACCAAGTTTGAATTTGGCTCCGCAGCCGAGGGCATCATTCTGGCCGACGAAGTGCTTACGCCGGATTCCTCGCGCTTCTGGCCGCGCGATCAGTACAAACCCGGCGGTGCGCAACCCTCGTTCGATAAACAGTTTGTGCGTGATTACCTTGAGAACATCCGCTGGAACAAGCAGGCGCCCGCGCCCGCTCTGCCGGCCGATGTGGTCTCACGCACCCAGGAAAAGTACCTCGAGGCATTCCGGCTGCTTACCGGCGCCTCGTTGTCATTGTAGGAATCGCGGATGGCTCTGATCGACTGGCTGATTGTTCTCGTCGTCCTGGTATCAGTCCTTACCGCGGCAAAGAACGGGTTTTTTCTGGAAGTTTTCTCGCTGGCCGGCCTCATACTCGGTCTGGTGCTTGCCAGCTGGAACTACCAAAGGCTGCTTCCATGGCTGGCGCATTTTATTCACTCGCGTCCAGCGGCTGAAGCTGTATCATTTCTGCTAATCGCGCTGGGGATTATGCTCCTGGCCGGGATTGCGGGAAGGGTGATTCGATGGTCGGTACATTCCATAGGTCTCGGCTGGGCGGACCGGTTGTTCGGCGCACTCTTCGGTATCATCAAGGGATTCGTGCTCGTTACCATCGCCGTGCTGGTCATCGCGGCCTTCTTCCCTCAGGCATCATGGTTCCGTCACTCGCGTTTTGCACCATGTTTTTTAACAGCGGCCCACCATGTCTCGATCGAAGCTCCGGCGAGCCTGGAGCAGAGGATTCGTAAGGGAGTCGGCATTATCCGCGGCTCCGAACCACAATGGCTCAAACCCACGGCTGCGATATTCTGGACGGCCGCAAAAGCGGGATCAACCCGCGCATAAGAAAGAGGAATGACGTGAAGCGTGAACTGGACAGCCTGGTGACCCAAATGCACTCTGGTGGCATAACCTACGACGAGGCAGTGCGCGAATTCAAGAAGCGCTTTCTCATTGAGGTGCTGGCTCACCATAGAGGCAACCAGTGCAAGGCCGCAAAGGAGCTCGGCATGCACCGCAATACGCTCAGCCGCACCATTGCCGAGTTGAACATTGATCCGTCACAAATCCGCCGTGCGCTCAAGCGCCCCAGCCGAAGCGAACGTCCTGTATTTGAAGTAAGACAGGCCGTGCGCTAGCGCCGCAATTCGCCCAGCGATGCTCGGCCTGCCTTATTCTTTAAGAGAGGGCTATCGACCGAGTGGCATCCGCACATACCCAGTCTGCCGTCTTCCAGCGCAGCGGTTTCCGCTGGGATGAACACGACGCATATCTTTTTGATATAGACGGCACGCTGCTGCGCTGCCGCGACCGCATTCACGTCGATGCCTTCTATTCGAGCGTGCACGCCGTTCTTGGGCGCGAACTGGACCTGAATGGGGTAGTTCTCAGCGGAAACACTGATCCCGGCATCCTGCGCGACGCCTTCCGCGCCTCCAGCCTTGACGACCAGCACTGGCAGCCGCACTTTGAGAATATCCTCCAGCGCATTCGCGATGACGTTGCCGCGCGTCATGCCGAATTCAGAATCGACATGATGCCCGGAGTCGAAGAGACCCTCCGCTATCTGCACAGCAAGGGTGCGACCCTCGGCATCGCCACCGGCAATCTTGAATCAGTGGGCTGGCTGAAAATCGAGTTCCTCGGCCTGCGCTCGTGGTTCACCTTTGGCGGATTCAGTGACCGCTGCCTTGCCCGCTCGGAAATGATTGCCCAGGCCGCGCTCCAGGCCCGCTCGCTCGCAGGTGCTCACGCATCCGTCTGCATTGTGGGCGACACCCCCGCCGACATTGCCGCCGCCCGAGCCAACAATCTGCCGGTAGTCGCCGTTGCCACCGGAAACTATACCTTCGAACAGCTCATGCAGCATGAACCTGATGCCTGCGCCACCACTATGCTCGCGCTGCTCGAAGGCGCACAATCGCCGTCATAGCTTATTTATGACCCGTCGCCTTCAGCTCGCGCTCGCTCTCGCGGCACTCGCCGCGGCGCTGCCCTGCGCCCACGCGAAGGACACCACGTCACAAAAAGACGTTGCCGAGGCCAGCAGGCTCTACCTCGCGGGTGCGCGCGCTCTCGATAAGAAGGACTACTCCACGGCCGAGAGCGACTTTAATCAAGCCGCGCAGCTTGAGCCCGGCAATCCCCGCTACGCCTCAGCGCATGCGCTCCTCATAAGCCAGCACGCCACGGCGCTCATTCAGGCTGCGGAAAAGGCCCGCATTCTCGGTCACTCCGCTGAAGCACGCGCCGACATGCTCTTTGCCTACCGCATCGACCCGAACAACCCGATGCTCGCGCAGCATCTTGATGAGATCGCCGATGCCTCTGCACCTCCCGCGGTCGAGCTTTACCCGCAGGACAACTCCTACGCCCCGCCTGTCGCGCTTGCGCCCGCAGCCGGAACGCACAGCTTCCATATTCACGCCCCCGCCGGAGAACTCCTTCAGCAGGTCCTCCAGGCTTATGGAATTACGCCGGCCATCGACGAATCCGTAATCGGCCAGCCCATCCGCTTCGACGCCGACAACGTCAGCTTCGATCAGGCCGCGCAAATGGCGCGCTACGCCACCAACACCTTCTTTGTTCCGCTCGACCCGAGGCGTGTCCTCGTGGCATCCGACACTAAGGCCAACCGCGACAAATTTCAGCGGCTCGCGTACGAAACCGTCTACCTGCCCGGGCTCGCAGACGCCGACCTCACCGACATTGGCGCCGTTGTGCGCGAAGTTTTTCAGGCAGACAAAACCACTATCTCGCCCGAGCACCACACTCTCAGCGTCAGGGCGCCGCAATCTGATCTCGCCGTTCTCAATAGCACCCTGCGTGAGATGCTCGACGGCCACAGCATTATCCAGATCGACGTTCGCCTCTACAACATCGCCAGAACCAATGCTCGCAATATTGGCGTGCAGTTGCCGCAGCAGGTCGCGGTGTTCAATATCCCATCAGAACTGCGCAACGTCATCTCGCAAAACCAGGCGCTTGTAGATCAAATCATTTCGTCGGGCCTTGCGCGCCCCGGCGACCTCGGAGCCATCGCACTGGCACTGCTCGCCAGCGGCCAGATCTCCGGCTCGTCCATTCTCTCGCAACCTTTCGCGTACTTCGGCGGCGGGCTCACGCTTACCGGAATCAGCACCAGCAGCATTACAGGGAACCTTTCGCTCAACTCATCGGACTCGCGCGCCATCGACCGCGTAACCATGCGACTGCTCGATAAGCAGGAGTCCACCATAAAGGCCGGTGAGCGATACCCCATCATCACATCCAGCTACTCCAACTTTTCCGGAAGCGGCCTCGGCATTCCCGGCCTTTCCAGCGCAGGACTTTCAAGCCAGCTTGCCAGCCTCGGCATCAATCCCGCCGCGCTCACTTCAAGCCTCAGCGAAACCATCCCGCAGGTGCAGTATCAGGACCTCGGGCTCACACTCAAGGTCAAGCCGTTTGTCGCAAAAGACCGCGACGTCACGCTGAATATGGAACTGAAGATCACATCGCTGCAGGGCACAAGCATCAACAACATCCCGGTGCTGAATAATCAGGACTACTCCACCATCGCCACTCTGAAGCCTGGAGCCAGCGCGCTGCTCGTAAGCGATCTCAGCAAACAACAGTCGCAGGCCATTGACGGAGTGCCGGGATTATCCGAGCTCCCCGGTTTCGGGTCAACGACAAATAAGAACACAAACACCAGCTTTTCCGACCTCGTGAT
>DASZAG010000115.1:0-3666 GCA_035945555.1 Acidobacteriaceae bacterium
GAACGCACGAAAATCTTGTCCCTTAATGTAGTGGTGAAGAACAGGACCGATAAACCACTCACGGGACCTTTTAAGCTAGCTGTACTCGAACTCTATAAGCACTATGGGTTTGCTGCGATTGCCAATGCAGACAACAAGGCATCAGGAGCAGGGGCAGTTTGGAATATTAGTAGCGTCATTCCGATTGGTGGTCTTGGTCAAGAGGCGACAAGTAAACCATTCACAATGAGATTCCGTTACGTTGCAGACCCAAGCCTCGCACGCGACAATAGCGACGACATTTTTGGTCTGTATTTGAAGGTGTATGCCAAGCCGTGAGCCTGCGTCTCTTCTCGACGATGGCGCCTTCGATACCGGCTCCCCTTCGAGAACGTGAATCGGTTCCGGAGTGCACGTCGCGTTAACACGCAAAAAGTACCTACGAGCTCAAGAGCACGTTTCGCCGAGAGGATTGCCGTCATGCTTGTCGTAGCGGTACGGGAAACAAAAATGACTGCGAGAACCGATGTTCGTAAGCGTGGTTTTCTGGCCGTCTGTACCAGTTGAACATGTTGAGCGAAGCTTTGATTGGGGCAGTGGCTGAGGCCCGCCTTTCGGGAGCCAGCATGGAGCGGGAGCCAGATGGTCGCGGACCGATCAAGCGGATCTTCCGAACGATCGAGGAGAAGCGGAAGATCGTAGAGGAGGCGCTCAGGTCGCCTCATTCGGTTGCGGTCGTGGCTCGTCAGCACGGATTGAACTCGAACCAACTCTTTGCCTGGCGCAAGCTCTATCTCAACGGACAACTGGAGCCGGCTGTGGACAGCGGAGCTGCAGTGCGACTGCTGCCGGTTTCGGTCAGCGAGGAGCCGAAGCAAGAGTCTGGTATGGCAGTGTCGTCGAACCTCACGCTCAACATTGAGATTCCGGGCCGGGCCCTGGTCAGTGTGGAGGGCCAGATCAGTGCAGAGATTATTCGCGTGGTACTTGAGAGTCTGCGGGGATGATTCCAGCCAACCGACGGATCTGGATCGTGGCCGGTATAACCGACATGCGTCGCGGACTGACGAGTCTGAGTGGTCTGGTGCAGACTTCACTGGAGCAGAGCCCGCTGAGCGGAGAGATCTATGTGTTCCGTGGCCGCAGAGGAGATCTGATAAAAATTCTGTTCCATGATGGCGAGGGGATATGTCTTTTTCAGAAGCGACTGGACCGTGGCCGTTTCGTATGGCCGCAGGCCGAGAGTGGCACGATTTCTCTGACCAGAGCGCAGCTTTCGATGTTGTGCGAGGGCATCGATTGGCGCCGGCCTGCACGCACTTTTACGCCACCGATGGCGGTCTGAGATTATCGGCCTAGTTATCCACTCAGTTACTCATTCTTTTATGCTCCATAAATAGTGCATCGTGGCATACTGCGCGTAATGATGAGCAGCAGCCGCGACCGCGATCTGGACCAGATGGATCGCGGCTCTCTTCGCGCAACAGTCTCCAGGTGCAGAGATCGCATCGAGCATTTGGAACTGATGGTTCTTAAGCTGCGACGAGATCATTACGGCCCCAGTTCGGAACGGTCAACCGCATCGGATGCGCAGCTATCCTTGGGCTTGATTGACCAGGAACGTGTCTGTAATCCGGCAGAGCAACCCTCGCAACCTGCCGCTGGCCGACCGCAACCATCCTCTGTTCGCAAGAGCCGCGCTCTTCCTGAACATCTTCGCCGTGAGGTGCACACGCATCTTCCGGACGGGAAGCATTGCCCGGACTGCGGCGGCAGCCTGCGGCATCTTGGCGAAGATGTCTCGGAGATGCTCGAGTACATACCGGCAAGCTTCGTCGTCATTCGTCACGTGCGTCCCAAGTTCAGCTGCTCTCGCTGCTGCTCCGTGGTGCAGGCTGCGGCACCGTCCCGGCCGGTCGACCGTGGTCTTCCTGGTCCCAGCATGCTCGCGCACGTCGTTACGTCCAAGTACGCTGACCATGTCCCTTTGTATCGACAGGCTCAGATCTTCGCCCGAGAGGGAGTGGATCTGGATCGATCCGTTCTGGCGCGTTGGGTCGGCGAAGCCAGCAAGCTCATGGACCCGTTAGTTGAAGCCCTCCGCCGCTACGTGATGAGCACCGACAAGCTGCACGGCGATGACACGCCGTTGCCTGTTCTTGAACCCGGCAGAGGAAGAACCAGGATTGCAAGGTTTTGGACCTATGTCCGCGACAGCCGCCCATCCGGTGACACGGCTCCGCCCGCCGTATGGTTCTCTTACTCTCCCGACCGTAAGGGAGAACATCCCCAGCGGCATCTAGCCAAGTTCCGCGGCATTCTTCAGGCTGACGCCTTCGCCGGCTTCAACAAGCTGTACGCGACTGGAGCCATTCAGGAAGCTCCGTGCATGGCACATATCCGCCGCAAGTTCTTCGATCTGGTGGTCGCTCATCAGTCACCGATCGCAACGGAAGCTGTCGAGCGCATCCGGGCTCTCTACCGGATCGAAGAAGAGATTCGAGGCCGTCCCGCCGAAGAACGGCGCCAGGTTCGCAACGCACGTGCCAGGCCGCTGTTTGAGTCTATGCGCAGATGGCTGGAAGATTCCAGACTGCAGTTGGCGCCTAAATCGGAGACGGCAGCCGCCATTCGCTATGCGCTCAGCCTCTGGGACTCACTTTCACGCTATCTCGATGATGGCCGCATCGAACTCGACAACCTCATCGCCGAAAGGGCGCTGCGTCCGATCGCCGTGGGACGACGCAACTATTTGTTCGCCGGCTCTGATAACGGTGGCCAGCGGGCGGCCATTCTTTATAGTCTGATCGGGACGGCCAGATTGAACGGGTTGGACCCTGAAGCATACTTGCGTTACGTCCTGAGCCGTATCGCCGATCATCCCATCAACCGCATCGAGGAGCTTCTGCCGTGGCACGTCGACCTAGACTCGTCCTCCGCAAGGCAGAACGCGGCATAGACCTTCCCGCAACGGATCGGGCAGACACCTCTCAGCTCCATCACCTCTCCGATTTCCTCTCTTTGGGGAACGATCACCATCGGCCATGTCGATCGCGCCGGAGCCGTTGCCATCGCTGCGGAAGGAAAGCACGTCTACGTCATGCTTCGCCGGTTTCCCAATGAAAACCTCGATCAGACCCTGATTCGCCTCGATCAGGCCATCGGGAGAGTCTTTAACGAGCTCGTGTACATCGACGAAGTAAACCCTATATCGGAATCGACCATTACAAACTAGTCGTGTCCACTACCCGGCATCGTGGACACAACCAAGTCACTCCACTGCACATTCCGGTCCCAAAGCAAAGACGGCCAGAAAACCACGCTTACCTTTGTTTTGACATCTGAGCCACCTGCGGCGTTTGCCCCAGTTGATGCTGTAACTGTTCAAGGTAGAGAGCGCATGCCTGGCGCCGCAGTTCTGCCTTTGCTACCGGGCCAGCATTCGTGAAATCGAGATAAGCGCGGGTTGTCGGGTTGAATTCTGGCCACCGAGGCAATTTCTTGCCATTCGGGTTGCCGGTTTTCGCGAAGTTGGTCCAGTAATCCTGCATCTCGCCGGAGATTCGACGATCGGTTGCATCATACTTCCGGTGATTCGGTTCCGCTCCCAGCGTGCCGAAGACATACGGGACCTCGCTTCCGTGAGGTGCGCCGAAAGCTTCTCTCCCGGGCGCGGCACGCGAGAAT
>DASZAG010000116.1:0-11514 GCA_035945555.1 Acidobacteriaceae bacterium
CTCCTCCAGGGGGAGGCACCATTCTACGCGACGAGGTAGCATGAGGGCGGGGCGCATAGACAATCCCCTAATTGCCCCGACGGCAAGCCGCACAGTATCATCGGCAAGAGTCCAGATTATGTCCGCTAGCCACGCTGCACCGCATTTGCGCGAGAAAGGCCGCCTCATGTCGGCCTCAGAAATCGAGCGAACCCTCGTGCGTCTCGCCCACGAAATCATTGAGAAGAACGACGGGGCCGACAAAATTGGCCTGGTCGGCATCCGCCGTCGAGGATTGCCGCTTGCCGAGCGCCTCGCAGCGCTCATCTCCAAGATTGAAAAGCGCCCAATTGATACGGGCGTGCTCGATATTCGCTTCTACCGTGATGATCTTTCCACCGAAGGCCCCCGTCCGAAGGTGGCCCCCGGCTCGCTCGGCTTTGACATTGCCGGGCGAAACATCATTCTCGTCGACGATGTGCTCTACACGGGACGCACCACGCGCGCCGCGCTGGACGCGTTGTTTGCGCATGGCCGCCCGCGCCGCGTGCAGCTTCTGGCTCTGATTGATCGCGGCCACCGCGAGCTGCCCATCGAGGCGACCTTTGTGGGTCGCGTAATCCAGACGACGGAATCGGAAATCGTCGAAGTCAAGCTCCGCGAAATCGATAACGAGGAGCAGGTTGTCCTCGCCGAACGCATCGACTGAAGGCTCACGCGGCAACCTCCGCCAGAATTCGCGGAAGTGTTCCGCGATACGAAGGACGAACGCAAACATGCCGGTAAAGAAATCCGCGCCCGCAGCCTCGCCCCGCAAGAAGGCCATCCAGGCCCGATCAGACGCTTCCATTTCCGCCGCCGAGACCACTGCCGTTCATCCGGGATCGCTACTTTCGATTACCAGCCTCTCACTCGATGACGTCGGACGCACTCTGAAATCAGCAGATCAGCTTGAGAAGGAACCCCCTGCGCGACGCACGCAACGGCTCTTCAAGCGACGGGTCGCGCTGTTGTTTTATGAATCAAGCACGCGCACACGGACTTCATTCGAGCTCGCCGCCAAGGCGCTCGGCGCCGACACTACGCTGGTCAGCGACAAATCTTCGAGTATTGAAAAGGGAGAATCCCTCAAAGACACAGGCCTGACGTTGCGCGCGCTCGGAGCGGAGTGCATTATCCTGCGCAGCCCCTACTCTGGAGCGCCCTATCTGCTGGCGCAGAGCACCGGGTTGCCTGTTCTGAATGCCGGCGACGGCATGCACGAGCATCCTTCGCAAGCGCTGCTCGATCTGCGGACTATTCTCAGCCGCCTCAAGAAATCTGGAGACATCTCGCCAACCACGCTCAAAGGCGTCACCATTACGATCTGCGGAGACATATTTCACAGCCGCGTTGCCCGTTCCAACGCTCTGCTGCTGCCGCAACTAGGCGCGCGAGTAGTTCTGTGCGGGCCGCAGCCGCTCCTGCCGGATACCGCCGCACAGATTGGCCCAGGCATTGAGATCGAACGCGACTTCAATCGCGCGCTTGAGAAATCACAGGTGGTCATGATGCTGCGCATTCAAGCCGAGCGTCTGGTGGGTCTTTCGCTCGATCTTGAAGAGTACAAGTCCCGCTACCAGGCCAACGCTGAAAGCATCGCTGCACACGCTCCCAGGGCGCTCATTATGCATCCGGGCCCCATGATCCGCGGCCTCGAAATCACCAGCGAAGTCGCCGACGGCCCGCAGTCCGCCGTCGAAGAGCAGGTCCATCACGGAATGGCCATTCGCATGGCCCTCGTTGCGCGCGCCCTTAGCGGAAAGGAATCTCGATGAAACCCATTCTCATCCGCAACGGACGCCTGATCGACCCTGCGTCCGGCATTGATGCTCAGCGCGACCTTTTGCTCGCAGACGGCAAAGTCGCCGCAGTGGACGCGCCGGGCAAAATCAAGCACGCCGAAGCTGAAGTGCTCAACGCGAAGGGCCTCGTTGTGGCGCCGGGCCTCGTCGATATCCATGTTCATTTGCGCGAGCCCGGCCAGGGATACAAGGAAACCATCGCAACCGGCACAGCCGCAGCCGCTGCCGGAGGGTTCACCTCTGTCTGCGCTATGCCTAACACCATCCCCGTCAACGACTCGCCTGAGATCGCCCGGTGGATGCTCGCACCCGAACGCAACGCTGCGATCCGGGTATTTCCGATCGCTGCCGCCACTCGCGGCTCTATGGGCGAAACGCTTACGGAATATGGCTCTCTGCGGGCCGCTGGCGCCGTGGCAGTTACAGACGACGGCAAGCCGATTCTCGGCGACCGCATCATGCGCGAGTCGCTCATCGCCGCGGCCCGCGCGGGCCTGCCAGTTATCCAGCACGCCGAGGACACGCGCCTCACTGGTGGCTGCTCCATGAACGCCGGCGCTGTGGCCTTTCGACTCGGATTGCGAGGCATGTCGGTGGAAGCCGAATCGAGCCTCGTCGAGCGAGACATCCGGCTGCTCGGCGAAATCAACGATGCCCGGGCGCACCTCCACGTCGCGCATCTCTCTACCAAAGCCGCACTTGATGCGGTTCGCAAAGCGCGCCGTAACAGGCTCCGCGTAACTTGTGAAGTTGCGCCGCATCACTTTGTTCTGAACGAGGAAGCCGTCGGCGATTACAACACCCACGCGAAAATGAATCCGCCGCTGCGCGCGGAAGTCGACCGCCAGGCAATGATTGACGGCATCCTCGACGGCTCAGTGGACGCCATCGCTACCGACCACGCTCCGCACGCCGCCCACGAAAAGCAACAGGAGTTCGAGCGCGCGCCGAATGGTATTACCGGCCTTGAATCTGCACTGGGGCTGGCCATTGCCGTGCTGCATGTAAAGCACAAAATGCCGCTGAACCGCATCGTTTCGCTGCTCAGCACACAGCCTGCGGCTGTTCTTGGGCTCAAAGGACGCGGTAGCCTCGCCGTCGGCTCTTTTGCTGACGTGGTGCTTTTTGACCCGAATGAGAAGTGGACCTTCCACGCCTCGGATTCACAATCAAAGTCGAAGAACACTTCGTTCGACGGCTGGACGCTCCAGGGCCGGGTCCACACCACCATCAGCGAAGGGCGAGTGGTGTTTGGGAAGTAGCTACGAAGTAGCCTGCGGGTCGCTATAGCTCAGTCTTCCACCTCAACCACCGCCAACCCCATCGGCGGAACCGTAACGGTCAGCTTGTTCCCATCCAGCGTCCGCATCTCGGGCGGCCCCGGCTGCGATGCCTTCTTCAACGCCTCAATCTGCTCCTGCGATGGATAGGCAGGGCTGCCCATGTGCTTCCACGCATCGAGCGTGTCTCCGTGGTGCGCGTCGGACCGCATAATGCTCACGTGCGCGTTCGGCGACACACCCTTCAATTCGAGCGTGATGGTCTTTTCTGTCCCTGATGCGTCGGGCTCTACCAGGTTCCATAGCGCGATGGCCAGCTTGCCGTCCTTGCGTCTTGTTGCGAGCACGTCATCTTCGGGCTCGGCGATGCGCTCATCTCCGAGTTGATGCAGCATCGCAAAGGCGTTGAATGAGGACTTCGGAATATCGTCTTCGGCAATCAGCCCGAATCCTCCGTAAAACGGCGTCTTGACCACGCCCTGCTCCTCGAATACGTCGGAGAAGGTCCAGTACGACATCATTTCGACCTTGCCATCGCACTCTCGAATGGTGTTCGCAAGCCACGGCCCCATATAAATCGAGTCCGTAATTTCCTGCTGGTTACCGTAACTTGCGTTGAACTCGCTCCAGATGAGCGGAATGTGCGGCCGCGCCGAGTGCAGGATCTCCTGGTGTACCTTGTCGATCCCGAAACACACCATTTCGTGCGGCGGTATGTTTTTGGGAGCCAGTGCTGCTTCCGCGCCCTTAAAGACGTTCTCAGCAGTGTCATTTCCATAGACGTGCGACGATACAAAATCCAGTGGAACGTGGTTTTCCGTAGCGTGCGCGATCATGTCGTTTACCCATGCCGCTTGTGCCGTCGCAGGGCCGCCCACGCGAATCCGCTGGCTCACCGCCTTCAACGCGCGCGCCGTGTGGTCGTACAACTCGAAGTAGGTCTGTTCATGTGGAACGCCCGCCCAGAAGTCGATGTTCGGCTCGTTCCATACCTCGAAGTACCACTGCGATACTTCATCGATGCCGTAACGGTCCACCAGATGCTTCGCAAATGCTGTGATCAGCGCATCCCACTTGTCGTAGCTCTTGGGCGGAGCAACAATCGGGCGGTACCAGAACGCCTGATAATCCATCCGGCTCGCCAGCGACTTCGGCATAAAGCTGATCTCGACAAAAGGACGGACTCCCTCAGCCAGCAACCCATCATAAATCTGGTCCACGTAAGAGAAGTTGTAGACCGGATTGCCCTGCGCGTCTTCACTGTAAACGTCGTTGTCGTCGTCCAGAATCCCGTGGAATCGCACATAGCGGAAATCCGTCACGGACTTCACCGTGCGCATGTCCTTGCGATAATCCGTCCTCATGGCCAGGTTCGCCCTGCCCGAGCCGAACATCTGCTCCCAGAAATGGGGAAACGGCGTGGCCGGGCCGTTCGCATCCACTGTGATGGTCTGGGTCTGCTGCGCAAAACCGGGCGCAGCCAATGACAACAATGCAAGCAGAAGAGCAAGACGTCGCATGAGTGAGTCTCCGCCTCCAGAGTTTACTTCGGTGTGATGCCGATTTTGCGGAGAGGGGCGCAGATGCCCAGCTTCAGCCGCTACCCGTGCAGGACTTTTGCCGGTCCGGGCTCCGGCCCGAGCACCTTGATGCGTTTCGCCAGCCCCAGAAAACCAAGGAACCGGATGCCCCAGTAGTTGAAGTCCAGCTCATACCAGGCCATGCCATGGCAACTTGAGACCGGATGCGCATGGTGATTGTTGTGCCATCCCTCGCCGCCGGTCAGCAGCGCCACCCACCAGTTATTGCGCGAGTCGTCCCGCGTCTCAAAACGCCGCGAGCCCCACAGGTGCGACGCCGAGTTCACCAGCCATGTCGCGTGCATCCCCACCGTCACTCGCAGAAAAATTCCCCACAGCAGCCACGACCATCCGCCCACCAGGAAAAGCACGGTGCCAAGCACGACTACCGGAACCCAGTGGTACCAGCTCAGCAGGCGGTAAAAGCGATCGCGCGCCAGATCGGGAGCATACCGCTTCAACAGCGAATTGCGGTTGCGCAGCGTTCCCTGCAGCAGCCAGCCCATGTGCGACCACCATTTGCCATCGCGCGGCGAGTGTGGATCACCATCACGATCCGTCAGTTGATGATGCAGCCTGTGAACTGAAACCCAGTAGATCGGGCCGCCCTGCATCGCCAGCGTGCCGCACACCGCCATGGCATATTCCACCCACTTTGGCGTCAGATACCCACGATGTGTTAGCTGACGGTGGTAGCTCATGGCAATGCCGACATTTTGCGCCAGCACCCAAAGCACCAGCGTGACGGCCAGCGCCGACCAGCTGAAGAAGAACAGAGCGGCAATGGCGCCCGCATGGAACACCGCAAGCCAGATTCCCAACAGCCAGTTAAATTTTTGAGAACGGCCCTGCATCAGCGCCTGCGAGTCGGCCTGCAGAGTCTGGGCGGGGACGCAATCGAGCGTGGGAGCGGATTCAGTCAGCGGTGACATCTCACTTCCCACCGTAACGAACTGACCAAACGCTGACTGTAACACTTGCGTAATAACCGGGCGCACCTGGACAGCCCACTACATCGGCGTCGTCGCCTCCAATCGCACTGCCTCATCCATCTTTCCAAAGATCATCTTGCCAGAAGCCGTCTGCAGAACTGACGTAACGGAAATCTCGACCGAGCGTCCGATCATGCGCCGTGCGTGGTCCACCACCACCATCGTCCCATCATCCAGATAGCCCACGCCCTGGTTGTACTCCTTGCCTTCCTTCAGGATCGCAATGCTCATCTTCTCGCCGGGCAACACGACAGGCTTGAGCGCATTGGCCAGGTCGTTGATGTTCAGCACTTCCACGGTGTGCAGGTGCGCCACCTTGTTCAGATTGAAGTCAGTCGTCAGAATCCTTCCGCCCATCTCCTTGGCCAGCTCAATCAGCTTGTGGTCCACCCCGCGCACATGCGCATAGTCGGTGGGAACAATCTGCACACCCAGCTTGGGATTGCTCTGCATCCGCTGCAGTACGTCCAGGCCACGCCGTCCTCGCTGCCGCTTCGAGCCATCCTGCGAGTCGGCCACCAATTGCAGCTCATGCAGCACAAACTCCGGAATCACCAGCGGTCCATCAAGGAACCCAGTCTCCGCCATATCGGCAATACGACCGTCAATGATTGAGCTGGTATCCAGAATCTTCACGTCGCGACGGCCGCCGCGCTCCTGGCTGAAGAGGCTCCCCAAAGCGCCCAGGTTCAACAAATCGCCTTTGTTGGCACCCACCACCAGCCCGATGTACGACATCAGCAGAAGGACAAATATCCGCAGCAGGCCCTCGGTCGGGCCCGCAGGAAGGCTGTTTCTGAGCACCACCGAAAACAAAAATGCGCCGAAAATGCCCAGGATGCTCCCTGATACCGCGCCGATGAGCCGTTTGAGGCTCAGTGAACGCGCTCGCCACTCGAAGATCAGTATCAGCACTGCCGATGCCGCTCCGGCAGCCGCCGCGACCCAGCGTGAAAGCCCAAATGGGTGGAAGAAATAACCAACGGCCGCCAGCACAAGTACCAGCGCGACCCTAACCAGAAGAAGATCCATATATAAAGCCAAGCCTCCTCACAACGGGGGAGAACATTCACGCGGAGTATACTCACCCGCTGCGCCGTGGGCAAAAACCCGCGGCGCGGGGTCGATCAGGAAGGATTACCCTCAGACCTGATTGGCTGCCAGTGCTACCACTGAACGCCAGGGTATAGGCTCGGAATACGCATTGCCCGGTACAGATTCTCGCCCGTCTCCTTCATCGTCCAAACAGCCTGCGGCGAGCCGGTAGTGGTAACTTCATCCACCTCAGAACCGTCCGCTTCCGAGCAGAGGTCGTATTCCATGTCGCCATTGGCGAGCACCTCAGCATTGCCGCCCCAGATCGCAAATTGCGAAGCAGGAACCATCTGGCGAAACGTGATGTTGGCCGTCTTTGCCGACTCGTTGATTGCAACCACCGGGGCCGTCGTGTAGCAGGCGGAACCCGACGAAGTGCACTGCGAGCCGTCCGCCAGCATCCGTCCGTATCCGTTGTCCATCATGGCCAGCGAAAACTGCCCCGAAGTAGCGCCGCCTACAAATGAGGGATCATGCTGGCCGTAGAACCAGTCCTGCGGTGCCGTCCCCCCGCTTAGAGTGAAGTCGCCGCCGTTACCGAGCTTCCACAGAACGTCGCCGTTACCTGCCCCATTCTCATAAGCGATCTTGATAATCCAGTCCTGATGCCGCATCGAAATCAGGAGATCACCGTCAACCGGCGAGTAGAACACCGCGTTGGTGTGCGTCCAATCAGGAAAGCCGATGGGATGATGATTCACATCAAGATGGTCGAATGTGCTCCAGACCCAGCTCACATTGAAGTTTGGATCGAGATCGACCAGCACGTCACCCAATACATTTGTGCTCCCGCTAATCCCGGTCAGATTGGAGTAAGACTTCAGCATGTTAGCGATCAGGATGATGTGGCCGTTCGGAAGCATCGTCACGTCGTGATGCAGATCGGTGAGCGTCATATTGCTATAGCCTGCATTCGCCAGCTTGGCGTTCAACTGGTCGAGCGTGATCTGCGCGACAGGATCGCCCGCCAGATCAATCTCCCGAATCAGATCCACGCTTTCCTCTCCCGGAGTCAGCGTTACGCCCTGCCCCGGCAGCACATACTGCGAAGCAAACGACAGCACCATCAGGAGGTTCCCGTTTGGCAACAGCTTGAGAGGCTGAATAATCGTGTACTTGCTCGGCAGGTCCGGAGGTTGATAACCCCAGATCAGGTTTCCCGAGAGATCCAGCGCGTAGGCACCTAGATAAGTAGTCGTTGTCTTATTGTTCGGTGCAATGCTGCTGGCATTCACCATTTCGATTCCTGACTGCGGAGTCATGCCGCTGGCCGTGGTTGTCGTCACCTGCGGTTGAAGACTACTCGGAAAACTGGTGGTGGTAAACGTGTGGTCCTGGTCATCGACCACGGTGCCATCGCTCTCCGTCAGCACAGCCCGCATGTGGTACGCGGTATTTTGTTTCATCCCAGCCACCAGAATTGAAACTGGCCCGCCATTCGCCGGGGTCGTCGCCGCCGAGGTTGTAAATCCGTAGCTCGTAGTCGCTCCAAACTGCACGCTCACGTTGCCCTGGCTAGGCGCCTGCCAACTGTAGAGCGCCACCACCGGATTCTGCGTAGCTGTCACCAGCGACTCGCCCCCTGAGAGCTGTTCCCCCGTTCCCGTCAGCGATACATTCTGCGAAGTGCCGCCCGAAGGCGATATCGTGAGCGAGCCGCTGATTTTGCCCGATGTTGCCGGGGCGAAGCTCACTGCGATCGTGCAGCTTCCTCCGGGGGCCAGTGATGCGCCGCAGGACAACGCTGGATCGAGCGTCAGTGTCGGGTCTCCTTGCACCGCCACGGTCAATGCCGCATTTGCGGTCCCGCTATTCGTCACCGTCACCACATCACGCGTGGCCGTTTGCGGAACGACGACCTGGCCAAAATCGAATGAGGTGCCGCTCAGGCTCAAAGTCGCGCCGCCAGGGGCGAGTGAAGACGCTCCTGTCTTGCTCGGCGTCATGCCGCATCCTGAGAGAACCACGCCAACCAGAAGAGCAAAGGCGAGAGAAAGAAGCAGTCGCATATATTTCGTCACGATTGGCGTAGACGGCAAATTTTGAAAGAAAGTTTCTAGCGATCTGTAGGCTTCCACACATTTCTTCATTGTTTTCCCTGAATTCGGCTTCGTCACAGAACGACGAGTGCCATTGCTTGTAAAATGAACGGAAACTTCCCGGAAAAGGCCATCATGTCCGCGCAACTTGAAACCGAACTGACGCAGAAGCTCGAAGCCGCCGCCCGCGCGGCCAACCTGATTGTCCTTGCCGCCGAGCCCGGCACGGACTTCAATGGCCATCCTACCGCAAAATTTCGACTCGGTCTTTCCCAGGACAAAACCCATGAGCGCTCCCTTGCCCTTGAGCTGAGCGAGACATTCGACTTCCACAAGCCCGAATTGCTGCCGGAGATGACCGCGTTCCTGCGCGAAAAGGCTCGCCGCCTCCAGAACCCCCGCCCTGACGTTTACGTCACGCTGGCCGGCCTGCCCATCCGCTTCAGCGGCTTCCAGTGGCCCTTCCACCGCTCCACCTCCGGCGCCGATACCTACATCGTTCATGGCACAGTTCACCTTGAGGACGGCCAGAACTCACCACTGCACGCGCTCGTCTCCGCCAGCATGACCGTCACTTTCGCCGAGATCGTCTCCGCGCCCGAGCAGCCCTACGCCGAAACCTTCATCTACAACGCCATCCGCAAGACGCTCGACCAGGGCCAGCTTGAGATGCTGAAGAGCGGCAACCGCCAGCCCGTCCCCGTTACAACGCGCTACTATTCGCGCTGGCAGAAGAAGTTCATGTTCAGCGATACCACGGCCACGACTCGCCAGGACTACCTCGGCATGAAGGTCTACTGGCTCTCCGGCATTCTCGGCGGCAACGCACCAGTCTGGATCGCCGACCCGCGTGACGCCCAGTACCTCAACGCCTCAGAAAAAGAGCTGATGGAAGCCGCCAACGACCTCGCTCGTCAGGGCCTGGTGAAGCTCGACGGCGACGGCGCTGCCGCCACTCCCGCGCTCATCGCACGCGCAGATGAGTACCGCGCCAAGCTCGAAAAGGCCCTCGCCACCACAAAGCCCAGCTTCAACGAGGACATGCGCCACGGCCACACCAATATGTAATGGCTGACGCCCGGCTGCGGGCTGCTCGCGCTAGGTGTCCAGCGAGACGGCCAGTCCTCGTTTATCCTCAAGAAGACCATGTCTGAAGACGCAATCCCACAGCTATCCGGCTGGAGCGAACCCGAGCTGGATCGGGCCTTCGCAGCACTCTCGCACGAAGTCGCCAGCTCGGCGGCCGCGCTCGCCTCGTCCGATGCCGTGGAGAACTTTCGCCTGCATTGGCTGGGGCGCAAGCAGGGACGGCTTAAAGCCATCAGCGACGCATGGCTCAAGTCAGCGCCGGTCGAGGCAAAAAAACCGCTCGGGCAGCGATTTAATACTCTAAAAGCCGAAATCGAGCAGCGCCTCGAAGCCGCCGCCGGTGTTGACCACACCAGCGCGCTCGCGGCCGAGGCTATAGACATCACCCTTCCCGGCACGCAGCGCCGCCCCGGAGCCGAGCATCCGCTCATCAAGACCATGAATGAGCTCATCGGCATTTTCCAGCGCATGGGCTACTCGGTCGGCGTCGGCCCTGAAGTCGAAACCGACTACTACAATTTCGAGTCGCTCAACTTTCCGCCCGGCCACCCCGCGCGCGACACGCAGGACACGCTCGTCGTCGTCAACCAGGACCGCAAGCCACTGCGCGACCGCCTGCTCATGCGCACCCACACGTCGCCCGTGCAGATCCGCACCATGGAGCAGCAGCCGCCGCCCGTGCGCATCGTTATTCCCGGCAAGGTGCACCGCAACGACGCCGCCGACGCCACCCACTCGCCAATTTTCCACCAAATCGAAGGTCTCTGCGTCGACACCAACATCACCTTCAGCGACCTCAAGGGCACGCTCGACCACGCCATGAAGGAGCTCTTCGGCTCCAGCGTAAAGACGCGCTTCTTCCCGTCGTTCTTCCCCTTCACCGAACCCTCCGCCGATGTACAGATCAGCTGTCCCTTCTGCGGCGGCAAAGGCTGCCGCAAGTGCAAGCACTCTGGCTGGATCGAGCTGCTCGGCTGCGGAATGGTCGACCCGTCCATTTACGGATTCGTCGCGCAGAAGCAGCCCGCCTACGACCCGAGAAAGATCAGCGGCTTCGCCTTCGGAATGGGCGTCGACCGCATCGCCATGATGAAGTACGGCATCACCGACATCAGCCTCATGTACTCGGGAGACCTGCGCTTTTTGGAGCAGTTCGCATGAAAGTCCTCACTAACTGGCTGCGCGAATTCCTGCCTGAACTCAAAGTCTCCGACCGCCAGCTCGCTGACGATCTCACCCTCCGCGGCATCGCCGTCGAAGGCGTCTTCGACCTCGGTCCAAACGGCTCACTCTTCGAGATGGACATCACCACCAATCGCGTCGACGCCATGAACCACTACGGCATAGCGCGCGAGGCGGCGACCATCTACGGGCTCAAGCTCGCTCCACTCGAAACTTCTATCAACAACTTGTCATCCCGAGCGAAGCGTAGCGAAGTCGAGGGACCTGCTTTTCCCGTCCGCATCGAAGACCCCGCTCTCTGCGGCCGCTTCACCGCGCGCGTGCTGCGCGGCATCAAGGTACAGCCCTCCACTGGAATCGTCGCCGAGCGCTTCCGCCTGCTCGAGCAAAAACTCATCTCCAACGCCGTCGACGCGACCAACTATGTCCTGCTC
>DASZAG010000117.1:0-6022 GCA_035945555.1 Acidobacteriaceae bacterium
AGCGTCGGCGTCACCACTGAGATCACGCCGTCCTCAATGGACGCGAAGCACATGTCCTTCTGATCCGCAAGCAGTAATCGGCTGTTCGCCTGTAACACTATCTTCGCGGCATGAGGGCGGGGCATCTGCTGCTGCTCGATCAGCCGAAGCAATCCATTCAAGTCGACTTCGCCTGTCCGCTCCCCTTCCGCCTGGTTCATCTCCTGCAGTCGCAGCCTGGTGCGGTCGAGAGCCTGCATCACGCGCTGCTTGTCAAAAGGCTTTAGAAGATAGTCGATGGCATTTACGTCAAACGCGCGGACCGCATACTGGTCAAAGGCTGTCGCGAAGATGATCTGTGGCAGCGGGTCGTGGTGCTCAATCAATTTTTTGAGAACGGCGAAGCCGTCGAGGCCGGGCATCTGCACGTCCAGAAAGACAACGTCCGGCTGGTACTCGCGGATCAACTCAACCGCTTCAACGCCGTTCGCGCCTTCAGCCAAGACGTCCACACTGCCCGTGGTGTCGAGCAAATACTTCAACTCTTCGCGGGCAAGTTGCTCGTCGTCAATAATCAGTGCGGAGATGATGGAAGTCGCAGCCAAGTGTCTTGAGTATAGGGCCAAAGGCCGCTGGGGTGAAGTTGGCAGACGGAACTCATTGCTGCGGCCGGACGGCCAACCTTATCCGGCAGGCCACCGCCTCAGCGCCTCTGTATGCGGGAATGAAATTCCATGTGGAGGAGGATTTGAGCAACGCCTCCGCGGCCGGCCCCGCCTCCGCCATGTTGGCGAGTTCGGCGGATTGCACTTTGCCTGCCGCGTCAACGACCAGATCGAGAAGGACCTCTGAATTCGTAACTAGCGGACTCTCGTCCTTTCCGCCTGGAATACCAAGAAAAATTGCCTCCGGACGCGTGTCCGCCAAGGTATAGGTCGCATCTCCGGCATTATCGGAGCCTGGCAGTTGCAATGGATTCCTGGAGAGATTACCCGCTGCGCTGGAACCCGTCGCTGAGCGGGTGGGATCATTTTCCGTATTCATTTCAAAAACGCGAGTGTGGTGTTTACGCGCTCTAAGGTCCCGGGGGTTCATAACACCATCGACCTGACTCAGGATGCCGTGAGAGCGCGCATTCACAATCGCTGCGTGTATTCGGTCCAGATCCGCCGGAGGCCACATTTCGGCAAGCTCTCCCCATGCCTGCTCTTCACGGCCACTGTTGAGATAGGACCAGACAATCTCCAGCACCTTGATTTTGGTTCTCAAAAGTGAGTGAATATCTGTAGTTGAGGAAGGTTGCGAAAACAGCTTCCCGTCGCTGTTTTTGAAGTCGCTCAATGATCGAAGATCGAGCTGGCCCTTTATCCCGGCAATCTGGTCGTCGTAAAAAGTCTGATACTCCGGGCTGACATCAATCAATCGACTCTTCTCGAAGCGAAGTACCACGGTCGGAGCATAGTCATAGGCGGTTAGAGGTAATCCGTCGAAGCCATCGACCGCTTTCGCATCATCGGTCCAGATCTCGTTATGGCCCTGCAGGTTGAAATCCCTGGCGTCGTAATAATCTCCACCTGTGATGGTGCGCAGCAGCTGCGGCGGCTTTTGCAATGAATAGATCTGGTATGTCATCAGGTTATCGATGTCAGACCTTCTCATCTGAAAAGCAACTACAGGGCTACCGAGACCAAGGTCTGCTCCCATCACATCGATATCGATCTGCCAGGCTCGCTGCGCCACGGGCAACACCTTGTTCTGGTCCCATTGAAGCGTCGCGTCGCACGTGCGGGTTCCAAATCCTCCAAGTCTCGATGCACCTACCGACACTTGCACTCCGGTTTTAAACCGCGAGGAAAAATTGCCTAAGCCTTGATCGCACAGAATGCGTGGAGCTTGGCCAAGGCAAAAAGATGAGGCTCCCCACACAAAAACCAAGACGAGCAGGGCTCCGGCATGGAAGGATCGGCGCATGCCCGCGGTCGCTGAAGCAACGAGCATCAAGAACTTCCTATTCTGCCGACGAGGCGAGAGCCCTTGCAAAGGTCGCAAGGTTGAAGAACTGCTAATGCCGTAATTCAAGAGCCGGATCGGCTGAATGCGTGCAGGCGTGCGGGAGGGTGATCCGCGGCGAGTTCATGCCCGCAATGGACACAATATATATCGGTGATGCGTGCGCTGCGATAGCAATTTCCGCAGCAGGCAGTTACCTGATACGCGCACTGCGGACAGTAATGGTAATCGCCTTCAATGTGAGCGCCGCAAGAGGGGCACGAAGCCAGAATTGGTTGCCGCAACACGAAGTAGAGCGCAGCGCCCACGCCGCCCGGTATCACGACGCAGATCATCCACAATCGCGCGCTCATGCCGCGGCGCGGAGCATCGTTGCTGATGTATCCAATGATGAGCATGGATAGCGCTGCGAGTGCGCCCCACGAGAGCAGCAGGTAGAACCGCAGCGCAAACGGCAGCCGGCTGGGATGATGGCTGTGCTCCGGCACCACGATCCAGAAGTAGTACTCCACCAGCGCGAACGCCACAACCGCGCCCACCATGGCCCAGCGCGGAATGAGCCGCAGCTCATCGGAGAACCTTGTTTCGCCCTGGCTCGGATTGTCCATTGTTGCTGCTCGCCTCACAGTATTACGCGCTCTCTCCGCGCGAATGGTTGCGCCATTGCATCATCGCGGCCGTATACATGCTCAATGCGATGGTACTCACCAGCAGCGCCGTGATGGATGAGGCATCCAGCCACTGCTCACCGCTGAACAATTCCTCTGCTATAACCCACAGCATCGGCGTGAGAAACATCAGCAGGGCTCCCAACGCCAACACCACCAGCCCGAAGTTGCGCCGTGAGCGCCGGTCGGCTTCGCGCATCTGTTCTCCGGCTTCCATTACGGCACGACGCGTGCGCTGCACCACGTCCATGTGCGCCTCGGCGTCCAGCCCAACAAGCGCGTCCAACAATTTTGGATCGGGAGAATCGCTCATAGCGCCTCCTTATCCAGGTGGGGCTTCAGTGCAGCCATTCCTCTGTACAGGCGCGACTTCACCGTTGATAAGGGCGCGCGCGTCACCACTGCAATCTCCTCCAGGGAAAGCTCCTCGTGAAAACGCAACACCAGCGCCTCGCGGTGAAGAGGATCCAGCATGAGCAGCGCCGCTCCAATTTTGCGGGCATCTTCACTGCTCTTGTAATGGTCGAACGGATTCGGCTCCCCGCTCGGAATCTCAATCACACTCTCTTCGCCATCCTGGGAGCACAAGTCTTCCAGGCTCGCCATGGTCCGCTTGCGGCGCAGGTCAATCAGCAGGTTGCGCGCCACCGTAAAAAGCCAGGTATCGAAACGGGCCGCGCCGCTGTACTGGTAGCCACGCGTCAGCACCCGCATCCAGGTTTCCTGAAACAGGTCGTCGGCGATTTCACGATCTCCGGTCAAAAACAGGAGGTACCGCATAAGGCGATGCTGATATTGGACAATCAGCCGGTCGAGCAACTCGGCGTCGTGGCGCTTTAGACCCTGCGCCACGGCCAGGTTCTCCGCCCGCATGTGGTCGGCGAGCGCCCTGCCTGCGAATCCGCGGTCCAGCCTTAGAGCCGACGTCGTCATCTTGTCTTCAGAGACGGATGGAGAAGCAGGAAAGACGCGATTCCCCGCTACATTGTCGGTCTTGCGCCGAAGGCCCATGTCGCTATCCTATCCAACGCTCCAGCAGAGAGACGGCGGGAATTGGCTCATCCCACCTTAAACCGCTCATTATGCGGCGAATAACAGCAGGAAGCAATAGCCGATACACTAAATCTAATGGACATTCTTTATGGTCTCCATCCGGTGGAAGAGGCGCTTCGCTCCGGCAGCCGGAAGTTCGACCATGTGTGCATAGCCCGCGAGCGCCACGACCAGCGCCTTCAGCGCGTGATCGATGCCGCACGGGAGAACAATATCCGGCTGCGTTTTGAGCCGCGCGAAGAGCTTACGCGGCTGGCTGGAAATGCGGGACATCAGGGCGTGGTGGCCGTGGTCCGCACCCGCGAATTTTTGGACCTCGAAGACCTGCTGAAGGGGCCGGACGGGAATGCCCGCCTCATGCTCGCGCTCGATGGCATTGAAGACCCCCAGAATCTGGGCGCTCTGCTCCGCACCGCCGATGCGGCGGGGGTGGACGGTGTGATTCTCACTGAGCGGCGCGCAGCCCCGCTGAGCCCGGTGGCTGTTAAAGCCTCCGCGGGAGCCGCTGAGCATGTGCGCATTGCGCGCGTCGTGAACCTCGTCCGTGCCCTCGAACAACTGAAGGAACAGAACATCTGGTGCGTAGGACTCGATGAGCGCGGGGCAACCAGTTACGAACAATACGATTTCACGTCCAACACCGTAGTTGTCCTGGGGCGGGAGGGCGATGGCCTTCACGACCTGGTGCGCCGGACGTGCGATCATTTGCTGCACATTCCTATGGCCGGAGGAGTCTCGTCACTGAATGTGTCTGCGGCGGGCGCCGTAGTCCTTTTTGAGGCCGCCCGGCAGCGGCGGGTCATGAACCATGAAAAGCCAGTGGCCGCTCCCCGCAAAAAGCAAAAAGGTTTGGGTTCCTGAATGAAGTTGACGTTCCTCGCCGCAGCGCTGGTATGCGGCACTGTGTTCTGTGCAAGCGCGCAACAGAATAATGCCGCGACAAGGCAAAGCGCACCGAAAAAACCAAAAACTACAGTGCTCTTCTCGCGATCGGACGACCAGGCGTCCGCTCCCGCGGCAACGGCTACCCCTGCGCAAAAGGCCGCTTTGAACGTGACAAACGCCGAGCGGGCCGCTGTGACAATTACGTCCTACAACCTTGATATTCACCTCGCGCTTCGCGATCATGGGCTCTCGGCGCGCGCGGAGCTTGACCTGCGGAACGATGGCTCACAACCGCGTAGTTTGATTCCGCTTCAGATTTCGTCTGCGCTCAACTTTCAGGGAGCCGAACTCGACGGCAAATCGCTGCCATTTACGCAGCAAACCCTGAATAGCGACACCGACCATACCGGCCAACTCCACGAAGCTGTAATGAGACTGCCGCAACCACTCGCGCCCGGGGCTTCGCTGCGCATCGCGGTTGCATACAGCGGCGAGATCACCGTCAGTTCCAAACGGCTCGCGCAACTTGGAACGCCTGATGAAACTGCTGACAGCTCTGATTGGGATCGTATTTCTGAAGACTTCACCGGACTGCGCGGGTTCGGCAATGTCGTCTGGTATCCCGTAGCCTCTGTCCCGGCGCTGCTCGGCGATGGCAACAATGTGTTCTCTGAAATCGGCCGCCAGAAACAACGCGAATCCAGCGCCGCCGTTTCGATCCGACTCACCGTGGAATATTTCCTCGCGCCGCCGTCGGTCATCGTTCTGGATGGGCACACCGTTCCTGTCCCGAAACCTTCCGTCACGCCTACTGCGGCCTACCCCGGCGTGATTACCGCTACGCTGCCGCCCACTTCGCTTGGCTTCGCCGCGCCGTCGATCCTTCTTGCAGATTGGCCGGCGATCCAAGGCGATGGCCTCACCGTCTTTGCGCACAGTGAAGACCAAACGAACGCCCAGGCTCTCATCACTTCGGTGAAAAGCGTGCAGCCTCTAGTTGCGCAGTGGCTTGGCCCGAAGGCGAAATCGTCTGTAACCGTGATTGATCTTCCGGAGCCGGGCGATCTCACATGGGAGCAGGGGCCGCTTCTTGTGACCGCCATCACCAAGCAGAAGCCGGAAGACTACTCAGAAATGCTCAGCCATGCGCTCGCCCAGGCATATTTCAAATCGCCTCGCGAATGGCTGAATGAAGGCGTAGCAACTTTCGTCGAGACTTTGTGGATTGAGCAGGCCAGCGACCGCGACCACGCTCTCGCGAGTCTCGAGTCGCAACGCGGCGCTCTCGCGCTCGCCGAACCGGCCACTCCCGGCGACTCGCCCGGCGAAGATCTGCTGCACGCCACCGATCCCATCTACTACCGCACCAAGGCTGCCTATGTCTTGTGGATGCTGCGCGAGATGGTCGGGGACAAGCAGCTAGCTGC
>DASZAG010000118.1:0-10314 GCA_035945555.1 Acidobacteriaceae bacterium
GGAAGCATGTGTGCAAGGACGATTGAGTGACGCGGAGTTTCGATGGAAACCCGGCGCGTCGGCTTGCGTCGTGGCGGCCTCCGGCGGATATCCCGGCAGCTACACCAACGGCTATAAGATCTCCGGATTGGAAGAAGCCGCCAAGGTTCCCGGAGTAGTCGTCTTCCACGCCGGAACCTCCCTCGCCGATGGTGACGTGCTGACCAGCGGTGGTCGCGTGCTTGCCGTAACGGCAACCGGGGAAAATCTGCGACAGGCGCTCAGCCGGGCATACGAAGGGATCGAGAAAATCGCCTTCGAAGGCATGTATTACCGCCGTGACATTGGCCGCAGAGCGCTGGCGAAATAGCCGGGAGCCGTCCACGTCGATCGCTCCGAGGCGTTCCGGATTACAGAGGGTTCAAAGCCGGCCTGGGAGACGGCCAGTTTTCGAGAACACGGCAGCCGCCGTCCGGGTCCTTGAGATGTGGTTCCGCGACGTTCTTGAAATCCTCGTTGCTTTCGGTCACTATGCAGCACCATTCGTCATGACTTATGTGAGCGAAACAGCCTCCGTAATTGGGAAAGTAATAGGCGTCCCAACCATAGATCAGTGCAGCTAGGATGAAGTTTGCCAGGAGTGGCTGCTCATCTGCCCGAAAGCGGTTCACTGTCGCCACATTAAATGGGCGGTGCTCACCAAACGTAGAGCGGATCCGCTCGACCATCTGATAGCCAGCAAGACTCGCGCTTTGATCCCAGATGCCCCAATCGGTGTAAACCAGAGCCCCGCCATCCCATTCAGCGGCATCCATCGGACTCAACGTGGGGAGCCGCGTGGCCAAATGGGCAAATTCCCCGGCCGCTTTCGGAAATGGGATTTCGATGCACTTCGCTTCCGGATTTTCGTAAAGCGGGCGGCGACCGTCCCATCTAATTTTGAATATTGAGTAGTTATCGGCGAGATGGCCCTTGAATTCTTCCAACGTTTCAGCGGTCATACCGATCAGTTTTAGCACTCAATAATATTCAGCGCCAACCCCGCCAGTGATGTTTCCTTATAGCGCGACTGCATATCCAGGCCGGTCTGGTACATCGTCTTGATGATCTGGTCGAGCGACACCTTATGCGCCTCGTTTTCGTTCATGGCGATGCGGCATGCCTGCACGGCCTTCACCGCGCCCATGGCGTTGCGCTCGATGCAGGGAATCTGCACCAGCCCGCCGATGGGGTCGCAGGTCATTCCCAGATTGTGCTCCATGGCCATTTCGGCAGCATGCTCCACTTGGCCATTGGTTCCCCCGAGCGCTGCGGCGAGTCCTCCCGCAGCCATGGAACAGGCCACGCCAACCTCGCCCTGGCAGCCTACTTCGGCTCCGCTGATTGAAGCGTTCTCCTTGTAGAGCACTCCGACCGCTGCCGAGGTGAGAAAGTACCTCAAGATCCCTTCGTCATCGGCGCCCTCAATAAATGTCTGGTAATAGCGGGCGACAGCGGGAATCACTCCGGCAGCGCCATTGGTAGGCGCGGTTACGACACGGCCTCCTGCGGCGTTCTCCTCATTCACCGCCATGGCGTACACAGTGACCCAGTCGAGCGGCGCGAGCGGATCGCCCGCCTTGCCGGCCTGCTCCTTCTCGCGCAGACGCTCCGCAAGCCTCGGCGCGCGGCGGTGTACATTCAGTCCTCCGGGCAGAATGCCTTCCGTCGCGATACCCCGGTCCATGCATCCCTGCATCACCTGCCAGATGTGCGCGACTCCCGCGCGGACTTCAGATTCCGGCCGCAACGCACATTCATTCGCCAGCATCACCTGCCACACGGCCAAGTGATTTTCTGCGGCCACGTGCAGCACGTCAGCGGCAGTTTTAAATGGATAGGGTTCCGCTACTGCCGACTTCCCTGCAGGAACTGAGCTGCTTTCGGCGTCGCCGACAATGAAGCCTCCGCCAATCGAAAAGTAGGTTTCGTCTCCAAGGATTCTGCTCTCGGCATCGAACGCGGTGAAGCGCATTCCGTTAGGGTGCTGGGTTATCGCTCCTGGTGGATACATCTGGTCGCGGTGAAAGATAAGGTCGTCGGGCTCCCGAAACGCGACAGGGTGATGCCCCAGCAGCGGCAGCGTTCTTAATTCACGGATGGCGGCGAGTTTCGAATCAATCGTCGTGGGGTCAATGGTCGCAGCTTCTTCGCCGCTGAGCCCCAGCAGCACGGCGCGGTCGGTTCCATGGCCGAGCCCGGTGAGCGCGAGTGAGCCATATAGGTCAGCGCAAACTCGGGCGACTCGCTCAAGCTGCCCCTCATCTTGAAGAGATTGCGCGAAGCGGCGGGCGGCACGCATCGGGCCCATGGTGTGGGAACTGGATGGGCCGATCCCGATCTTATAAAGGTCGAACAGGCTGGTTTTCACAGGATAGTGTAATCCTGCAGGTGCCTATCGCGTTGGTACATTACTTAGGGAACGTGCGCGGCTCAGTACACAACACTTTCTTCGGCTGCGATGCGCGGGCTGGGCCCTATGCTTCAACCTGTATGCTCTTCAAGGCCCTCAGCGCGGCGGTCTACGGAATCGACGCCAACATTATCGATGTAGAAGTGGATTTTTCAGGCAAGCAGGCCGACAAGGATAATTTCCATACCGTAGGGCTGCCCGACGCGGCGGTGCGCGAGAGTCGCGATCGCGTGCGGGCGGCCATCAAGAACTCCGGCTTCGATATTCCTCCCACGCACATCACCATCAATCTGGCCCCGGCGGACATAAAGAAGGAAGGCTCAGGCTTCGATCTTCCCATGGCCATCGGGATTCTTGGCGCATATGGCGCGCTGCAGTTGAACGACATTAGCGAGTTCCTGCTGGTAGGCGAACTGGGTCTGGATGGAGGCATCCGCGCGGTGCCCGGAATGCTGCCGGTGGCAGTCGCGGCGCGCGAACGGGGCATAAAAAATCTCCTCATCCCGAAAGCAAACGCCCGGGAGGCGGCAGTTGTCGAGGGCGTAAACGTATATCCCGTCGCGTCGCTGCATGAAGTACGAGAGCTGCTGAATGCGGCGGGGAACGGCGGAATCCATACCTCGCCGTTTCGCATAAAGCCCTCCGAGGCTCTCGAACAAGAGCAGCACTTTGCGCTCGACTTTGCCGATGTCCGAGGCCAGCAGACGGCGAAACGCGCGTTGGAGGTTTCTGCGGCGGGTGGGCACAACATTCTGATGATCGGCCCCCCGGGCTCAGGCAAAACCATGCTGGCCAAGCGCCTGCCTTCAATTCTGGCTCCTCTTACTTTTGCTGAAGCGCTGGAGACGACCAAGATTCATTCAGTGGCGGGAGTTCTTGATTCCGAGGAGGGCCTTGTCACGCAGCGTCCGTTTCGATCGCCGCACCATACCATCTCCGACGCGGGGCTGATCGGCGGCGGAGCGATTCCGCGACCCGGCGAGGTTTCCCTGGCGCACAACGGAGTGCTGTTTCTGGATGAGCTGCCGGAGTTTCCGCGCAACGTGTTGGAGGTGATGCGCCAGCCGCTCGAAGATCGCAGCGTGACCATCGCCCGGGCATCCATGTCGCTGAGCTTTCCCGCAGCGTTCATGCTGGCTGCTGCAATGAATCCCTGCCCTTGCGGATACTTTAATGACAAATCGCGCGAGTGCCATTGCACTCCGCCGCTGATTCAGCGATACGTCGCCAAGGTTTCAGGACCGCTGCTGGACCGCATTGATATTCACATCGAGGTTCCGGCAGTGCAGTATCGCGAACTGCGCGGGGGAGCCGCGAGCGAAAGTTCAGCGGTGATTCGCGCGCGTGTCTTGCAGGCACGAGACCGGCAGCGGCAACGATTCGCGTCCGCCAGAGAGAAGATCTATTCCAACGCGCAAATGGGCACGCGCCAAATCAGGGTCTTCTGCGAGCTTGGCGCCGACGCCGAAAAGCTTCTGGAGAGGGCCATGCAGCAGCAAGGCCTGACAGCCCGCGCGCACGACCGCATCCTAAAGGTTGCGCGCACCATCGCCGATCTTGAAGGCGCGGAGCCGGTCACCGTGCCGCATATCGCGGAGGCGATCCAGTATCGAACCCTGGACCGCTCCTATTGGTCTTAAATCTCCGAGCGCTCCAGAATCAACTGCGCTGCAATCGGGAAGACCATCGTAATGACTGCGCGTGCAATGAACTTGATTGCCAGGTCATTGGAAAAGCCGGAGAACCGGTGATTGTCGATATTGAAAAGACCCATGATGAGGTTCGGGAAATGGATTCCCGGGTAGTAATGATGGACGAGGGCGCCGAGAACTAGATAGCCGACGAAAATCCCCGCCCCGAGCATGACTCCGCTGGTGCGTTGAATCAGGACTGTGCAGAAGTAGCTCACGCTATAGATCAGGCCGGCAAATAGCAGGACCCCGAGACTGACGAGAATCATCATCACAAACAGCGAGACGCTTTGAACGCCTTCAGTGAGCGGCACAACCGCGGGCAAGTGCATGAGGTGAAGAATATGCACCATGAGCAGGCCGATCATCAGGTTGGTCAGCACGATGATCGCTGCCACCTGCGCCATGGCGTAGCCCCAATCGCTCCACAGGAACCATGCGCGGCGATGCGGTCGCGTCAAAAGAAATGAGCCGCTGTCTTCGCCGAGGTTCTTGCCGATACCGATGCCTGCAATAAGCCATCCCCAGAACCCGACCAGCACGGCCTCAACATAGAAGAGTGGAACGAACGCCGACCCGAAGTCGCCGTTGTAGTTCCGGTTGTCAAAGTGAACAGTGTCGATCGCCGTTGCGCCCTTCACTACCAGCGCAAACAGAAGCGCCAGGCTGAGTATGGCCAGTATGGATACGATGCGGCTCTCACGCCATTGTTTCGACAGGTACATTGTTCTCCCTTCCGGCCAGCTCCAGAAAAATTTCGGAGAGGTTCATGGGCAGCACTTCAAGAACGGTGGCGCCGTTGTTGCGCAGATCGGCGACAAACTTCTCTTCTCCTGCGCAGAGGACATATTCAGTAATGCCGCCGGACACACTGGCCGTTAGAATCTCCGGCGAAGTTGCCGGTGCTTGCTCTCCGGCCACACGGATGCGGCGATAGTTGGAGCGGATATCATCCAGGCGCGCCTCCAGCAGCAGACGGCCATGGTCGATGATGCCCACCCAGTCAGCGACCTTCTCAACCTCAGATAGATGATGCGACGACATCAGAATCGTGCGCCCGTCATTTGCGAAGTCTTCCACCAGAACTCGCAACAGCTGGTCCGTAATAACCGGATCGAGGCTGGAGGTTGGCTCGTCGAGGACGAGCAGCTCTGGGTTCTGCGCCAGTGCGAGCAGCAGGCAGAGCTTCGTCTTGTTGCCATGCGACAGCTTTCGGAATTTCCGGTCGAGCGGGACCTCAAGGGCCTCCGCATAACGTCTGGCAAGCGCGTCATATTGCGCATGGGAGTGTGCAGGGAAGAACCCTCGATTGAGACGAAGAAGATCGCGCCCGTTCATATAGGGCAGCAGCATCTTGTCGATCACGAATCCAGTGCGCCCGAGAATCTCGATGCGGTCGCGTCCGGCTTCAAAGCCAAGCACGCGGGCATTGCCGCCGCTCGGTTCGGCCAGCCCCGCAAGAATGCGGATGGCCGTGGTCTTGCCCGCCCCGTTGCGCCCCAGGAATCCGTAAATGGAGCCCCGCTCCACGTGTATGTTCACGCGGTCAAGGGCCGCAAGTGTTCCGTAGCGCTTGCTGAGCGCATGGGTTTCAATCGCCAGATCGCTCATGGCTTTCTCTCCAGTTCATTCAGGGAATCTTCGAGCAATCTCACCGTATCTTCGCGCGGCAGCATCAACTGAGTGGCCTCAACGGCAAGTTGCGTCGCCAGTGGTTTCAGACGGCGAATCTTCTCCGGCTTGAGCAGGCGAGGCGCCTGGCCGTTCACGTAGCAGCCGCCGCCCTGCACGGTGCGGATAACGCCGTCCCGCTCAAGGTTCTGGTAGGCGCGGGCCACAGTGTTAGGGTTGACCCGCAGCTCGGCAGCCAGCTTGCGGACCGGCGGCAAAGGGTCATCCTGCCGGACGGCCTGCGCTGCAATGGCCTGCTTGATCTGCGATTCAATCTGCAGATATAGCGGAACACCGGAAGCGGGATGTACACGGACCATCATTTGTATTAATACACTAATACAATTATTGAAATTGTCAAGAGCATTTTTTGAGAAATTTTGCGAAGGCCTGAGACAACGGCCCCGGCCGAACCGCAAATTTAGAATTCGCGTATATTTGGCAGCGGGAGCGCGCGATGAAGCCGAGAGCAATTCGTTCTTTTGGATATTGGCTGGCCATCCTGATCATGGCAGGAGCAACTTGGGGGATCACCCTCGCCCAGACGACGCATGCAGCATCCAAGGCTACGCTACCGCCGGGGCTGGACGAGCATTGGATCGACAAGTCGGCCGACCCCTGCACGAATTTTTTCCAGTATGCGTGTGGCAATTTCTCAAAGCTCCATCCCATTCCCGCCGATAGGTCCTCGTATGGGTCGGACGATATGGTCTACGACTACGCGCAGGATGCGCTCCACGCGCTTCTGGAAAAGTCCGCAGTGAATAGTCCATCGCGGACGCCCGACGAGCAGAAAATCGGCGACTACTATGCCTCTTGCATGGATGAAAACGCGGTCAATGCGGCCGGATTGAAGCCGTTACAGCCGGAGCTGGACCGCATAGCAGCAATCACAGACAAGAAGCAACTTACAGACCTGTTTGCGCACTTCCAGTTGATGGATGTGACGGGCTTCTTCAATTACGGCGAGCAGCAGGACTTCAAGGACGCGAGCAAGCAGATCGCCTCAGTCGATCAGGGCGGTTTAGGTCTGCCCGAAAAGGATTATTACTTGCGGCCGGGGGCGGAAGCGGAGAAAACCCGGCAGCAGTATGTTCGGCATGTCGCGAACACGCTCAGGTTGATCGGCGAATCGGACGCAAGGGCAGCGAGTGACGCGCGGAAGATCATGGCGCTGGAAACGGCGCTGGCGAAAGTCTCAATGGATATTACGTCGCAGCGCGACCCGAACAACGTCTATCACCCGATGTCAGTCGGGCAACTCGCGGCATTATCGCCCGAGATTGACTGGCCAGAGTTTTTTAAGCGCACGAGCACGCCGCAGTTTACCGAGCTGAATGTAGCGAATCCGGTCTTCCTCAAAGGAATGAATTCTCTCTTGCAGTCGACGGATCTCGAAACCATTAAGGTTTATATGCGGTGGCACTTGGTGCGTGCGATTCCCGGTTACGCGCTGCCGAAGGCGCTCGATCAGGAGGCGTTCGATTTCTACGGGCGAGATTTGAGCGGCCAGCCCGAGCAGCGCGCGCGGTGGAAGCGCTGCGTGCAGGCGACGGATGGCGCATTAGGAGAAGCGCTGGGCCAGGTATTTGTGCAAAATTACTTTCCGCCGGAAGAAAAGGATCGCACTCTGAAAATGGTGCACGACATTGAGGCGGCGATGAGCGACGACATCCACTCCCTGCAATGGATGAGTCCGAACACCAAGGCCAAAGCCCAGGCCAAGCTGCACATGGTGGCGGACAAAGTCGGATATCCGGATCATTTTCGTGATTATTCGAAGCTGACGATTGTGCGCGACGACGCGATGGGAAACGCCATCAGGGCCGCTGAGTTTGAGGATCACCGCGAGCTGAACAAGATCGGCAAGCCGGTGGATCGGGGCGAATGGGGCATGACTCCCGCAACGGTGAATGCGTATTACAACCCCAGCATGAACGACATCAATTTTCCAGCAGCGATTCTGCTGTATCCGCTGAGCGATCCGACTGCAACGGATGCGGAAATCTACGGAAATGTCGGCGCGACTGTAGGACATGAGCTGACGCACGGCTTCGATGATCAGGGGCGCCTCTTTGATGGCAACGGCAACCTGGTGAACTGGTGGACGCCGGAAGATGGAAAGCAGTTTGACCAGAAGGCCGATTGCGAGGTGAAAGAGTACGGCAACTTTACCGCTGTCGATAATTTGAAGCTCAACGGCAAACTGACGCTGGGCGAAAACGTCGCTGACAACGGCGGGACCCGCCTCGCATACCGGGCATTTCTCGCCGATGCAAAGCGTAAAGGCATTGACTTGGGCGCGAAGGACAAGTATGGGTACACCCCGGTCCAGGAATTCTTCGTCGCATATGCGCAAAGCTGGTGTGGCGAGAATCGCCCCGAAAGGATTCGCCTGCAAGTCCAGGCCGATCCTCATTCGCCGGAAATATTTCGCGTGAACGGAGTCGTTCAGAACTTGCCGGTAATGGGGAAGGCCTTCGGATGTAAGCCGGGAGCGCCCATGATGCCGGCGGATACCTGCCGGGTCTGGTAGCTCCTCCATGTTTGCCCTCAAGCTGAGAATCGAACGCGTCGATGCGGAAGGCCACGCCCACCTGTGTCCCGTAGCGTGGATCGACAATTTCGCGATGCGAAACTTCACCAATGATGCGATTTTCGACGACACGCTTCCCGCGGGCGACGGCCTGCTGGAAGTTGGCTATCGCGTCCCACTGGGCAAGCTGCAAGTCGCCATGGAGGACTGGTTCCGGCGCAAGGGATATTTGAAAATCGACGAGCGCGTCCGCATTAACCCCATTTGATTGACCGCATAGCTGAGTGACCCTCACGAGGAGCTTCAACTCACGCTTTGTTGTAGCCCCTGCGAGCGTGCATCGCATCCAATTCTTATACGCAATCCACCAAAGACAGGAGCTACTTATGAAAATTGAGACCCTGCGCGAACTGTTGATTGACGAACTTCAGGACCTGCACTCGGCAGAGCAGCAGATTGTGAAGGCGCTGCCCAAAATGGTGAAGGCGTCGCACAATCCTCAACTCAAGCAAGCTTTTGAGCACCATCTTGAAGAAACCAAAAATCATGTGACACGACTGGAACAGATATTCAAGCGAATAAACGAAAGTCCCAAGGGCAAGACCTGTGAGGGAATGAAGGGCCTGCTAAAGGAAGGCGAAGAGCGTATCAGCGACGGCGGCGAAGCCGAAGTGCTGGATGCTGGCATTATCTCGGCGGCCCAGCGGGGGGAGCATTATGAGATGGCCGCCTATGGCTCGGCACGCACCTACGCGGAGCTGCTCGGAGATCAAGAGGCAGTGCGTCTCCTGAGCCAGACTCTCGAAGAGGAGAAAGCGGCGGACCACAAGCTGAATCAGGTCGCAAAAACCGTGAACATCGAAGCTAAAGCTGCTTAAGTCGATTTATTCCAACATGGGCCGGGCAACCTTGTCCGGCCCATGTTGTATGCAAACCTTTCGTACTGCTTGCCATCCGATTTAGCAGAAGCGCCTGACTGAGGTGCTCAGGAGATAAATGTATGTGGCTGGCACTCGCGGTACTGTTTTTGATTGGATGGTTGATCGGCTTTATCGCTTTTCATGTCGCGGTAGCAGCGATTCACATTCTGCTGATACTCTTTGTGATCTTCCTCATCATTCACTTCGTCCGAAGAGCGCGGCACGCATAACAAAGCGGGCGTTCCCGCGAACGCCCGCTCTCATTTTTTCTGTGAGCTACTCGCTGTAGTGGAGCAGGCTGTAGACGTCGTAGTCCTGAAAGCGCTCGCGCCCTTTGAGGAAGTCAAGCTCCACTGCAAAGCCCAAGCCGGTAATGTGTCCCCCGAGCTTTCGCACCAGCTTCACTGTGGCTTCCATGGTGCCGCCTGTGGCGAGCAGGTCATCAACAATCACCACGTTCTGGCCGGGCTCAATCGCGTCCAGATGAATTTCGAGCGTGTCCTGCCCGTATTCAAGATCATAGGTCACGCGCGCCGTAGGGGCGGGCAGCTTGCGCGGCTTGCGCACGGGAACAAACCCGGCGTTCAGGCGGTACGCCAGCGCCGGTCCAAAAATAAATCCGCGCGCCTCAATGCCCAGCACCAGATCAACATCCTTGCCAATGTAGTGCGAGGCAAGCGCGTCAATCAATTCGGCAAAGCCTTTTTTGTCTTTCAGCAGGGTAGTGATGTCATAAAAGAGAATGCCCGGCTTCGGAAAGTCCGGCACTGTGCGAACGAGGTCCTTGAGGGGCTCGCAATTAATAGTTGGATGAGTTGCCAACGGTATCGCTCCTTGTTCCTTTGATCTTCACCATGCGCCTTCAATCTGAAATGGGCCCAGGCCCTCGGCCTCGCTGTCGGCCAGGTCGTGCTCGACGACTGCATCAACCCGGCTGCCGCGCGAGCCTTTCTGTAAAGCGTCTCGAAGCAGCCCGAGATCGTCCGGCTCGCCCGACGCTACCACTTCCACGTGCCCGTCTTCAGTGTTCCGAACCCAGCCGTGCAAGCCCAGGTCTCCCGCTTC
>DASZAG010000119.1:0-3933 GCA_035945555.1 Acidobacteriaceae bacterium
TTGCTTATTACGTAACATGGACTACCGTGGGTTTCCAGGGAGAGACCTCCAAAGGAGGAGAGGGTGCTAGCAACATCGATATTCCACCCCACAGTTTTCGGTTGATCTCGCTGGTTGGCGCGTTCGGCAACGCGACGGCCGGTGGCGATCAGGCCACGGAACTTAAAGAAGCTGCACGTCTGATGCTTTGTTCAAATCGAAGCGAAGCCTGACGATTTCCCTTGAGGCGGTAGTTTTTGAAGACGGAACGGCAATTGGACCCGATCCGGATAACAAGATACTACGGTGGCGGGCACTTGAGAACGCCGAGCGCGATGTGTTCGCCGCGGCCGTCGAATCTCCGGGTGCATTCCCAGAGAATGCGGCCGGCTGGATTCATGAAGCTGAAGCCGAAGCGGACTTGTATTTCAAAAACAAGCTTCCGGTTGAAGATGCTATGCTTCTGGCGGCAACTCGTCACGCAATGGAATATCAGGACATTTACAGATTGTTCAAAGGATATAAGGCGTGGCGCGTGTTGAGATCGCTCGATAGTCTGGGGGGGCGTTGACGCAATCAACGAATTGAAGCGCGCTCTCGACGGGAGGCTGCGCATTATAACGCATCGCAAGGAGCCTGTCAAGTCATTTAACGAGGTAACCGAAACGGCCACTGGATGGGTCATTTAAGAAGGTAACCCAGGGCGCGAGTAAGTCAGTGTCAAAATATTCTCCAGTGTTCTAGTGTTCGCCGACTGAGCGGGAAGAGTTTTTTCTTCTTAGGAGGTTTTGAGCCTTCAAAGGGGGTCGCAGGGGCGCAGCCCCCGCAGGGTCCGGGGCGGAGCCCCGATGGGCCGGAGGCCCTGTTCGGTTTATCTCATGCGCTTCCTTCTTCGCCATTTGCTCACCCAGATCGCCGGACCACGCGCCGCCGGCCGATGCACCACATCTCCTTTGGCGTGGCTAATTTGCTCCAGTTGCTGTTGCAGCGTTTCGATCTGGCGCCGCAACTCCGCCGGGTTCAACTGTTGGTACTGAGTGCGTAACCGTTGCTGGGCCTGTTTTGGGATCTGTCCGGAGGTCAGCAACCGCTCATAGGGCGTGCGGGCTTTCTCGTACACCCTTTTGATGCGCCCATCGATTCGCGTCTTGTCTCTCAGCTTGATGGCGGGCTGAAAGAAGTTTCGATATAGACGCGCTAGCGCGTAAATTTCGTTCAGCAGCTTCAGCTCCGTGGTGGTGTCATAGCGGCGGTAGCCCACTACCTTGCGCACGTGTGTCCAGTTCTTCTGCTCCACCCAAGCGTTGTCGTTCTTCTTGTAGGGCCGCGATCGCGACATTCGAATCCTTGCCGCCCGGCACCAGTCCCACAGCAGATCGTTGATCATCGCGCTGTCGTTATCGGAATGGATCTCCTTGAGAGCAAAAGGAAATCGTGGCCGCATCTGCTCCAGTCCCAATTTGGTTTCTTGTTGCGACCGTACCGCGATCGCCTGGCCTTCCCACCAGCCACTGGCAATATCCACCGCGGACAGAGTATGAATGTAATCCCCACCTGTCGAACGACCACAGTGGGCCACGAAATCCACTTGCAGATTCCCTACTTCCTGGGTGTCCCACTCGGCCGCTACTTTCACCGGAACACGCTCCCAGTTCAAGCGCTGCACACCCGGGTTCCGGTTCCGCCGCAAACCCCGCACTTGCTTCTCGCGAGCCAGCAATCGGTCGATGGTCTTGGCCGAGATCCGCTGCAGTTGTTCGGCCACTGTGTCGCTGCAGCGCAACTCCCCGAACTCGCGCAGCCGTTTCACCTCCTGCTTCAACGCCGGCTCCAGCCGCTGCCCGCACGGGTAATCGAAAATCTCCCAAACCTCCACCAGCGAACTTAGCACCGCTACTCCGTAGCTCCGACTTCGAGTCCGCCTCGCCGGCTGCTTCGCCGCAGCGGTTTTCCCACCGTTCAGGATCCGAATCAAATACTTCCGATTCAGCCTGGTCCGTCGTCGGGCCTCGTTTAGCAGCTTGCTCCTTCCCTGCTTGTTGGCACGCACATACTCTTTCCTTACTTCCTCCAGATATTGCTCACGCGAATGCAAGTCCACCTCCTAGATATGGCCTGACTCGCGCTTACTCTGGGTTACATTTTCATTTGACCCATCCAGTGCCTCCACGGTGACATTTTAGATGACCCAATTCGGGGATGATATTTGTCGTGGGGTGCCGATGTATAATATACATCGTGAAGCGAACGCAACTGTATCTGGAAGATGACGTATGGAAAGCGCTTAAGATGAAGGCGAGGCAGGATAGGACAACCGTTTCGAATCTGGTTCGAACTGCCGTGCGAGAGAAATATCTCGCGAGCGCGTCGGAACGCAAGCAAGCCATGCTCGCCGTCATGGGTTTGTGGAAAGATCGAACAGATCTCCCCGATACAGAGACCTATGTGCGCCGGCTAAGAAAGGGTAGCCGTCTTAAACGACTCTTCAAGTGAACGGTGTTTTGGTCGACTCGGACATCTTGATCGAGGTCTTGCGCCAGCGGCATGCGGCCATCATGAACGCGTGGGTCGAACTTGCCAGCTCAGGCCAGCCGGTCTACTATTCGCCGGTTTCGGTCGCGGAGATCCGCCATGGCATGCGCGAGCCTGAGAGCCGGCCTATTGAACATCTATTTTCCACCTTGACCTCGGTGCCCATCGGCGACGAAATCGGGCAGGCGGCTGGGGACTATCTTCGCGCATTCCACAAGAGCCACGCTGTAGAGATGGCGGATGCGCTCATTGCGGCAACTGCGTCGGCCTATGGGTTAGCGCTCTGGACTCAAAACCGCAAGCATTTCCCAATGAGAACCGTGCGGTTCTTCGGCGAACAGCAGTTGCAGTAGAAAACCGCCCGGTGTGACGCGGGCGGTTCTTCTTCCCTCTGGTTGTGCGTGGTTGCGATTAATCGCCGAAAGAGCCGACTTCTTCGCGCGTCTCTTCGGACGCTGCGGCGGCTTTGGCTTTGGGCAGCGGGGCGAGTTGGACCAACTCGGCGCCCGGCTGTTCCTTGAGGACGTGCTGGCGATAGAGCTGGGCCATGCGCTCGTTTTCCTGCTGCTTGAGTTTCTCGTCGCGGGCGCGGGTCTTTTCCTCGCGGGCGGTTTTGGCGATGCCCAGCTTGTCGAGATCGGTCTGCTTGGCGTGCTGCACGTCTTCGTCGCGCAGGATCAGGGAGTGCGACTGGCTAGCTAAGCCGACCGCTTTGCCGCCGGCGAAGATCTCATGCCGGCCGTGCTCGTCGTACCACTTGGTGAGGGTCGCGGTCATGTGCATCTTCTCGATGATGTTGCGCCAGCCCACGCCGGTGTTGTAGGCGCAGAAAGAAATCTCGCCTTCCTGGGTGGCGTAGGGAATGATGCACTGCTCGGTGCGGCGGAAATCGTAGTTGAACAGATCCTGGAACCACATGCCGGCGATGAACAGGAAGTTCCAGCGATCCTCACGGCGCTGCTTGATGTCCGCCATGGTGCGGTCGCCCGTGACTTTGCCGTAGGCGCCGGTCTGCGCCTTCTTCGACATGCCGAAGCACTTGTCGAATTTCGCGATCAAATCGGTGAGCTTGAAGTGGGTGGGCGCCTTGAAGGGGTTGTAATTGCGCAGCAGCGACAGGGAAACGCCCAGCACCGAAAGGAAGCGCCCGCGGGCGGCATCGTTGATGCGCGCGACGTCTTTGGCCAGGCGGTCGGCGTTGAGGAACGCCGTCACCGGCACGGCTTCCTTGGTGTGCTTGTCGCACATGACGGCCATACCGATGCCGCAGTTGGGATGACAACCGCAGCTCAGCTGGCCCCAGGTTGCCTCGGGACCATGCACCAGGTCGGCAAAATCCGAGAAGGTGCTCATGAAGGAAATCGGAAACCAGTCGCGCACCGGCTCGCCCAGCCCGACCTGATCCTGGACGTCATGCGCCAG
>DASZAG010000120.1:0-2654 GCA_035945555.1 Acidobacteriaceae bacterium
TTCGGAACGAAGTTTGTCTAGGCATTTTCGTAGGGAAACGAACATGTCGTTCGTCGAGTGGCGCACCATGGCTCGCATGAAGCGTGCGATTGAACAGATGACTGAAGGTTCGTCTGTCACAGATACGGCGATTGCAGTTGGGTATGACAGTGTGAGTTCCTTTATTGTCCAATTTCGGCGAACCTTCGGCACTACGCCCGCGCACTATCGGCGGGGATCGGGACGCCGAACACCATTCGGCCACTGATGCGGCGTTAGCTCTTGATTTCGCCTAGCGGGAAAGTCGAGGACTCGGCTCGGCAGCAGATGCCAAAATGCTGCCACAGGCGAAACCACGGGCTATTGGCAAGCATCTCGTCATGCCTTCGATTTGCAGCGGAAATGTCGCTGGCGCTGAGTGGTCTGATGTCCGGCGCTTCGAACATCTCCTGTAGCTGCTCGATGTCGTCAATGATGCGTTCAACGCCCATGCGCGACCAGTATAGCGGAGAACCTTTTCGTCGCCGCAAACCTCATGTGAGCCTAATCTCCTCGGCTCCATCAGCGCCCGCCACGATCCCCCCTTGCCCTATAATTCTGCGTGCTGTGAACCTGTCTTCCGAACCCAGCGATACCTGATGGAAGGTGCTCATGAACAGGCTTAACCACAAGCGCACACTCATAACGGGCGGTACAAGTGGCATCGGGCTTGAAACTGCACGAGCATTCCTACGCGAGGGCGCACGTGTCGCTATCACTGGCAGAGACTCAGGGACTCTCGAGGCGGCGAGGAAAGAACTAGGAAGCGAGGTCGTGGCTATTCAGTCCGACGTGGGCGACGCCGCAGGGCAAAAGAAAGTTGCTGAGACGGTTCGTCAGTCTTTCGGGACGCTGGACGTGCTGTTTCTCAATGCCGGGATTGTCGATATGCGCCCACTCGAACAGTGGGATGAAGGCGCATTCGACCGTTCGTTCAACATCAACTTCAAGGGTTCATTCTTTCTTCTTCAGGCACTCCTGCCGATTTTCAACAATCCGGCCTCAGTTGTGCTAATGACGTCGATCAACTCGCATATCGGCATGCCTAATTCGAGTGTATACGGAGCAACCAAAAGTGCGCTCCTGTCGCTTGCTCGTACGCTTTCTGGTGAACTGATTTCTCGCGGAATTCGAATCAACGCGATCACCGGAGGCCCGATAGCGACACCGCTCTACCGCAAGCTGGGAATGGGAGAAGAGGAACTCAAAACGCTACAACAGCAGATACCAGCTAGACGTCTGGGAAAGCCCTCGGAGGTCGCTGAAGCCGTTGTTTTCTTTGCCTCCGACGAGTCCACATTCACGGTTGGCAGCGAGCTTGTCATTGACGGGGGAATGAGCAATCTCTAAGCGGCGGACGAAAGGGCTCAACAGGGTATTTCCCCTGATGCGGAGACCGAATGTTACTACGATTGCAGGCGCAAGTTAGAATCTTACTCGCTCCACCAACACGCTAAAGATGGGCGCAGCGTCGTTCGTGTAGCCAATCCTTGCTGGAGTCTGATTGCCATGCCTACCCCAAACCGCTATCTTCAGTTCGATAACATCGACATGGAGGAGCCGGACATCTCGTCGCGATGCTCTCAGTGCGGACAGGAGTTTCGCGCAGAACCCAAGGCTACCGAACGGGTGGATGACGTGCTGCTGCGGTTAAGGGCAGAATTCGAAGCGCACCAGTGCCGCACTTGAAAATTCCAAGTGATGCCAATTCAGGCTGATTTGCCCTTATGCAGCCTTCTAGCCAGTCCTCAAGCGCGTGACCCCTCACTGCGCCCCGCCCGGACATGAAGGCATTAGCGCGAGCATCACAGTGCTCTCATATGAGGTCGTGCTATTTGCCAGCTTTTTTGGTCTCGTAGCCACCGGAAATAACATGGACGTGAAGCCCTAGCGAGACTGAAAGTCAGCGGATTCATCCCAATCTGAGGGCGCGAGAGGCACTCCCCAAACGTTCCGTGGTTGATCCAGTTCGATGCCGCAGCGCAACGGATTCTCACCATCGGCATAGACCACGCGAGCCGTGGCACTCTTGTCAGTCAGGTAGACGTGGATCGAGATTCTGGTTCCGACGTTCAATGCAGTTGTGGTCGAGAGCAAGGCTCCCTGCAAGTTGACGACGACGGTCTCGCCCTCGCACGTCAGGTTCTCAGTGCCGCTTTCGACCGCGATGGCTACTTTCAAGGGGACGCGGGTACTGCGCCGGGACTCGCGAAACATTGCCGTGGCGGACACGGGCGAAAGGATACACCTGCGAACAGCCAATGAGAAGTCTGCGTCTCCGCATCGGGCATATAATGTTGCTATCTGGCGGACGGGCAGTGAGGCTCCGCTAGTCCTGCCTACCTCTCGAATTCGCGCCTTGGGCTTCCCGTCCGCCGGTCTGCCGGAGGTGCAAGCCGATGGCAACGACGGCAAGGTCGCCCGTTTTGGTGGTGCTGGTGGCCGCCACCGTCGTAGCACTGTCCTGCGGAACCTGCCCGCCCGTTCCGTCCCTCACCTCCATCTCGCCCGCGAGCGCAACCGCTGGAGGAAGCCAATTCCTGCTGACCGTCAACGGCAGTGAGTTCCGGCGCGACGCGACGGTGAAATGGAACGGAGCGAGCCGCGTGACGACCTTTGTCAGCGCCCACCAACTG
>DASZAG010000121.1:0-8029 GCA_035945555.1 Acidobacteriaceae bacterium
AAGTCCCGTCCGCCGGAACCACGTATGCCGCCGGGTTGAAGTACTGCTTCGGGCCGCCCTCAATCACGCGCCCCTTGAACTCACGGTTGAGCGATGGCCGAATGGGATTCCGGCTATCGTCATTGTTGGTTGGGTTGAAGCCAAGCTGCGGCGTAAACGGAAACCCCGATTGCAGCGTCGCAATTTCGCTCACGCTCCAGCCCTTGATGATGCGGCGCTTGTAGAGCCCTCCGTCGTGCTCTCCAAAAGGGAGATCGTAGGTCCCGGTAATCACCGCAAGGTTGCGCACATCCGTATTTGCTGGACCCCAGTCAAGTTTGGGCTGAGAGGGAAATTCGACGAAGGCTGGCGAGTTCGCGCCTACGCTGGTGTTCCACGCGGTCCCATCATCAAAGTTCTTCGACCATGTGTAGACGCCCCGCAACTGGAAGCCATGGCTGAATCGATGATTGGCGTCCACTTCCAGCCCGTTGTAACTGCTCACGCCTTCTGAGATCCATGTGGTCGTGTTCGCAAGCGCCGGATTAGCATTCGGCGTGCCTTTGGGATAGTAGACCGTCCCTGCAGCCAGCGTCGCAGGGCATGGCGACGCCGGGCAGATAGTCGGAATGGGTTCGTTCACGTCCTCTGAAAGCATCTGGTGATAACCGTGAGATCCCACATACCCCACCGTAAGCGACGTGCCCGGAGCAATCTCACGCTCCACGCTGAGTGACCACGTAAGCTCCGTGGGAGTGTAAGCATCCGGCTGCACGCCGCTCGGCGAAATCTTGCTGCCCGAAGGCGGCGCATCGCCTGGCACGATGTGCAGGCTGCCCAACGGCACGTTCTTCAGCGTAATCGTGGTGTTGTAAGGCGCCGTCTGGTCAAGCCTGTAGTCAAGGTTGTCGAGCAGCGCGCGATACACGCCGAAGCCCGCGTGCACCACCGTATTGCCATCCCCCGTCGGGTCCCATGCCAGCCCAATGCGCGGCTCAGGCAGAAACTTCGCACGGTTCACTGCGAGCGCTGAGCGCCCCACACGCGGAGATGTCTCGATCACGCCGTTCGCATCAAAAAGATAATTCGATGCGTGCCCCTGCGCCTCATTCCACCCATTAGTCGTCTCAAAACGGAAGCCCGTGCGCAATTCCAGATTGGGCCGGAGCCGCACCGTGTCCTGCACAAACCCCGCGCCCTCCGTCGAGCGCCAGCCCAACTCGGTCGGCGAGGGAACTGAGGTAAACGTGGAAACCGTCCCCTGGAGGAAAGCCGCAAGGTTAGCAAATGACGCCTGCCCATATTGGTTCTGCGCCATGTTGTCGTTGGATTGAATCTGTTGCAACCATCCGCCGAACTCGAACTGGTGAATGCCGTGAGCCCAGTAGACATGATCATCGTAGGTATAGAGATTGCGCGCCTCCGAAAGATTGCTTCCCGCATTCGTTCCCGCGCCACTGAGCTGCGAGGCTCCATTGAGCGCTGTGCCTCCTCCAATCACCAGCGCACCAATCGGCCGCCCGGCTATCCAACCCTGCACGTCAACCGGAGTGGTTCCGGTAAAGAAGAATGCTGCCCGCGAATATCCGAACCGCGCAATATTCAATAGCGTCGCCGAAAAGACATGCTGCTCCTGGAGACTCGCCACTTGCTCGCGCAGCGCCTCCGACACATAGCTCAACGGATTCGCGCTCGGCGTTGTCGCCGCACTGTCGTCCACCGTATAAACGCCGAACAGCAGATCCTTGCCCGAGATGCTGTCATCCGCGCGGGCCGAACCGAAATCCTCGCGGATCCGCTGGAGCGGGCTGCTGAACGATTCGGCAATGCCGCCGCCAAGTTCAGGTCCGTTCTGCTCTGGCCAAAGCGCAAGAAACGGCGCCGCCGCCGGATTCACCCCCACATAACTCTCCTGGCCGTTCGCATCCGGCAAATAACCCGCCCGCGCCTCGTTGTCCGGAACAAGAGTCAAGTCGCTCAAGCGCAGGTTCTGGCGAAAGCCCTCGTAATTGCCGAACAGAAAGACCTTGTTCCGGCGCAGCGGCCCGCCCAGCGCGCCTCCAAACTGGTTGCGCTGAAACCCGGGAATCTGCCCCTGGTCAAAGTAATTCCTCGCATCGAGCGCGCTGTTGCGCAAGAACTCAAACGCCGACCCATGCACATTGTTGGTTCCCGACGCCGTCACGATGCTCACCTGCGCCCCGGCGCGCTTGCCATATTCGGCCCCGTAGGTGTCGGTCACCACGTTAAATTCGCGCACCGCGTCCACTCCCAGCAACTGGCCGCTCACGCCGCCAGGCGTCACGTTGATCTCCGACGCGCCGGTGTATTCAATGCCATTCAGCAGAAACAGATTGTCCTGCGGCCTGTGCCCGGCAACAGCGAACATGTTCCCCGCCGCGGAATTCGACGTGCCCACGCCGCCCGAGCGCCCCGAGGTATAGTTCACAACTGCGGGATTCAGCGTAATCAGCTCGTCGAAGCTGCGCCCGTTCAGCGGCAGATCCTTCACCTGCTTTTCGTCCACAAGTCCGGATGTCTGCTCTGTCGAAAGCTCCACCGTGACCGGCGCGGACGCTACCGTCACCTGCTGCGTCAACTTGCCGACCGCCAAAGATAAATCCACCTCTGCGCTTTGCCCGATCACCAGTCGAACATCCGTCCGCGTCTGCCCATCAAAACCCTTCCGGATGGCCGAAACGGAATACACACCCACCGGCAGCGACGGCGCTGCGTAATGCCCGTCGGCATCGCTCGCCAGCGCGCGCGTGGCGCCGGTTTCCACATTGCGCACAACAACAGTCGCGCCAGAAACAGCGGCTCCAGTTGTATCTTTCACCGACCCCGAGATGGACCCTCCGACAACCTGCGAAAATCCGGCGGCGCTGGCAACAAAAATCGCCCATGCCGTAATCACTCGAACAACACGGAAAAATGCGTACACAAATAGCTCCTTCATGGGCGCTCCGCCCAAAAACTCAAAAATGAAAATGGAACCGAAAAAGAAGTGTGAGCGGCCGATGCGCGTCAACAACAGGGACGCATTGAGATGAGAGACGAAGCTTGCAGAAACAGATTCATTGTTCCTTCGCTGTTAGAAATGAAAACGCCGGGCCTGTTCGGCTCCGGCGGCGATAGATGCGGCGATTTCCTGTCGGTTCTAGAAATCGCACTCCGCCGGACATGCGTGGTCGCGGCAGCAACACATCATCGGCATGGTGGCGGAAAGCAGCATCGGTGAAGCTGACTATAAGAAAGTTCCTCTTCGGCGTCAAGCCTCCTAACACTCGCAGCTACATTCTCACGTTGACATTATGCCTCCACTGCGCGAAGCTATAAGGAATGCGAGTTCTGATGCAAACCATGGCCTGTTGTTGCGCATGTTGTATGCGCCGCACCGGCTGTGCGCTTTGCGTCTGACAAGATCGAGCACTCTCCGCACGATCTTTGCACCTTAGCCCACCGCCTCACCTTACGGCGCGTGGGTTTTCTGTTTTCAGCGCAAAAATTCAACCGGGCCGCAGAAATGGCCCTGAAAGCCTGATCCAATGGCGATCGCAGAGTTAGACGAAATTCCGGTGCAGCAATCGGCCCCGCCGCTCAGCCATCTTAAGCAGCTTGAGGCGGAGAGCATCCACATCTTCCGCGAGGTCGCCTCCGAGTTCCAGAAGCCGGTCATGCTCTACTCCATCGGCAAGGACTCGTCTGTAATGCTCCGCCTCGCGCAAAAGGCCTTCTACCCAGCGCCCATCCCATTTCCGCTGATGCACGTCGATACCGGCTACAAATTTCGCGAGATGCTCGAGTTCCGCGATAACTACACGCGCGAGCTCGGGCTCGACCTGCGCGTCTGGCGCAACGAAGCCGCAATCGCCGACGGAGCCAATCCCGTAAAGCTCGGAACGCAACGCTGCTGCGGCCTGCTGAAAACTCAGGCGCTTCTCGACGGTCTTCGCCACTACGGCTTTGACGCCGCATTCGGAGGCGCGCGTCGCGACGAGGAAAAATCCCGCGCCAAGGAGCGCATCTACTCCTTCCGCGATCGCGCCGGCCAATGGGACCCAAAGGCGCAACGACCCGAGTTATGGAACCTCTACAACTCGCGCATCGGCCCCGGCGAAACCATCCGCGTCTTTCCACTCTCCAACTGGACCGAGCTCGACATCTGGCACTACATCCATCTTGAAAAGATACCCATCGTGCCGCTCTACTTCGCGAAGGAGCGGCGCATGCTCGTGCGCGGCGACAGCCTCATTCCCACCGAACAGCCATTTGTAAAAGGCCTTCCCGGTGAGGAGCAGATGGTGCGCTGCCGCCTGCGCTCTCTCGGATGCAGCCCCTGCACGGGTGCCATCCGCTCCGATGCCGACACTCTGCCCAAAATCATCGCCGAGCTGGTTTCATTCCGCTCATCGGAGCGCGCGAACCGCATCATCGACCACGATCAGGATGGATCCATGGAGATCAAGAAGCGTGAGGGCTATTTCTAAATGTCCCTCACGCAGACACTCGAAGAACAGGCCGCGTTTGAAATCGAGGAGTTCCTCGCCGCCGAGCAGACCAAGGACCTCCTGCGCTTCTCCACCGCGGGCAGCGTCGACGACGGCAAGTCCACGCTAATCGGTCGCCTTCTCTACGACTCGCGCAACGTCTACGAAGATCACGTCCGCGCCGTCACCCGTACCACTGGCGGCGCAACCGCCTCATCCGCTATTGACTTCGCTCTGCTCACCGACGGTCTGCGCGCCGAGCGCGAACAGGGCATCACCATCGACGTTGCCTACCGCTTCTTCTCCACCACGCGTCGCAAATTCATCATTGCGGATACGCCTGGGCACGAGCAGTACACGCGCAACATGGCCACCGGCGCATCAACCGCCGACCTCGCCATCATCCTCGTCGATGCGCGCAAGGGCATCCTGCGCCAATCGCGCCGCCACGCTTACATCGCCGCGCTGCTTGGAATCCCACGCGTCGTTGCCGCCATTAACAAAATGGACCTAGTCGGATACGACGAAGGCGTATTCCGCCAGTTGAGCAGCGACTTTGCCGACCTCGCCGCGCGCGTAGGACTGCGTAGCGTTGAAGTCATCCCCGTCAGCGCCCTCGAAGGCGACAACGTCGTCCATAGCAGCGAGCGCATGCCCTGGTACACCGGCCCATCGCTCCTCGAACACCTTGAGAACGTTGAGCTCGCCGGAGCCAACACTGACGCTGCTTTCCGCATGCCCGTGCAGCGTGTCATCCGCCCGCACCAGAACTTCCGCGGCTTCGCAGGCCAAATCGCCGCGGGAACCATCCGCCCCGGCGACCGCATCGTTGCGCTGCCCTCGGGCCGCTCGTCTCGCGTCGAAAGCATCGTGACCTTCGACGGCAATCTCGACTCAGCCTCCGCGCCGCTCTCCGTCACCCTCACCCTCGCCGACGAACTCGACATCAGCCGCGGAGACCTCATCACCGCAGCCGAAGCGCCGCCAGCCGTCACAAATCATTTTGAGGCGTCCGTCGTGTGGCTACACGCGCAGCCGCTGGCCGTAGGCCGCCGCTATCTGATCAAGCACGCCAGCCACATCGTTCCTGCGCGTGTGCGCTCCATTCGCCACCGCATCGACATCGAGACGCTCGACCCGCAGCCCGCAAACACGCTGGAGCTGAATGGCATCGGCCTCATCGAAGTCGAAACCGACCAGCCCATCCTCGCCGATCTTTACCGCGAAAGCCGCGCCACCGGCAGCTTCATTCTCATTGACCCGGCCAGCAACGCCACCGTCGGCGCCGGCATGGTCCGGCAGGTGCTCGCCAACGCCGCGGCGCAAGACGAAGATCGCCCGCCGCGCATCGTGCTCGCCAGCCGCGCCCTTGTCGAAGAGCTCGAGCAGAGCCTCCTCGATCTCGATCTGCCCGTCGTCCGCACCCGCGTGCAGGATCACAGCATCTGGCGTGCCCTCCACGAAGCGGGAGTCATCGTCCTCGTCGAATCAGGCCAGAATCCGCAAATCGTTTCGAAGGACTTCGTGCCCGAACCTGTTTCCGCCAGTTCGCCTGAAGCGCTGCTGGCCGCGCTCGAAACCCCGACAGCAAAGGAGCACTCATGAGCAACGAAGCCCTTATCTCCCCTGGCCTCGACTCTCTCAGCCTCGACGAGAAAATCGCCGCCGCAACAGCTCTTGTCTGCGACGAACTGCGCAATCATTCTCACGAGGCCTGCCTCACCAATAGCTTTCAGGCCGAAGACATGGTCGTGCTGCACATGGTCCGCAACATCGCGCCGGAAATCCCTGTGCTCTTTCTCGACACCGGCTACCACTTCGCCGCAACTTATGAATATCGCGACCGCATGGCCGCCGAGTGGCAGCTCACCCTCAAGAACGTCCTTCCCAATCAGACAGTAGCCGACCAGGAAGCCGAATTCGGAATCCTGAACCGCACCGCGCCCGACCGCTGCTGCGCGCTCCGCAAAGTCGGTCCGCTCTTTGCCGCGCTCGAGCCCTACGCCGTCTGGTTCACTGGTCTGCGTCGCCAGCAGGCCAAAACTCGCGCCAATCTTCAAACTGCGGAAAGCTTCACCCTGCCCACCGGCAAGAATCTGCGCAAGCTCAGCCCCCTCGCCGACTGGCACACGCGGGATGTTTGGCATTATGCCGAACGCCACGGAATTCCTCTGCTGCCGCTCTACGACCTCGGCTACTCCAGCATCGGCTGCGAACCCTGCACCAGCCTGCCTACAGGAGACGATCCGCGCTCAGGCCGATGGGGCGGAGCCAAAGTCGAGTGCGGTATCCACATTCAACCCGCGTGCGGCGAAGCAAGTCACTGAGTCAAAACCATGGAAGTAGCGCTCGGATTCCTCATCGCGTTTGTCATCGCCATCACCGGCGTCGGAGCCGGCACCATCACGGCGCCGCTGCTGATCCTGGTGCTGCATGTGCCGGTGGCCGTCAGCGTGGGAACCGCGCTCGCCTACTCCACTATCGTCAAAGCCGTGGTGGTTCCGGTGCAGATCATTCGCAAGCAGGTCGCGTGGCGCGTTTTGGGAATCATGCTCCTCGGCGGCCTGCCTGGAGTCATCGCTGGGTCCCTGCTTTTCCGCCGCTACGTCGCATTTGGCAGCCACGCGCTTTTCTATCTGGTGCTCGGACTCATCATCGTTCTCTCCGCAGCATGGCATCTCTACCGCCACTTCCGCCCGCAGTGCTTTTCCGGCGAGCGCAAAACCCGCCGCTGGGCCATCGCTGCGCTTATGTTTCCCATCGCCGCTGAGGTGGGCTTCGCCTCCTCCGGCGCCGGAGCCATGGGAACCCTGGTGCTCATGGGACTCTCCTCGCTCGATGCCGCAAAGGTCGTCGGCACCGACCTTGCCTTCGCATTTTGCATGACGCTCACCGGTACCGGAATGCACTTTGCCAGCGGACTCTTCGACTCGGCACTGCTCATCCGGCTGGTAGCCGGCGGAGTCCTGGGAGCCATCGCCGGATCATGGGTCGCACCCAAGGTTCCGAGCCGCCAGCTTCGCCTGGCACTCTCGGTGGGTCTCGTGCTGCTCGGCCTCGCGTTCTGCTACCGGGCTATGGCGAGAGAAGTGACCCCGCATCCCGCAACCAACCCCAATCAGTTCGCTGTGAGGATTTCGACAGGCCAATAATCTTCGTCCAGCATGGCAGTTCAGTAACCTTGAACTTGGTAAAATAAGAATAGGGAATAAACAAAAAAGGCCAGCGACCGCGCTGGCCTTTTGCTTTGCTGAAAAAGTCCGTTTTGTATCATGGCACGACTTCAGTCGTGCCGCAAAAGGATTCCAGACTCAAGGGGCTTTAGCCCCTGAGGAAAGGATTCACCGGCTTGTCAGTGGTCTGCGCCCAGCGCTTGTCGCTGGCCTTCTGCTTTTGCTGAAAACCATTTGTTTTGTATGAAGTACAAAATTTCACCTCTTTTGAAGGGGCGCTTTGAAAGCGCCTCGGCTTCCAGAAACAATTCGTCGGCTTTGAAGGGATGGGCTTCAGCCCGTCCGTTAAGCCACTGCCGAATACTGAAGTTGTCATCCCGACCGCAG
>DASZAG010000122.1:0-5592 GCA_035945555.1 Acidobacteriaceae bacterium
GGGGCTCAATCTTGATCGCGCAGCGATGAGGTGGTTCTGGGAGAAGTATGTTCCCGATGCCGCGGCTCGCGTTGATCCGCTTGCGTCTCCAATGCGGGCGAGTTTAGCGGAGTTGAAGGCGATGCCTCCGGCGTTGATCATCACAGCCGAGTGCGATGTGCTTCGCGACGAGGCGGAAGCGTTTGCTCGGAAGCTTGGCGATGCCGGCGTTCAGGTAGCCGCGGTGCGCTATGCGGGTGCGCTGCACGGCTTCATGGTGATCGATGAGCTGGCGGGAGCGACGCAGACTGTCTCCTCCATGCGGCTCCTTGTTTCAGAATTGCGGTCGGCGTTCGCCAGGGGCGGTGAACATCCCTCGGGTAAGGCATGGCCGCATCGGCATGCGGTCGGCGGCATTATTACGCCGGTGTAGAACCTGTTCGCGGGCCTGCGCTACATGAGCTTGCGGCGCACGAGGTCGAGTGCCGTCTGCGCGGCGTAGTTGCGGATGCGATCGCGGTCGCCGGTGAATCGACGCTCTATGACTTCGATAGTTTTGCCGTCGCTCATGCCAATGTAGACGAGGCCGACGGGTTTTTCAGCCGTGCCGCCGGAGGGGCCGGCGATTCCGGTTACGCCGATTCCAAAAGTTGAGTCACAGCGTTCGCGGATGCCTTCCGCGAGCGCGTGTGCGACCTCGCGGCTTACTGCGCCGTACTTCTCGATGAGTTCGGGCGCTACGCCGGTGAATTCTGACTTGAGTTCATTGCTGTAGACGACGGCTCCGCCGAGGAATGACCGCGAGCTGCCGCTGATGCTGGTGAGGCGCTGCGCGACGAGGCCGCCGGTGCAGCTTTCGGCGACGGAGAGGGTTGCGCCGCGCATTCCGAGATGGAGGAGGACGATCTGCTCGAGGGTTTCGCCGTGCGAGGAGTAGATGAAGTCGTCCAGTTCCTCTTCGATGCGGCTGGCGAGGGAGTCCACGCGGTTCTGGGCGAGGTCGAGAGCGGGCTTGGAGCAGATGAGGTTGAGTTGAATGTCGCCGAGATGGGCGAGGATGGTCGTTTCCACATCGCTGAACTGCTGGTAAATGGGGGCGATGCGCGCGTCAGCCTGCGACTCGGGGATGAGCGCAGCCTTGAGCACGCGGGTGGCGATGTGGCGCGGCGGCAGGGCTTCACGCAGGCGGGGCATGCACTGCTGGTCGAACATGGGCTTGAGTTCGGCCGGGGGGCCGGGGAGCAGCAGGACAAGCTTGCGATGCTCGGCGAATACGGTGTCGAGCCATTGGCCGGGTGCGGAGCCGTTGGCGTTCTCCATGGTGACCGCGCCATCGATTACATCAGCCTGCTTTTCGTTGTTGCGGGTCATGGTGAGGCGGCGCAGCGCGGCTCGTGTGTAGAGGTGCGCGATTAGCTCAGGGTTGCGCTTGACGTTGACCTTCAGCGCCTCGGCAACGGCTTCGCGGGTGAGGTCGTCCTCGGTGGGGCCAAGGCCGCCCATTACCACGATGATGTCCGTACGGCGCAGCGCCGTGCGGACCGCGTCGATGAGATGCTTTGGGCGGTCGCCGACGATGGTCTTGAACGAGACGCTTACGCCGATCTGGTTGAGGCGCTCGGTGACGAAAAGGGAATTCGTGTCCTGCCGCCAGGGGGTCAGCAGTTCCGAACCAATAGCAATAATTTCAGCATTCATGGACTTGCCGTCCAGGCACACGCGTTTCGCGCCTTTGGTTTGTGAGCGTCTGTGGCCGCCTCCCTTTGGTCGGCGACTGGGGACTGGCCGTGCAGGCATACGCGCTTCGCGCCTTCGTGTTGTGAGCGCCTTTGGCCGCTTCCTTTGGCCGCGGAGTAATTATTTCGAACTTGCTTAGCCAACGCGCCAGCCTTCGACACCCAAAGCTACATCATAAACGGCGCTGCCGGTGGCGATGAGGGCGTTGCCTCCGGGCACGAAGGCAACGCCGACGATGCCGGATCCGGCTATGGCGAGAGAGGCTTCTCCGGATTGCGAAATGCGGACCACGCCGCGCCTGCCATGCATCGATGCGGCGACGTAGACGGCACCGGAGATGTCGACGGCGACGCCCTGGGGGCGTCCCAGGCCGTGGTAGAAGACGCTGATGCCGCCGTTGCGGTCAATGGCGTAGACATTGTCGTGGCTGGAGGTGGTGGGTCCGGTGACGTAGAGGGTTCCATCCATGCCGAAGGCGAGATGGTAGGCGGCGACGCTTGGCTCGAGGGTGGCGAAGACGAAAATTTGCCGGTCGGGCGCGATTTTGAAGATGGTTCCGCTGCGGTCGCCGACGTAGAGGTTGTGTTCGGCGTCGAAGGCGATGCCGGTGGCGATGCCCATGCCCTCGGCATATACCTTTGCCGCGCCGGCGGGACTGACCTGATAGACCGTGCCTTCGTGCCGCGAGGAAACGTAAAGCTGGTTCTCTTCGTCCACGGCGAGTCCGGTTGCGTTCATGATGCCGCTGAGGAAGGGATGCATTTCGCCATTTTGCTCGATCTGGTAGACCGAGACGGGGGTCTCCTGCCCACGCGAGCCGGAAAGCGTGACGAAGATGTTGCCGTTGCCGTCAATGGCCGGGTTTGAGACTGCGTGGACCCCGGTGGCGAGAGGTGTGGCAACTTCCACGCTCACCGAGTTGCTTTGCGCGCCGTTTTGCAGAACGCGGAGCTTGCCGCTGATGGCTTCCTGTGGAACGCGCAGCATCATGCGGCGACCGCGGCTCATAACGACTGGTGCAGCAAGGTCGCCGAGCATGACAACCGGCCTGCGGAACTGGACGGCTCCCAGATTGGCCCCGTGCACTTCGATTTCACCACCCGGCAGGGCCGCCGTGGGATCGACAGATTCAATGCGGGGCGCGGAGCCGGATTCAGACTTGAGCACGGGAGCCATGGTTTCGCCTACCACCAGTGGTGAACGATGAGAACTATGATGAGCGCGTAGACGCCCGCGGCCACATCATCCATCATGATACCGAGTCCGCCGTGGAGGCGCTCTAGCCGGCGCACGGGCTGGGGTTTCCATATATCGAAGATACGGAAGAGGACGAAGGCGAGCGCGGCATGGCCGATGTCGCAGGTAGCGAAGATCAGCGCGACGAGCTGCCCGGCGACTTCATCGATAACGACGTGGCCGGGATCCTGGCGACGGCTCTCGCGCTCGACGATGGAAGCCGCGGGAATGCCGATGAGGGTGACGATTATGGCGGCGACGAGCGTGGCGATGGAGACCGAGCCGGAAGTGGCGTGAGCGCCGCGTGCGGCGAAGTACCAGATAATGGCGGTGGCGAGCGCGGCCCAGGTGCCGGGTCCGCCGGGCAGCAGGCCGATGCCGAGGAAGGTTCCGGTGAGCCACGCCCAGATGGTGCGGGAGCTAGGCTCAGTTGTCGTCATCGTCTTGCTTTGGCTTGCGGATGGCTTCATCCAGTCCTTCGAGAACCTCAGGGTCGAGGATAGGCGAGGAGATGCGGTATCCGCCACTGGCCCACTTGCCTAAATCAATTAATCGGCAGTGGTCGCTACAGAAAGGGAAGTACTCGTCTGTTTCTGTGACCAGGGCGCGGCAGGTGGGGCAGCACAGAACTTTGGTGGAGGGCATGTCAGGCCTCCTTGCGGGCGATGACGCGGGCGACGACGTCATAGTCATGCGCCTCGGTGATTTCGCAGCGATAGAAGCGGCCAGATTCGAGAGATTCATGTGGGCCAAAGTCGTTGATGTAGACGGTGCCGTCGATTTCTGGCGCGTGGAATTGCGAGCGGCCCTCCCAGAGCAGAGGCGTTTCTTCGGATTCGCCCTCGATGAGGATGTCCAACTCGCGGCCGACCCACTCGGATCTGGATTTCTTGCTGATGCGCTGCTGGAGCTTCATCAACTCGCGTTTGCGGCGCTCGATGGTGCGCGCGGGGACTTTTTCGCCGAGGCCGAAGGCGCGGGAGCCTTCCTCGTCGGAGTAGCCGAAGACGCCGAGCCAGTCGAATTTAGCTTCGCGGACAAAGTCGCAGAGGGCTTCGAAGTCGGATTCGGTTTCGCCGGGGAAGCCGACGATGAAGGAGGTGCGGAGGGCGATTCCGGGAACGGCGGCGCGGACTTTGGCGATGGTCTTGAGGAAGATTTCGGCGTTGGCTCCGCGCTTCATGTTCTTGAGCACCGGGCCGGAGGCGTGCTGGAGCGGCACATCGAGGTATTTGCAGATGTTGGTGTGCTTCGCGATGGTTTCGAGCAGCTTGCCGGTGATTTTGTTGGGGTAGGCGTAGAGGAAGCGCAGCCAGACGAGTCCAGGGATGACGGCGAGGCGATCGAGCAACTGTGCGAGGCCGTCCTTGAGATCAAGGTCTTCGCCATAGCAGGTGGTGTCCTGCCCGATGAGCGTGATTTCGCGCACGCCCTGGGCGACGAGCGATTCAGCTTCGGCGATGACAGATTCGAAGCGGCGCGAGCGGAATTTGCCGCGAAGGTTGGGAATGATGCAGAAGCTGCAGGGGTGGTCGCAGCCTTCGGCGATCTTGATGTAGGCCGAGGCTTTTTTCGTGGCGAGCAGGCGCGGAGTGGTGTGGTCGTAGAGATACTGCGGCAGATGCGATTCTGCGCCGTCCCAGGCATTGCGGGAGAAGCGGCCCTGTTGCTCGCGGAGATCGCCTTCCGCGCGGGCGGCCTGTGCGCTGGTGAGGATAGTGAATGGCGACGGCTGCGCCACGGGTGCGGGTGATTCGAGTCCCGCCGCGGCAAGGATCTGGTCGAGTTCGCCGGTGCCGATTACGGCGTCCACTTCGGGGATGTTCTTGCGGATTTCGTCGCGATAGCGCTCAACGAGGCATCCGGCGACGATGAGCTTACGGGCGGTTCCGGCGGTCTTGTGGCGCGCCATTTCAAGGATGGCGTCGACGGATTCCTGCTTGGCTGCGTCGATGAAGGAGCAGGTGTTGACGACGAGGATTTCGGCGGAGTCGGGCGCGGAGGTCATCTCGGCTCCGGCGCGGCCGAGCAGACCCATCATGACTTCGCTGTCGACGAGGTTTTTGGGGCAGCCGAGGGAGACGAATCCGACACGGGGGCGGTCGGCGGGGCGGGGCGAATTTTCAGGGGAGACGAGGCTCTGGGCTTCGTCCAGAAGAAGCTGGGTCACAACTCTATTTTAGCGGAGGGGATGGCCCGGGGCTTCCTTTCGGCTAGTCCAGCAGCTTTTCGATCTCGGTAAAGTCGAAGTGGATCTTGTCGCCGGGGTTGCCGAATGTAGAAGACACGTTCAATTGATTGTCATGGAAGCGCCATGTCTTTTTGTTTTTTGGGTCGATGACCCAGATGTGCGGGATGCCCATCTCGGAGTAGTCGCTGAGCTTGCGGGTGACGCGCATCATGCTGTCTTCAGGAGAAAGAATCTCGAAGACGGCAACGGGCGGGTGGGTGATGATCTGCTCGATGGGCTGATTCCGGTCGAGAACGGCGACATCGGGGACGCGGTAGCGGCTTGGAGCGACTCGAACGCGGAGTTCTGGTTTGACTCGGATGCCCCATTCCTTGCCATGTTGCCTAAACCATAAGACAATGGCTTCCTGCCAGGCAGCGTGATCGTATTCACCCATAGGACGTTTCTCG
>DASZAG010000123.1:0-11912 GCA_035945555.1 Acidobacteriaceae bacterium
TCCTCCGACTCGATGTGGATTGCGGAATTCGTTGGGGGTTCGCCGGAAGGCGTTTCGCGGCTCAAACGCGCTGTTCGCTCAGCCCGAACGTCAGGCGCGGGTTTGCCGGTACGAGTGGGCCCTACTTCGCCGGACTGGCGATGGCTTGCGCCAGTGCCAAATCGGTGCGGCCAGGATGGTCTGCGTGTGCGCATACCTTGAGAAGGGCGGCCGCGTAGCGCCGCGCTAGTTCGGCATTCCCCGCCAATTTCGCCGCTTCCGCCGCGCCGTACAGTGAACGGAAGCGGTCGGGTTCTTTCTTCAACGTCGCCTCGAATTGCGGCAGAGCATCGTCAGCGCGTTTCAATTCAAGAAGCATCTCGCCCGACAGCTCAGTCGCCGGCGCAATCGGGCCAGGTGTGATGGCGCTTTTTTCCGTCGCGTTCTCCAGCTCAATCGCTTTGCGCATCTGAGCCAATGCGTCGTTCGAGTCCTTGATTGCGAGAGCTGCCCAAGCGAGGACCTCTACACGCTGAATCTCCACCTGCGAAGCCCAGTAGTCCTCGGTTGCGTCGATCAACCGGTGACGGATCGCGGCAAGCTCTCCCGCGGCATCCCGGGCTGCGGCAGCGTCGCCAAGGCGCGCTGCACCCATGCCGCGCGCAAACCAAGTGATTGCATCAGTGAAGGGGTATTCCGTGGGCTGCACTTGCAACCTGCTCGCAGCGGGCCAATCGCCGCGTTCCAGCGCGTAGCGTGCCGGCATGGCGGCCATCGCAAAGTATGCCGCGGACATGGGGGCGGCGCCGATGGGGACGGCATCCGGACGCAAACGCGATTCAATCTCGGGGAGATCGTCCATCACGCGTTTCGCAGCCGCGTCACGCCCGCTCTGCAGATAGGCGTACAGAAGATAATCGCTAGCGTGAAGCTCTTCGGTAATGTTTTGTTCCCGCCGAGCGGCCGCGATGGACGCGATGTTGGAACCGATGGACTCGTCCCAGAGCCCGAGCCGGGTAAAGATGTGAGAAGGCATATGAAGAGCATGGGGAGAATCCGGCGCGATTTTGGCGTAAGCACGAGCGGCCACCAAGGCGCGCGCTGCCAGTGGCGGAAAGTCGTAGCTATGGATGATGTAGTGAGCCAACCCCGGATGCCTCGGCTCTTTACGAAATAGATTTTCCAGAATGGCGCCCGCCTTGAGCTGCTTTGCGTACGTTTTGTCAGCCAGATCGGCGGACATGGCGAGCGAAAGCGCGTAGAAGATGGAGGCCTCGGTATCCGCCGGGTAACGCGCTGCAATCTTCGACATCGAATCACAGTAAGCATCGAGCCGGCTCTGTTGAGATCCGGCGTCGAATCCGTCGTAAAGGTTCGAAACGGCCGCGATGTAGTCGCGCTCGCGCTGAGTCCTCGGTCTGGCGGCTTTCGCTGCCTCGATCGCCTGACGGCCCTGTTCAAGATGCGCGCGTGGTTTCAACCCGGGAGCGAATGGGTTACCCCAGCTGCTGAGCGCAATGCCCCAATCGGCTATGGCGCATCTTGGGTCGGCTGCAAGAGCGGCACGGAATCCTGCAATGGCGGGGCCGAACTCAAACGAATGAAGCAACGCCACCGCGTGTTCGAACGGGCCCTGCGCATGGCGGGAGCACGAAGTCTCGAAATGGACTTCCCCCAGCCTGGGACGCGTCTGTGTAGGAAGGGGGTTCTGTTGCGCGGCTGAAGTTACCGACAACAGGCACAGGAATGAACACATCGATGCGCTCAGCGCCGACTGCGTGCGTGACATGCTAAGCTCCGGCAAGCCTATTGATCGCGGTTGAATGCCCCTCGAAATGCGGTCGGCGCGATACGAGCCCTTCGGGCGCCGAATCGATCAGTTACTGTATGTTGCCACGCAATGCCCCTGGTGCCGCAAAATGAAGAGAGGGCACCGCCGGCAATCCGGCTATGGCTGCAGATTGACGGAAAGTTCGCGGACGCATCCGGTAGGTGCTGGTATCTCAAAGGGCCACAAACGGACATTTCGCGCGGAGGCGCCGGGTCAACTATTTGAATTTACGAGGCTTTCCTGCCGGGCCTTGTTCTCCCTTATGCCGGGGTCGAGGGTTCGAGTCCCTCCCTTTCCACCAATGAAATCAAAGACCTGCATTCTTGCTTCCGAGCATGGCACTTGGCTGCCACGCTGGTTGGCGGAGTGTGGCTCGACATTCAAAGATGAGCCTGTATATACTTCGCGTATCTACTCACGGAGGACAAACACGCTATGAAGACAGCCAAGGTATTCAAGCACGGCAATAGCCAGGCCGTGCGCTTGCCCAAGGAATTCCGGTTCGCCGGTGAAGAGGTACAGATCAAACGCGTGGGCGCTGGTGTCCTGCTATTGCCCACGCACGTAACCTATGAGCAGATCATGGCTGTGGTCGGTCGCTTCAAGGGACTGCTTGAGCGGCAGCAGCCGGAGGATCAGATCAGGCAGTGGCGATGACCTGGATGTTCGATACGGACATCGTGATCCACCTGATCAACCGCAAGCCGGGGTACGAGCGCATTGCTCGGCGTATGTCGGGCCGGTCACCGGGAGAGCTCAGGCTGTCGGCGATCACCGTGTCAGAGCTTAGATTCGGGGCGGCGAACGGCGAGTTCCGCAAGGAGAACGAGGCGGCGCTCGAGGATCTCCTCGGCCTGTTCGAATTGGAGGACCTTCCGTGCGGCGCAGCCAAGGATTTCGCCGAGATCAAAACTGCCCTGCTGTCCAAGGGAAAGCCGATCGGCCCCTACGACATGCTTATTGCATCACACGCACGCCATATCACCGCGACGGTGGTGACGAACAATGAGCGCGAGTTTCGCCGCGTTCCGGGGCTTTCCGTGGAGAACTGGCTGAAGCCTTGAGCACCGAAGCAGGAAGGTCCGGACTTCCGTCGAAAGCGGAGATATTCCTTACCGACCGAGCAGCATTCGCAGTTGCGGGGCCGAGAGTACAGTGGCGGTGACATCACCGCTCGATTCGACGTTGAACATGATTCCGGACTGCCCGTCCTTCTCGACGTGCACCCAGCCTCCGGAATTCGAGCTGATGGGGACGCCCGCCATCATCATGGGGCGCTCGACTGAAAACCTTTGGTGTGCTCCGCAGAGACCCGTAAAGACCAATGTGGTCCCGGCACCGCTGTGGACGATCGTCGATCCGGTCCCGCCCGGCGGCCCCGCCGGCAAGACGCAGGCTTTTTTGGTCTCAACAGTCGGCGCGGCTGCCGACGGTGTCAGGAGGATGTAACGCCTGTTGCGATAGGCCGGGTCGTAGCCTGCAGTCGCGAGAATCTGGCCAGAAGCGTTGATGGCGATCGCATCATCCAGGATGACCCCATGAGGGGCGTCATGGAGCCGCCGATTCAGGTCGAGGAACTGCCTGCCGTTTGAAACGAACGCGTGAAGGGGCCCCGCCGGATAGGTTTCCCACTGTCCAACCATGACGCCCGACGTATTGATGGCTCGCGGCGATACGCGCGGTTGTGCGATCTGACCGAGGTCATGAATGGCTCCATCATAAGCAAAGCTGTGTACAGCCTGGTCCGCGCCACCGGCGAAGCCATATATGGTGCCGTGCGCATCGATGATCTGAGCCGCGGACCAGCTGCCGGGAGTCAGGCCACCGAACACATGCACGGCCCCATCGTAGAGGAAGCTCCGTGGACCCCTCAGAACTCCCGCCACCTTGCCTGCGTCATTGATCGCAACGGCTTCGCTGTCGACATCAGCGGGAAAGTTCAACGAGTGCAGGTGTCCGTCGTAGACGAAGGCCCGCTTGACGCTGGCGGAGACCACTCCAACGTGCGAATTGATTCCGTTGAAGAGGTATCCAACCACCACGCCCTTCGCATTGATCGCGAATGCGTCACCCGATATTCCTTCGGTGCCGACCGTGATCACATGGACATGGCCGTCGAAGAAATAGGGCAGATTACCCCAGTTCGTGGTGCCCACGATCCAACCGAGCGCGTTGATGCCCTCACCGGTCCGGGCAGTCAGATTACCCGGAGGAGCCGGGGGCGAGAGGCTGGACTGTATTCCGTTGTCGTTCACATCGTGCAATTTATTGCCGTCGAAGAGCGCGGCGTGGGTTTCGCCCGCGTGGATTGCGGCTTGCGGCGTCTTGAGCAATGCATCGACACTGGCTTCGCCGGCAATCTCACCGTATTGGTTCAGTGCGCGCGCATTGAAAGGCGCTCCGCCGACGCGACTCACATCTTTCAAGGTATAGCTGGACGGCAGGCGGGTGGACAAGACGAGAGGAGCTCCAACCACCGTGCTGGCCGCGAGCGGCGTCTGTGGGACAGCGGGAGCCTGTGGTGTGCTTGACGACATTGCGGCCCCTGTCGCTGGGGGCGCCGCGGCCAGGGCACAATGGAAGGCCAGGATCGATATCAGGCTCAAGCACGACGACTGGTTGCGCATTTTTTCTTACTTCGGTGCCCGGAGCAGAATCGTTTTTCTGGGTTGCGAAGTCTGAAGCAGAGTCCGGTCGCTCGAGAACGCCTGCAGTATACGCCCGGCCCGTGCCCGTCAACAGCTTTCCGGACACGCGCGGACAAATGCATCGAGGTACACGGCGATCGTGCTTCGGCCTAGTGGCCCCTTTGGAGTCAAGCCTGCCTACTACTCTGCGGCTGGCGTTGTCCTGCTGGCTCGTATGCTGCCCAGATGGTCGGGATGGTTGGATAAGCGGACGTTTGATGGAGAGTTCGGGAACGCGTCTCGCAGCGGTTTGTATTTCAGATGTCCACAGACGGACGTTTCGGGCGGGACCTCTCTCGCCGCGATCTTCCTTCCTGCGCGGGCCAGGCGTACGACCGGTCGGTCGCGCTCAGTCTTCATCCAGCGCGAGCGCGAAGGAAACAGCGGCCGCGGCATCTTGCATTCTCCGTCGCGACAGTCGCGTTATGCGATCACCCATCTGGCTCTTGGGGACTGTTTGAAGATTATCGAAGTTGGCCGCGCACGTGTGCGGAAGTCCGTCTTCCTCGGTGAGCACGAGTTCCGTGGGAATGCTTCGGATTGTCGGGGTGATCGGCGCGATGGTGACGGAGTTCAGAACGGCGAGTGCGGAATCACGGGTCAGTATCAGCACGGGCCGTTTCTTCTCGGGGGTCTTGAGGTTGTACCAGCAGACGTCGCCCCGGTTCACGAGGCCCCCCAGTCCTGCTCGGTGAGCCAGAGATCGAATTCCCCGGGGAGCACGGGCTGGCGGGCATAGCCTTCCGCATGCCGCATCTCCTCATCGCGAATGCGCTGGCGTCGAATCTCGGCCTTCAGCGCTTCCCGGATGAAAGCAGAACGGGTCGTTCGTTTGGCTCGGCTCATCTTCTCGACCAGCTTCAGCAGGCTATCGTCGATGGTCATCTGAATCGTTTTCACGGCTGCGGAGACGACTGCGTATGAGGACCCATATTTTGATCCACATGGACTCATTGCCCAAATGCCGAACCTCCGTGTTCAGCGATGTGGAAGGGAGACTTGAACTCCGGGTGGGCGGTTTGACGGAAAGTTCGCGGACGCGCCCAGTAAATGCCCGCATTCCGACGGGCTTCAAATGGACATCTCAGGCGCAGGTCGGACGCCAAGTATCTGAATTTACGAGCTTTCCCTACCGGGCCTTGTCCTGATATACCGGGGGGTCGAGGGCTCGCGTCCCTCCCTTTCTACCGATGAAATCAAGGGCCGCGGTGGCCGCTGTAAGGGCCGTAAGCTCCCGATAGCCTTCGCCGAGCATGGCCTCATCATGGCCGCCACCCATTCTCAACAGCGCCCGCACCTCTCGGCTATCCGTGAATTGATGACTGCGCCGGCTCCTGAGCACCGCCCCTTGAGCTTCACCGCGAACCTCGGGCAGGCAAAGCCGGATGCGAACGCGCCCCACTAACCCTGCTTACGCCCCTCCGCGTGCCCCACGGTGGTCCAATGGACACGGTCCGTGGACTGTTCGATGCGAAGCGTTACTTTCGTCGCCGACTCGTAGTGATAGATGATGTGCCAGTTCGTGTTTCCGGCTTTGCCATCGTACGTCCACGTACCGCCTGACACGGTCATGCGCGCAATGAAAGGGTTGGCGCCATCGTCTGTGAACGTTTCGTAGTGCCAGTAGCTCTTGTCGCGGTCGTTGTACGTGCTGATGGCCAGGGACTTCTGGACGCCGTCGGGTCCGTTCATGGTGAAACTACACGCCATGAACGCTCGGTTGGCTGACCACCCACAGTTCTCCAACCAGGTCCAATTGCCGGGCTTCTGATACGCTGTCGCCGGATTTACGCCGTGATACACCCATGTGCCGGCGGCAATGTCCAACGGTTGCAATTGTCGGGGAAGGGTTTGCGCACTGGCAGCGCCTGCCACTTCCAGCGAGGCCAGAATGGTCAAAAGTGCAAAATGCGATATGTGGCGCATAGGCTATCATCCAAGGCAGCTACGTCGGTAGCGGAATGTTGATTCTTCGCGCATTGCTGAACAAGGCCAAACAGACCTCCTTTACTGCCAATTAGAATGCCTTCGACCAAGGTTATAGCATTCGTTCTCTTCGACGATTCGCTGGCGCTGAACGTTGCCGGGCCGGCGGAGGTATTCGCCGGGGCCAATCGCTTATCGGGCGAAAGCACCCCTCTTTATGAGCAAACCTACCTTTCCACGGCCGGTGGCCTGGTGCGAACCGGCTCTGGCATGTCGATTCAGACACATTCCATCGCGTCCATCGACTTGAATCGTCTCGACACGATCATCGTAGTCGGCGGGGTCACAGTTGTTGAAGCCATGCGCGATGCCGCGCTAATAGAATGGATCAGCCGGGCATCAGCGGTGGTGCGGCGCACCTGCAGCGTATGCACGGGCGCATTTCTCTTGGCCAAGGCACGCATATTGGATGGGCGCCGTGCCGTGACACACTGGGCATCCGTGGATGACCTGCGCACCCAGTTTCCGACCGTCGACGTACAACTTGACCCTATCTACGTCAAAGACGGCAACATCTGGACTTCCGCGGGTATTTCAGCGGGCGTCGATCTGGCGCTGACCCTGGTCGGCGTCGATCACGGGCGGCACCTCAGCCTTGCGGTCGCCAGGGACCTGGTCGTCTTTCTCCATCGCCAAGGCGGTCAGGCCCAATTCAGCCGCACATTGGCCAGTCAGTCGAGCGCCGCTGCGCGCAGTACCGGCTCGCAGCTGGAAGCGGTGCATGCGTGGATCGTCGAGCATATCGACGAGGATCTCACCATCGAGCTGCTCGCCAATCGCCTAAAAATGGCGCCGCGCACATTCGCGCGCAAGTTCGTCGATTGGTATGGCCGTACGCCTGCCAAACTGATCGAAGACCTTCGCCTCGAAACAGCATGTCGGCATCTGACCGAGAACGAAGCGTCGATCAAGCAAATTGCGCACCTTTGTGGTTTCGGCGACGAGGAACGCATGAGACGGACGTTCATGCGGCGTCTGCGCATCTCGCCTGCTGGCTATCGGAAGCAGTATGGAACGCTCAAGTGACGTTCGGGACACCAGTCATGTACAGCCGCGAGGGGGAGCTTTTCATATGGCAGAAGTAGCCCTTGACCGCGCGAGATACCTTCCGGATGGGGCCAGACCGGTGGGAAATCCGTTATTGAATATAGAGCCTATCTTGGGCGCAGCAGCCGGCTCCTAATGCCGCGGTGAGGGTTCGACGGACTACCTGCGGCGCAGGGCGTCCAGTCCAGGAGGGCGCGATGCCCATAAAACTGCCCCGAGGTGTCCGGGGCCATTCTCCTCAAACGTCTGAGCTGCGTGACGTGAAGAATTCACGCGCAAGTTCCAGGCACTAAGGAGAATCCATGAGTGAGTTGACAAACAAGATTGCCGTGATCTATGGGGCAGGCGGCGAAATAGGCGGCGCTGTCGCACGTGCTTTTGCACGCGAGGGAGCCAGGCTTTTTCTAACCGGGCACCGCTTGGCACCCCTTGAAGCGGTCGCCAAGGATATCGTGTCTGCCGGCGGAGTTGCCGAGGCAGCGGAGGTCGATGCCCTTGATGAGCAGGCCATAGATAGGCATCTGCAGTCTGTAGTGGCCAAGGCAGGCCGTGTCGACATTTCGTTCAATGCGGTGGGAAACTCGCCAGCCAAGTACCTGGGGGCATCGCTGGTCGATATGGATCTCAAACAATTCTCCATGCCGATCGCGAGCTATACCACATCATACTTTCTGACCGCGCGTTTGGCTGCAAGGCGCATGCTCCCGAATAAATCCGGGGTGATCATGACCGTTACTGCGCCGCCCGCAAGAATAGGCACACCAAACGGAGGTTACGGTCCATCGCAGGCTGCCAAGGAGGCGCTTACCCGGTACCTGTCGGCTGAGCTCGCGCCTCAGGGCATCCGTGTGGTCTGCCTGAGGTCGTACGCCATGCCGGAGACAGAGACAATCAGGGAGATATTCGAAATCAGAGCCAGGAAAGAGGGCGTAACGTGGGAACAGTTCACGGGTCATCTTGCTGGCATGACCCACCCTAAACGCGTCATGACACTTGCGGAAATGGCCAATGTGGCGGCCTACGTGGCTTCCGATGAGGCAAGCGCGATGATGGCAACCGTGAACCTGAGCATGGGAACCATGGATGGCTAGTATCTGCCGGCAAAAACCTGCATAACGTGATCATAACGTGAATATCAACACTGGGAAAAAAACCATGACTGAATTCGTGTACTTTTATCGAGGCTACGAACTGCCTGCATCTCCTGAGGAAATACAGAAGAAAACGGCCAGATGGATGACCTGGCTCAAGGATCTGAGCGACAAAGGTCATGTGAAATCATTCGGAGAGCCTCTGCAGGCCGGCGGTATGGTGGTCAAAGGCAAGAAAAAGCAGGTCATTGACGGCCCCTATGCCGAAGCCAAAGACGTGGTCGGCGGCTTCAGCATAGTTGTGGCCAGGGATATCGAACAGGCCGTGGAGTTTTCCTTGGGATGCCCTATTTTCGAGGACGGCGGTTCTGTGGAGGTGCGTCCGATCAGGCAGCTGGCTTAGGCAATGGAGCTTGGAGAACATTTCTTCCGGCACGAATTCGGAAGAATTGTTGCCACGCTTACGCGACTGTTCGGCGTCTGTAACCTCGCATTGGCAGAAGACGTCACTCAGGACGCCTTCTGCCGTGCGATGGAGACGTGGAAGTTGCGCGGACTGCCTGAAAATCCCTCCGCATGGCTCATGACGACCGCCAAAAACCGTGCTCTGGACATCTTACGGAGGGAACGCACGGTTCGAACGTTCGAGCCGGAATTAACACGGTTTCTCGAGTCGGAATGGACGCTTGCTCCGACCGTGGAGGAGGCGTTCAGTGCGTACGCAGTGAAGGATTCTCAACTACGTATGATGTTTTCATGTTGCCATCCCCGTGTCTCCGAGGAGGCCCAAGTCGCGCTCGTGTTGTATATATTATGCGGATTCAGCGTAAAGGAGATTGCGCAGGCCTTCGTAACCAGTCATGCCGCCATTGAGAAACGCATCACGCGTGCAAAAAAAGCCTTGGCGGAGTCCACGAAGCTTTTCGACCTCGCTGATGCGGAGTTTCCTGCCAGGCTTTCTTCTGTTCAACAAGCCTTATATCTGCTTTTCAATGAGGGATATCACGGAGCTTCTCCCGAAGCGGTCGTGCGTACCGAGCTTTGTCAGGAAGCCATGCGGCTCATGAATTTGCTGCTCGAGCAGTCCACCTTGGCAACGCCTAAAACATATGCCCTTGCTGCGCTCATGTGTTTGAATGCGGCGCGGTTACCTACTCGGCTGGATGGTGCCGGCAATCTCGTTTCGTTCTTCGAGCAGGACAGGTCTTCATGGGATCGCAGGCTTTTGGCGGAAGGACAAGCATTTCTTGACCTATCTGCCTCTGGTACGGAGTTGACGGAGTATCACATCGAGGCGGCTATTGCTTCAGTGCACACCAGCGCCGTTCGAGGCGAAGATACGGATTGGAAACAGATCGTATCGCTCTACGATTTGCTCATGGGTATCAATCCTTCTCCGGTCGTTGCACTTAACCGGGCGATTGCCATCACACAACTGGATGGCCCGGAGCGGGGGTTGCAGGAAATGAATGCCATCCATGACCTTCATCGCCTTTCTTCTTACCCGTTTTACCCGGCCGCGCTTGGTGAGCTCGAGCTCCGTTTAGGGAATAGCGCGGTCGCGAAAGCGCACTTCTCTACAGCGCTTTCGTTGGCACGTAATCCCATGGAGCGTAATTTCTTGCAACGACGTATCGATGCGTGCAAGGAATCGGGTCCATCTCAGTAGAACCTTCGCGTGCGCACCATCCGGTAGATACCCTCGGGCGTCCGATCACCGACCTGATGCAGCGCGTTGCTTCTCGCCATCTTTGCGCGATCGATTTGTCAGGATGGCGCTCGCGATGAGATTGAAGAGATGATCGGCCCGTGGCGCGAATGAGGGTTGGCCGAAGAGCCAGCCGAGCGCCGACATCAGGGCGAACAGGTCCTCCCCATCCATATCGATGCGCGCCGTTCCTTCGGCCTGGGCACGGACCAGTAGTCGTGCGCCCGCTGAGTGCACCGCTGCGCATGAAGCATAAAGAGCGGAGTCCGGGTCCGTGTGGGCGGCCGCCATCAGGGCGACGACGCCGCTATAGCTATGAACGAATGCCACCCCTTCGCGAAACCAGGACACGAGCGCTTCGTCAGGTGTATGCGTCGTTTCGAGTTCGCTTGCCTTCTGCGTCAGTGCGTCCAGCTTCGTACGCAGCAACGCTTCGAACAAGGCTTCCCGCGTCGGGAAGTGGCGAAACAGCGTGGCCAAGCCGACGTCGGCCCGGCGGGCGATATCCCGCATGGACGCATCGGCACCATGCTCGGTGACGACGTCACGCGCGACCGCAAGTAGGTGGCTGTAATTTTTTCTGGCGTCGGCTCGCATCGGGTGCCTTGACAAGTGGAGCGGTGATCCATATATTTGGATCACTGATCCGAATATAAAGGTCGGGATTCGGATCAGTGTTCCACAAGATACACGACCTTTGTGCAAATGGGCACAGAGATTTGCCCGACACCACCAGAGGAGAAAGTCATGGGAAAGCTGAAGGGTAAGGTTGCAGTCATTACGGGCGGATCGAGCGGCATGGCACTGGCGAGCGCCAAGCGGTTCGTCGAAGAAGGCGCCTATGTTTTCATCATGGGCCGAAGGCAGGCGGCGCTCGATGAGGCCGTCAAGCTGATTGGCCGAAACGTGACCGGCGTGCGCGGCGACGCTGCCAATCTCGACGACCTCGATCGCCTGTTCGATACCGTCAAGCGGGAAAAGGGCAAGATCGACGTCCTGTATGCGAGCGCCGGCGGGGGCGAAGCCGTCCCACTGGGCGAGATTACCGAGCAGCATTTCGATGCGACCTTCGGCCTGAATACGCGCGGCACGCTGTTTACGGTTCAGAAGGCGTTGCCGCTGTTCAACGATGGCGGATCGATCTTCATGACCGGGTCAGTTGCTTCGGTGAAAGGTTTTCCTGGTTACGGCGTGTATGCGGCGAGCAAGGCGGCGTTGCGCTCATTCGCACGCACCTGGCTCAACGAACTGAAGGGCAGGAATATCCGGGTGAACGTGCTGAGCCCGGGGCCGATCGCCACACCAATGCAGGATCAGGTCCTCACCGAGGAAGCGAAGCGGATGTTCGAATCCGCGATCCCGCGGGGAAAGATGGGCCGCCCTGAGGAGATCGCGACGGCCGCGCTGTTCCTGGCTTCAGACGACTCGAGCTTCGTGAATGGCGTGGAATTGTCTGTCGACGGCGGCCTTTCGGCCATCTGACATCGCGGACTTCAACACCAGTTCGGAGACGCATCATGAGCTACGCAATCATCGGCTTCGGCAATATCGGCCAGGCGCTGGCCCGCATGTTCGCCCGCCAG
>DASZAG010000124.1:0-4574 GCA_035945555.1 Acidobacteriaceae bacterium
AATTACGCGCAGTCCGGGATTATGTGCAATTGCTGAGCGCGACATGCCCTGAGGCGGTGAGAATCCGCTCTGTATTTCCATCCTGGTTTCCCTCGAGCTGAACATAATCGGACAATCTACCCCCAGGACTTCTGTCCTGAGGAGAGATCATGCGTAGTCTTAAGAATACTGTTGACGTCCGAAGCTTGATTCATCTTTATGTAACGACACTGGAGGCTCATGGCTACCGGCCGTCAGTGATTGGGGCATACAGAGCTGCGGTGGAACACTTTGTTTCTTGGGCAGCACCTGACGGTGATCGCCTGCAAGTGAGCAAAGCCGCGGTGCGGGATTTTCTTGACGTGCATCTGGCGGATTGCAAATGCCTGGGGCGCATCCAGCGCGGAGTCGTGACGGTCCGTTCGGCGTTGAACCACCTGTTGATGGTCGTTGGTGAAAGCAAACTGGCATCAAAGGTGCAGTTGTCCGCACACCTCGACATCGAACTGCAGAAGTTCTGCGAGTACGCAAGCGATGTGTGTGGGCTTGCGCCTGCAACACTCATCTCACGGCGGCAGTGGATTGGACGTTTCCTAACTCATCAGTTTCCAAAGGGGAGCATCGAAGTTTCGCGGCTATCGCCGAAACAAATCCGGGACTTCTTTTCTTCCCAGTGTCGCGGCTACCGACCGGGCACTGCACAGGTGATTGCCTCCGCCATTCGCAGTTATCTACGGTTCCGGGCTTTGCAACATGCCGATCAAGTAGAGTCCCTTCTGGCAGCGGTTCCGTCGGCTGCGTGCTGGCGACTAGCGGCTCTGCCCCAGTACTTGGAGACGGACGAAGTTGCCTTGCTCATGGCTGCGTTCGACCGAACCCTGCCTCAACATCAGCGTGATTACGCGATCCTTCGTTGCTTGGTTGATCTGGGGCTCCGTTCTTGCGAAGTCGCGGCCTTACGTCTGGACGACATCGACTGGAAGAACGGCACACTAACCGTCCGCACGGAAAAATCTCAACGACGTGATGTGTTGCCCTTGCCTTCTTCTACCGGACGGGCGATCGCTGAGTATCTGCGCAAAGCCCGTCCCTTCAACGAAAGCCGTGCGGTCTTTGTTCGTCATCGAGCCCCATTCCACTTGCCGGTGAGCCCCAGCGTTATCCGTTCTGTCGTTCGGCAGGCGGCTGCGCGCAGTGGCCTCATGGACCGGCTACATGGTCCGCACCGATTGCGTCATAGCGCAGCCACACGGATGCTGCACCGGGGCGCGACCTTGAAGCAGATCGCCGACATACTGCGGCACAGAAGCCTGGATACGACTGCAATCTATGCCAAGGTCGATGTACCGCGGCTGGCTGCAATCGCGCAACCTTGGCCGGGAGGTGCTGCGTGAGGCGGCCCACAATGACAAAGCAGGTCGAAGAGTATCTGACATTGCGGCGTGCCATGGGTTTTGATTTGCTAGGTGAGGGATACCAGCTTCATGCCTTCGCGCGCTTTGTAGAGGAGGCTGGCCACGCCGGCCCCCTGACGACGGATTTATTGCTCCGCTGGGTGCAGGCTGCAAAAAAGCCGGGGCCTGTCACAGCAAGCCGCCGTGTCGAAGTGCTACGTCCATTTCTCAAACACTGTCGGCAGTTCGAACCCACTTGCCCGGTGCTTCCATTGGGGCTTTGCGGTCCCGCTCATCGGCGGATCTCACCACACATCTACACAGAAGCAGAAATTATTGAACTGCTTGCCGCTGCTCGCGAACTCAAGCCCGATGGAATGCGCCCACTGACATATGTGACGTTGTTCGGTACGCTGGCGGCGACAGGGATGCGCCTCTCGGAAGCGCTTCACATGGAGCAAGCCGATATTAACTTGAAACAGTCAACCCTCACGGTACGCGAGACTAAGTTCAAGAAATCGCGGTTAGTACCGCTTCATTCCAGCTCAACCGAGGCTTTGTCCCGATACGCGAAAGCCTGCGCCGCAATATCTCGGCAACCCAGCGTCAGGGCGTTCTTCCTCACCACGGGCGGCCGGTCTATTCCCTCCAGAACGGTTCACCACACCTTCGATGTTTTGCGTCGACGGTTAGGCTGGGTTGCTCGTGGCGGGCATCTACAACCAAGACTCCATGATCTGCGCCACACCTTCATCTGCCGGGCGTTGTTGCGCGGCCAGCAAGAGAATCGCCTTGATCATGTGGCTGATGCCATCGCAACTTATGTCGGGCACGTGAAGGTTTCCGACACGTATTGGTACGTCACCGCCATCCCGGAGCTGATGGGTATCGCTTCCCACCGCTTCTCTCGTTTCTCCTCGGAGGGATGCCGATGAAGGGCACTCCGCAAACCCATTTTGCGAAGCTGGTACAGGAGTTCTTTCTCGATCGTCTGATTCGCCAGCGGAACTCCAGTCCACAAACCGTGGCGGCCTATCGCGATTGTTTCCGTCTCCTGTTCGAGTTTGCCCAGGAACACCGGAACAAGCCGACGGAGCGTTTGGTCCTCGCTGATCTCGATGCTCCTCTTGTACTGGCATTCTTGGATTATCTCGAGAAAGTCCGGAAGAACTCCATTCGCAGCCGCAACGCTCGATTAGCGGCGATCCGCTCCTTCTTGCGTTTTGCCGCTTTCAAGGACCCGCAGTCGTTGGCCATAATCCAACGTGCACTCGCCATTCCGATGAAGCGTCACAGCAGGCCTTTGGTCGGATTCCTCTCGCGCGAAGAAGTGCAAGCGATAATCAGCGCTCCCGATCCTTCCACGCGGGCCGGACAACGCGACCAGGCTCTCTTGGCCACACTCTACAACACGGGCGCCCGCGTGTCTGAGGCGATTAACATCAAGATTGCCGATCTGGCACTGGGTGCTAGTCCCAACATTCGGCTGCACGGCAAAGGACGCAAGGACCGGGCCGTGCCGATCTGGCCTGCAACTGCGCTTCGGCTCCGTCGCTGGCTTATGCAGATCGAGCCGGCGCAGGATCACCCCTTGTTCCCCGCGTCATCGGGTGGCCCGCTGACGCGGTCGGCGATTACCGATCGCCTGCGACGGGCCGTGCAAGCCGCCAGGGGTAAGTGCGCGAGCCTCACCCATAAGCGTGTCTCGCCACATACCTTCCGGCACACGACCGCAATGCACTTGTTGCAATCTGGCGTTGATATCACAGTCGTTGCTCTCTGGCTTGGTCATGAAAGTCCAGCCACGACCCACATCTATATAGAAGCCGATCTAAAGATGAAGGAAGCGGCGCTAAAAGCTATGCAACCACTAACCCTGAAGCCGATTCGGTACCGACCACCTGATCGAATGCTCCATTTTCTCCAAAGCCTCTAACTTATTATGCGCAGTTCGCATGTGTCAGTACCCCGTCGGCCTGCATCGTCGGTCTACAGACTGCACATAATCGCGGACTGCGCGTAATTGCGGCCCAGGGCCACGCCGCGCAAAGAGCGTTCCGCAGCGTTGTTGTCCATCTCGATGCGTCCATCGTCGACGAAGCGCAGCAGAGCCTCCCAGCGCGAGAGCGCGTAGCGGATCGCTGCCGTTGTATCCGACTTGCGCGACAGCTTCGACAACGTCGTCTCGAACCACTGTCGCATAGAATCGAGCAGCGGCTTCGACTGAGCCTGGCGTCCGGCACGGCGCTGGTCTGGAGGCTTGCCGCGAATCTGCTCTTCGATCCCATACAAGGCCCCGATCCGTGCCAGCGCCTCTCGCGCTACGGGGGAAGCATGGGCTTGTTCCAGATCGTAGAAGTGACGCCGCACATGTGCCCAGCACGAGGCCTGCTGAATGCGTCCGTTCTGGTAGAGCTGATTGAAGCCCGCATAGGCATCGGCTTGGAGTACGCCGCGAAACTTCTTGAGATGCCGCTCGGGATGCTCGCCTTTGCGATCTGGCGAGTAAGTGAACCACGCTGCTGGAGCGGCACAGTCGCCCGCGGGACGATCATCGCGAACATACGTCCACAAGCGCCCCGTCTTCGTTCTCCCCTGGCCGGGCGCCAACACCGGCACCGGCGTATCATCGGTGTGCAACTTGCCGGCCGCCATCACGTAGCGACGCAATGCTTCCACCAGCGGCTCCAGCAATCGGCTAGATCCGCCCACCCCAGTCGGCCAAGGTCGAGCGCTCCAACTCCACGCCTTGGCGCGCATAGATCTCGCTTTGCCGATAGAGCGGTAAGTGATCGGCATACTTCGACACCAGCACATGCGCCAACAGTCCCGGCCCGGCTAGGCCGCGCTCGATCGGGCGGCTCGGCGCTTCCGCCTGCACAATGCAGTCGCACCGGGTGCAGTTCAGTTTCGTGCGCACATGACGAATCACCACGAAACTGGCCGGCACGTACTCCAGTATCTCCGAGACATCTTCGCCCAGCTTGCGCAGTTCGCCCCGACATTGCGGACATACTGTTTCTTTCGGTTCGTGCCGGCGCGTTTCGCGCGGTAAATGATCGGGCAGGGCGCGGCGTGTCGGCTTCGCAGGAGTCGGAGTCGAAGAGGTTGGGATGGGGGTTGGTTCCGGCGCGCTGGGCTCTTTCTCGCTGCGATTCGATTCCAGTTCCTCCAGCCGCAACTCCAACTGCTCGATCTGCC
>DASZAG010000125.1:0-3996 GCA_035945555.1 Acidobacteriaceae bacterium
CGACCATCGCTGACCACCCAATCAGCCACATCGACGAACTTCTGCCCTGGAACTTCGCTCCCACACTCCAAACTCACGCTTCCGACGCCGCGTAGACACACTCATCAGGTGCCCACCAGAAAAACAGGTGGACACCTCATGGCACACTCTGCCTCTCGTCAAGAGGGACTCAGCGTACGCTTACCTCGGTCCGGCAACTTGACGAGAAACGGCCATGTCCGAGACATGCAGCAAAAAAAATCGGTTGGACTCAGCTATCGCATTGCGCAGCGCGCAGGGACGTCGCAGGGCAAACCAGCCCGGGCACTCCTGGTTTCCTGGAATGTGACAAGGAGTATTTCGGAACCATTCGCGAACGGCCGATCGAGATTCCCAATCCGCAAGGGTCTGTGTTCAGAACAGAATTAGACGAACCCAAGCGGAAGATGGCGGCCGAGTGATCCTACGCTTCTTGTTCCGGCCCCTCCGTCGTCGCAAAACTGGGCATTTCCGAGTACCAGCCGGGAACCACTTTCAGATGTTCAGGGAGCTTCGGAGCCGAGCGATGACCTCTGTAAGCGGTTGAATAAAATAGATTTTATCTCGGTCGCTCTCACGCATTCATTTTGCCTAGCATCGAGAAGCTTTGGGGTAGATTCTGATAACCGAAGTGGAATGGAAGCATGTCGGGACGAGGCTTCAGCAGCCGCCCGGTGAAGGTTTTTGCTCAGGAGAACCAACCGGGGACCAGTTATGGTGAAGTTCGGCTCTGCAGCGATGTGTTCCGATGCACTTCGCGGTGCTGGATTGCGCTCCAGCGGCGGTTTATGGGCCAACTTTCACGGCGATAACACGGGTTCAAATCCCGTCGGGGACGCCAAGTAAAATCAATGACATGAGCGAATAAAGACGCCTCAGAGTGGACACCCTGAGGCAAATATGAGGCAATTTGGCCCCATTTGGGTCTTGTTTATCAGCCAATCTGTTGTGCAGCCTCCCCGGTGTGCGTCTGTCCGCTTTCCTGAATGCCGATCTCTCTCCGCGCAATCAAGAGGGCGGTTGAAACTGCTTCGCGAACGGGAGGATATAAGTCCGAAATCGAAAAGTGACTATCTTTTTGAACCGTCGCAAGCGCCGACCTGATCAACTTTCCTGCCTCAGTCAACGCAGAACTCAGGTCGTCACTGCATACAAATGAGGCGACAAGCCTTTTCTCGTCGAAGTCATCGAGACATCGCATGAGGTCAAGTGATCGCTCCAGTAGTTTCGGGTGACGCTGCCACGGGTACGTCAATCCTTCACGCATGTGCGCAACCGACCCAGCGAGATACATCAACCCGTCTCGGGCCCGTCCGATGGCGATTACGACTGCCATCACCGCATCTCTCTTCAATTCCCACTGCCGCTGGCGAGTCCATGATTGGTTTGTGAGTTGATCCTTGATCAATTCGGTGGCTCTTGTGGCAGCCCCGGTCTGTTCAATCACTTTGTCAAAGTCTTCATGGACGGCTCTGATTTCACCCTTTTTGCCGAAGTAGCCGCCAAACGCCGGAGCCAAGCATCGCACCAACGAAGGTTGTCGCAAGCCAGACGAGAACACTAGTCGAATCGGGAAACATTGCGGCGGGAGAGGACATGATAGCTGCCATTCTAGGACAGTGGCCAACAGTGGCCGCCACTCCGCGAGACGCAGCGTTGATGCCGTGTATGTTTGTCTTCGCTGACTCTTTGGACAATGAGATTCTTGCGCCTCAGCAATAGGCCGAACTAGTATTTGTTTCGTGGAATACGACAATGGAATTGGGGAAGTTAGGGCGAGGGTTGCAGTCAATCTTTATGGAACTCGTGTCTGAACTCTTCATCGTGCCTGCGGCAACCCGGAAGGCGAGGGAGGATTTCATGGCGCGACGGAAGATCGATTCACCCCCTGCGCCGAAACCGCGATCATAGTTCTCACAGGTTCAACACAGGATAGGGATAAAGGGTGAGCAGCAGGAGCCTGTCCAGTTAGTGCCGCAAGTGCTTCGTTATGTGGCAGTGAAGCATTGACGCAAGGAATCCAGCATTTTCAACCCGTGCAGGAGTGTCGTTCCAACTGGAACTCTCTGGGGACGCCAAACAGAATCAATCACATACCAAATTCTTCCTTCCGGGCGTTTGCGCGCTGTGACGCAACAGTCACGATCTGCCGGTGATGAGGGTCATCCCCTCTCCCGAGGTATCCGCCTTGGGGGTCACCCCCGGAACGCCCCCGGAAGGGCGTCACAATTTTCGAATCCGGTCCTCTTGCAAATCCTCCGGCCCTCGTAGTAGCCTCTACCACACTTGTAGTAGGAGCCAGCGGTAGCTGCGATCAATGAGAATGGCCTACCCCAGACTGAGCCGCCTTGAAATGCGCGTCATGGAGACGTTATGGTCCCGCGGGACGTCGTCGATTCGCGACATCCAGGAGTCCTTCCCGGAGAAGACCCGCCCCGCGTACACCACCATCCAGACCACCGTCTATCGCCTCGAGGAGAAGAAGGCCGTCCGCCGCGTGAAGAAGGTGGGAAACTTTCATCTCTTTGAAGCGATCGTTTCGCGAAAAGCGGCACAACGCAGACTGGTTGACGAACTGCTCGCGACATTTGGCGGCTCGACCCAGCCCGTAATGGCCCACATGATCGAGGCCGGCAAGCTGACACTGGAAGACGTGCAGGAAGCGGAGCGCATGCTGCGCGACTTCGCGCGGAAGGAGAAGGCATGATGCCGAACACCGGGTCTTTGCTCTGGACGGTTCTGTCGAACAGCGCCGGCCACCTCTGGCAGTCGACGGTTTGCCTGCTCGCCGCAGCCGCTCTGGCGCTGCTGCTCCGCCGGCACTCCGCGCGCGTGCGCTACGCAGTGTGGCTTGCGGCGTCGCTGAAATTCCTTGTTCCCTTCGCGGCGATTGCCAGGCTTGGCAGTTCACTGGCTCCGCGGTCGCTCGCGCCGCCGGTTTTGCGTCCGCGGCTCGTGTTCGAGACGGTCGGCGTGGGCCTGGGACCTTTTGTGCCTCCTGTGCCATGGCATGGATCGGCATCAACGCCTGCGGCCGGAAACCAGCCCCTGGCTCTGCTCATCCCCATCTGCGCGGCGATCTGGATTTGTGGCGCCCTGATCGCCATTGGCATGTTCTGCCGGCGGTGGCTCCAGGCATTCCGAGTACAGCGTGCAGCCATGCCGCTGCGCAGTGGGCACGAAGTCCAAATCCTGCGCGCGCTGGAGCAGGCGCGCGGCTCCCGACGGCAAGTCGAACTGCGTCTCACGGACGCTGCGATCGAGCCCAGCGTCTTTGGGATCTTCCGGCCCGTGCTGTTGTGGCCTGCGGGCATCTCCGCGCACCTCGACGACACGCACATCGAGTCAATCCTCGCCCACGAGCTGGCCCACATCGAGCGGCGCGACAACTTGGCCGCCGCGGTGCATGTGCTCGTGCAGGCAGTCTTCTGGTTCCATCCGCTGCTGTGGTGGCTCGGCGCCCGTCTGGTAGAAGAACGCGAACACGCGTGCGATGAGGCGGTACTGGCCGCGGGGGGCACTCCGGAAATTTATGCAGAAGGGCTGCTCAGAACGTGCCGGTTTTGCGTCGAATCGGCCCTGCCCTGTGCCGCGGGCGTCACCGGAGGCGAACTGCGCGCCCGCGTGCGCGGCATCATGGGCCACACCGCGGTGCGGCGGCTAAATGCAGCCGGCAAATGGCTCCTGAGCGCAGTCGCTGTTGGCGTTATCGCGGTGCCCTTCTGTTTCGGACTCGCGCATCCGATGCCCGTGCGTCTGTCCGCTCATGTGCAGGCTGCCCCGCCTCCGCCCCCGCAGCCGCCTCCTTCTGCGGCGCAGCATGATGAGCAGGGCGCGAGCCAGCCGGGCACGCCCCCGGCCAAAGTACCAGAATTCGCAGTGACATCGGTGAAGCCGGACAAGTCCGGAACCATGATGGTTCGGCTCCTGTTCCAGCCGGACGGTTTCTCGGCCACCAATGCTTCTTTGCAGCAGCTC
>DASZAG010000126.1:0-7425 GCA_035945555.1 Acidobacteriaceae bacterium
CTGCAAAAGGGCGTCCCCGCGCTTGCGGTTCTCGACTCGCACGGACGGCTGCTTTACAGCCAGGCGAACGGCGAGTTCGAAGCAATGCGCAGCATGGATCCCGCGTCAGTCACCCAATTCCTGAACAGGTGGAAGGACTAGGACTAGCCGTCCGGGCACACGCGGGACTGGCCGTCCGGGCATTGCGCTTCGCGTGGCCGCTCCCGGTGGTCGCGGGTTGTTCTTCAAAAAATGATTCGTCATAGCAAACAAAGGACTTAGCCGGTAGCCAATAGCCAATAGCCAATAGTTTCCCACTCAAGCTGCGCTTGAATGGGGCACCCGAAGTTTGTGGTGGAACGGGCATCGCGAAACGCATGTCCCTTCGACAAGCGTTGCCCGCTCAGGATGACAATCGGGTTGAGGGGAGTGCTCGCCCGAAGTTCGGAAAAACATTCCTCACAAAATGTTTCGTCATAGTAAACAAAGGACTTAGCAGCGGCCAATAGCCCCTGCAAAGTCCAAAAATGCCGCCAAAAGCGAAAGGCGCAGCTTTTGGCTGCGCCTTCGCGGTGAATTTACTTCTCTATTTCAGAATAGCAGTTTGGGGAAACTGACCGGACATTGCTTAGTGATGTGGTTTGTGCGGGTTACGAGGCTTGCCTCTTGACAGGGCGAGTCTCTGATAGGATTTTGGACCATGACGCCCAGTGCTGATGATCTGGCGACGCAGTATGGGCAGATGGGCGATGGGGAGCTGATTAAGTTGGCCCGCTCCTATGACGATCTGCTGGAGATTGCTCAGACAGCTTTGCGCGCGGAGTTTGGGCGGCGCGGGCTTGAGCCGCCGATGGTGGAGGATCCCGAGAGCCCGGAGTTGCGGAGACTTGTGACGGTGCGGCGCTATCGCGATTTGCCGGAGGCATTCGTGGGGCGGTCGCTGCTGGAGTCAGCCGGCATTGAAGCCTGGGTTGCAGATGAACACCTGGTGCGGATGGACTGGTTCTACTCCAACCTTGTTGGCGGGATGAGATTGCAGGTGGACGAACGGGATGAGGCGACTGCCAGACAGATTTTGGAGAAGGCTGTTCCGGCGACGATTGAGTATGGTGACGGGCAGGCATACGAGCAGCCGACCTGCCCAAAGTGCGGATCGGCTGAGATCACCCTGGGTGTGGGATCAGGGCGAGGGATTTCGCTGGCAGCGCTGTATGTTGCGTCGATTCCGTTGCCATCGGGGACGGGGGCTTGGCACTGCGAGGCGTGCGGCGCGCTGTGGACGGATGATGAGAACGACGAGCCGCGTGGATAGGTAAGAAACAGGCCGGGAAATCGTCGGCCAGGAGATTTCCACAGAAATTCTGCATCGAAATGCTATTTCGATATATCTTATCTGGCAAAGTACGATATATCTTAAGTGCATCGAGAGGATTATATGTTTGGAAAAGATTGCAGGGCGAATGTTGCAGGAATGTCAGGCGAGTGCGGAGGCCGGAGGTATTTTCGCGGCGGACCTGGCGGCGGGGGTGGTTTCTGGGACGAGGTGAGCGAGCATTGGGCTCGGCATCGGGGCCGGCAGAGGTTTGGGCGGGAGTTTGGAGGGCGGCTGTTTGAGCAGGGCGAGCTGCGGTTTGTGATTCTGAGCTATATTGCCGAGAAGCCTGCGCATGGATACGAGATCATGAAGGGCATTGCCGAGCAGATGGGCGGAGCGTATGCGCCGAGCGCAGGAGTGATTTATCCCACGCTGAGCCAACTGGAAGACGAGGGGCTGGCGACGGTGGTGGCCGAGGGCGGGAAGAAGCTCTACACGATTACCGATGCCGGGCGGAAGGAGCTGGAGGCGAATCGGGAGCGGATTGAGAGTCTGCTGAAGCGGATTCGCGAGGTGGGCGAGGCGTTTGGAAGCGGGCGGACGCCGCAGATTATGCGGGCGATTCATAACTTTAAGCTGGCGCTGAAGCTGCGGGTGGGGCGGGGCGATTTGACTCCGGAGCAGATTGGGAAGCTTGCGGCGATTATTGATGCAGCAGCGCGCGAAGTGGAGTCCATCTAATGGAGTACGGTGTGGCGAGGCCGGTGCGGGTCGGGTCGGTTGAGCGACCCGCCGACGCGGATGTTGCCAGTCGCATGCGCGAGCTGGAAGAAGAGAACGCGCGGCTGCGGTTGCTGGTGAGCGAGCTGCTGGTGGAGAATCAGCGGCTGCGCGAGAGCGCAAGGAAGGCGGTCGCACCGGCCGCATAGAGGCGAGCGGGGGCGGATGGATCTTCCTTTTGACAAGAAGGCGGCGAGCGAGGCGAAGAAACAGAGCGCGGCGTGGGCGAGGAAGCGGACCGGACGCAAGCGCGATGTGATCGAGCTGGTCGTGGGCTATGGACTGATTGTGACGGGGCTATGGATGCCGCGGGGTCCGGATGCTTATTTTTATTGGGCGGCGCTGATCTGGGTGATTGCGACGACGTGGCGGGCTTTTCCGGGCTGGGCGGCGCTGGGACTGCGGGAAAAGGGGCTTCTGCGGTCGCTGTGGGTGGTGGCGGCGGCACTGGGGTTGTGTGCGGTGGGGCTGGCGATTGGTGGGGTGTTCCACTCGCTGAATGGTCCAGTGACGCTGAGCCGGGTGACGCATCGGTACTGGGAATATTCAATCTGGGCGCTGGTGCAGGAGTTTTTGCTGCTGGATTATTTTCTGCTGAGGCTTTGCCGGGTGCTGCCGGGGAGCGTGTCGGCAGTGGCGGTAATGGCGGTGCTGTTTGCGACGTGCCACATACCGAATCCGGTGCTGGCTCCGCTAACGCTGGCGTGGGGTGGGATCGCCGGGGTGGTGTATCTGCGGTACAGAAATTTGTATACGCTGGGGCTGGCGCATGCGATTCTGGGCATTTGCGTGGCCATAGCGGTTCCTAAAGTGATGACCCACAACATGCGGGTGGGCAATGGTTACCTTACGTACCGGGTGGACCACCGGAATCCGAACGATTCGACGACACACAACACGTTTACAGGGGAGTAATGCCGGGGTTGATAAATTGATCACTTTGCGGTTGACAGGCGGACCGGGACGGATAGAATCTTTGGAAATTGGCTTCCAAGTCACCCAACATGGACACGCAGTGCAAACACCCCCGAGTGCGCGTAGTGGCGCGCGAAGAGGACGTTGAATTCGTCGAGTGCGTGGAGTGCGGCGAAGTATTCGACTCCAATGAATTTCACGATATGGCGATAGAAGAGACGTCTGTAGAAGACGAGGCGTAAGAGCGCCTACTCTCTCCCACCCATCGCTTCGCGGGACTAGCCGTCCAGGCATACGCGCTTCGCGCCTGGCGAGCTTAATTTGGTGGCCGCTCACGTTCCACATTGAATGCAGCTTCGCTGGTAGCGGAAGCGCCGGTGGGAATGACGAGGGGCTGCGCGGCGTTCGCGTTTGCCGTGGCCGGGGCTCCGCTGAAACGGCGGGTGACCAACCATGCGTAGTGGAATCCTGAGACAACTGTAAAGACGACGGTGGCGACGAGTGACCAGTAGCGCGTGGTGACGAGCAGCGGCGGCGCGTAGAAAGTGGTGAGGAGCACGCTGAGCAGGGCGATGATTTGCGCGAGGGTGTTGGCTTTGCCGAAGAGGCTGGGGCGGAAGTCTTTTATGCCGACGCTGGCGTAGAGGATGGCGGCGACGACGACGATTCCGAGGTCGCGGCCGAAGACGAGGACGGTGACGCGGCGGGAGATGAGCTGCTCGTGATAGAGCACGAGGAACATGGTGCTGAGTAGCAGCTTGTCGGCCATGGGGTCGAGGTATTGGCCGAGGCGTGTGCGCTGCTCGAGGACGCGGGCGAGGAGGCCGTCGAGTCCGTCGGTGATTCCGGCGAGGACGAAGAGGGCGAAGGCGGTTCGGTAGGAGTGGTCAAAGACCGCGAGCACCAGAAACGGGATGATGCAGAGCCGCAGCAGCGTGAGCTGGTTGGGCATGGCCCGTAACGGATGGATCTGGCGGAGACTCATGGTTCCTGGTTCGGAGTTCAGTGCCGGCGCGGGGGGATTGTTCCGGTTCTTCTATATTAAGGCGTTTGGCGGGGCCGCTGCCGAAGTGCATCGGGGTCAGCCACGCAAAAATTGTGCCGGAGAATTGAACCAAATACGGCTCTGGTTCGACATATTAGACAAATGGCCGAAGAACGCGAGGACAGGATCGAGTTTGAGTGGCTTGCGCTTCGCTGCCAGACGGGCGATTCGGCGGCCTTCGCGGACCTGATTGCAGTGATGGAGAGGCCGTTGCTGTTTTATGCGGCGAGCCTTACAGGGAATCAGGATGCTGCGCTCGATGTTCTTCAGGATGTCTGGATGAAGGTGGTTCGTGGTATCCGGGGTCTGAAGGTTCCGGGCTCTCTAAAGCCCTGGCTCTATGCGATTACCCACGGCGTTGCTGTCGATCGTATCCGGCGGGACTACAGACGCGACAAGGCTGAACAGGCGCAACTTGACGATGCGCTCGACGTCGAGGAGCCTTCATTCGATCAAGAAGATGCAACCGCCATGCGCGATGCGCTAGGACGACTGGGTGTTAAGCATCGTGAGGTTCTAGTTCTGCATTTTCTTCAGGACCTTTCTGTTGCTGAGATTGCGAACGTCGTCGACTGCTCGGAAGGTACGGTCAAGTCGCGAATCCACTATGCCAAACGGCAAATGAAACAGATTCTTGAAGGAGTGAAACATGGCACAGCAGTCGAATAACCTGCGCGAACGCCTGCTTGCGGCGCTGCCGCAGCCGGAAAATCTCGCCGCCTATCGTGAAGAGACTAATGCGTTGCTGACGAAGCATGCGACGGCGCTTCGCTGGGACAAGATTGTGACGAACACGTTCTATTTCCTCGCCATTGCTTTGGCAGCGGTCTGGGCCTTTTGGCGCCCCTTCGCATCGGCACCTCGCGGGCTTGAGGTGGGCTGGGCTGTCTTTTTCTTCGCGGGAACGATCTACAAAGTACACTCCGAAATCTATGGCAATCAGATCGCCACGCTCAAGGAGATAAAGCAAGTTCAGCTTCAGGTTCTTGAACTTCAGTTGTCGCTGCGGAACGAGCGGTAGGGCGAAATGCGTCCTTTCAAACGGTGGGAAGAGTGACTGAGTTCAGCGCGGCGTAAGCGGGGATGGAGTCGGAGGCGGCGAAGTCGCGTCCGTGCGCTTCGGGGCCGTAGGGCACGAGGAAGAACAGGAAGATGATGACGGCTCCTTCAAAACCAGCGAGGGCCCAGGAGTATCCGACGGCGGATTTGAGGCGCAGCTCGACCATGGTGGCGGGCGAGGCGATGACGAAACCTAACTGGTAGATGAAGCCGGGGAAGAGTCCGCGGACGGAGGCCGGGGAAAGCTCGTTGATGTGCGCGGGAATGACGCCCCATGCGCCACCGATTCCGGCCTGCATGGCGCATGAGCCAATGATGAGCGCAGCGGCGGTGGCACCGAAGGCCCAGACGGGAACCGAGATGAAGGCAAGGACGAGCGCAATGACGATGGCGATGCGGCGGCCGGATTTCTCAGAAAAGTAGCCGAACAACATTGAGCCGGCGGTCGCGGCGATGCTGTAGAGGACGGGGATTCCGTAGAGGAGATCCATGCCGAGGATTTTTTGCGATGCGAGGCCGGTGAGGGACTTGAGGAAGTCGGGGTAGAGGTCCTGTGCGCCGTGTGAGAGGCAGAGCAGTGCGGCCATAAGCGCAAGCAGGTAAACGAAGAGGCGGCCGTGGCTCCACAGGGAGCGGAAGATGACGCGGAGCGAGGCGGCGCGCTGCGTGCGCCACGCTGCGGATTCGGGGGCGAGCCACGCCAAGACGGCAATAAGCAGAGCGATGGGCGCTCCGACAAAGAAGGCAGCTCTCCAGCCGAGGTGCGCGGAGATGGGCTGGATGGCGAGCGCGACGATGAGGTATCCGATGGAATACCCGGCTTCCATGAATCCGCTGAGGAATCCGCGCATGCGCACGGGCGCACATTCCATTGCGTAGGAAGCGCCGATGCCCCAGTAGCCACCCATGCCAAGTCCGTAGAGTCCGCGAAAGATTGCGAACATGGCAAAGGTGGTGGAGAGTCCGCTAAGGATGGTCATGGCGGAGAAGTAGAGCACGCAAAGGACGAGAGGCCATTTGCGTCCGAAGCGGTCGGCAATGGCTCCGAAGAGGAGCGCACCGACCGGGCGCATGGCGAGCGTGAGGGTGAGGGTATAGACGATGTAGGCTTTGCTGACGTGGAAACGGACGGCGAGCGCGTCGAAGAGGAAGATGACAACGAAGAAGTCGAATGCGTCGAGGACCCAGCCGAGAATGCCGGAGGCGACGGCAAGTTGCCATCCGCGTTGTGGCGGTGCGGATTGTGTGGCGGGGCTTGAGGTGAAGGACACGGGATCACCTTTCCCGGAAGTATATAGATCGGGGGCGCGGGTGGGAGTGGGGAAAATTCCGGGGCTAAAGCCCCCTTTTATTGGGGAACCCTATTCGCCGGGCTAAAGCCCGGTGCTTCCGCCTGGCTTCGCTCGCGCGAAGCGGGAGGTTTAAGGCGTCGGTGGATTGGGGGTTTCTGGTAAATGAAAGCTGTCCCTCAGCGGCTAAAGCCGCATTCTTAACCGTTTGCAAGCGGACGGGCTGAAGCCCGTCCCCTTCACGAAGCCCGTCCCCTTCATGGGCTGGGAGGTGTTGCTGCCAGGCGATGCCGGCATCGGGGGTGGAGAAGTCGCGTCCTCGGGCTTCGGGGCCGTATCCGATCAGGACGAGCAGGACGATGATGACTCCGGCCTCGAAGACGGTGAGCGCCCAGGAGTATCCGAGGGCGGACTTGAGGCGCAACTCGATGATGGTGGCGGGCGAGGCGATGATGAAGCCGAGCTGATAGATGAATCCGGGGAAGAGTCCGCGGACGGAGGGCGGAGAGAGCTCATTGATGTGGGCGGGGATGACTCCCCATGCGCCCTGGACTCCGGCCTGCATGACACAGGAGCCGGCGACGAGCACGAGCATGGTGGTTCCGAAGGCCCAGGCGGGGATGGAGATGAGGGAGAGAACGAGCCCGATGGCGATAGAGATGCGGCGGCCAGCGCGCTCGGAGAAGTATCCGAAGGCGAGCGAGCCGATGATGGCAGCGATGTTGTAGAGGACGGGGATTCCGTAGAGGAGATCCATGCCGAGGAGCTTTTGGGAGGCGATGCCGGGGAGGGACTTCAGGAAGTCAGGGTAGAGGTCCTGGGTTCCGTGCGAGAGGCAGAGCATGACGGCCATGAAGGCAAGCAGGTAGAGGAAGAGGCGGCCGTGGCTCCAGAGCGAGCGGAAGATGGCGGCGAGCGATGCGGCGCGCTGCGTGTGCCAGGCGCGGGATTCGGGAGCGAGCCAGGCGAAGATGGCGATGAGGACGGCGACGGGTGAGCCGACGAAGAAGGCGGCTCGCCAGCCGAGGTGGGTGGTGATGGGC
>DASZAG010000127.1:0-9788 GCA_035945555.1 Acidobacteriaceae bacterium
AGACGCTGGGCAGATCTGAAATCGGCAAATGTCAGGGTGTATTCGAGCTTCATCCTTAGACCTCAAGAAAATTGAGCAGTATTTTGAGTCCCGCAGCACCGGATTTTTCCGGATGAAACTGCACTCCCATCACATTGCCGCGCTCAGCAGCCGCCGTGAATGCTTCGCCATAGATCGTCACGGCCACGGTTTCGTCCACAACCGGAGCGCGATAGGAGTGTGTGAAATAGACGAAGCTGCCGTTTTCGACTCCAGCCATAAGCCGCGAGCCCTGCTTCACCTCAAGCGAGTTCCAGCCCACATGCGGAACCTTTTTGCCTTCGGCAAATCTCTCGCACATCGCTTCGAATGCACCCAGGCCGCTGCGCTCCGGCGCCTCCGTGCTTCCGGTAAACAGCCATTGGAGCCCTACACAGATGCCCAGAAACGGCACGCCTTCGGCAGTGCGCTCGGCGATCGACGCGCGCAATCCACGCTTCTCCAGAAATTCCGTCGCCGCAAAATGACCGACGCCAGGCAGCACAATCTTCCTTGCACGGCGTACAACTTCGGGATCTTCAGTCGCGACGGCATCCGCTCCTACCGCGTGCAGCGCCTTCATCACAGAGGTAAGATTCCCCGCTTTGTAGTCCACAACCGCGATCACAGCAGCCCCTTGGTCGATGGCAGCATTTTCCCCAATTGCTTGTCACGGGAGCAGGCCACACGCAGCGCACGCGCGAAGGCCTTGAACAGCGCCTCGATTTTGTGATGATTTGAGCGGCCATACATCGTCTTCACGTGGACATTGGCGCGAGCTCCACGCGCAAAGCCCTCGAAAAAGTCCTCGACCAGCTCTGATTGCAGATCGCCAACAAGCCGCGTCTTCACTTTCGTATCCACCACTTGCGCCGCGCGCCCGCTCAGGTCAACAGCAGCAAGGCCCAGCGTCTCGTCCATCGTCATCAGGAAATATCCAGCCCGCAGAATTCCCCGCTTATCGCCGAGTGCACGGTCCACTGCCTCGCCAAGCGCAATGCCCACATCCTCAACCGTGTGGTGCTGGTCCACGTCGAGATCACCCTTGCAAGTCAGGTCCAGATCAAACGCGCCATGTCGCGTAAACAGCTCAAGCATGTGGTCGAAAAAGCGAATGCCGGTCGAGACCTTGTACCGGCCCGCGCCTTCAATCGTCAGCTTCAGGTGGATCTCCGTCTCCGCCGTCTTGCGGTCGATGGTTGCCGTGCGCTTCTTCACTTCGCATCTCCTGTTTTCTCTTGAGCCCAGCCAATCTCTTTCAAAACTTCCTCCATCGCCTTTGCGCCAGCTAGCGTTTGCTCCTGCGTGCCAATCGTGATGCGCACGCACCCATCGCACCCGGGGTCTGCTGAGCGATCGCGCACCAGCACGCCCCGCGCGCGCATCCCGCGTGAAAACTCTGCATGCTTCGTCCCAATGTCGGTCAGCACAAAGTTCGCAGCCGACGGCCAGTAGCGGACGCCCATATGATTGAGCGCCGCGGTGAAGTCCTCTCGCGCTTTCAATACCTCGCCCACATACCAGTCGATGTAAGTCTGATCTTCCATCGCGGCAGGCAGGCACGCCAGCGCGAGCGAGTTGACACTATAGGGCGAAATCACCCGACGCAGCCACTGCATCTGCTCCTCTGCGGCAGCCAACAATCCGCAACGCAGGCCTGCAAGCCCGTAGGCCTTCGAAAACGTCCGCGCCACAATCAGGTTAGGCACGCGACCAACCAGATCCATTACCGTCTCGCCGTGAAAGTGGAAATACGCCTCATCCACCAGCACAGCCGCCTGCGGCGCAACATCCAGCACACGCAGAATTGCCTCGCGGCTCACGGCCTGTCCAGTCGGACTGTTGGGATTCGCAATCGCGATCAGCTTCGTCGCCTGAGTGATCTTGGCGAGCAGCGCTTCCAGCGGAAATCCAAAGTTCTCCTCGGCCGGCACTTCCGCGAGCGCGGCCTCAGTCCCCGACGCATACACGGCATACATGGAATACGTCGGCACCGGCAGCAACATCGTGTCGCCTTTGCCTAGGTACGTCTGGCACAGGACGTGGATCGCCTCATCTACACCGTTAGTGAGCAACGCCTGCTCTGGCTTGATTCCAAGCTGCGCCGCCACCGTGCGCTCCACACGTTCGCGCTCGGGATACATCGTCAACTCGGCCCGCGAAACACGTCCGAGCGTCTCCAACACTTTTGGCGAGCACGCATAGGTGTTCTCGTTGAAGTCCAGCCTCAGCCCGCTTCGATCCCCAAGAGGCGGGTGGTAATCCTTCATGCGGCGGATAAGGTCACGCGGCTGTGGAACCGTTGCCGTTGCATTGCTCATCTATGCGCCTCCTGTCCCGCGCGCGCGAATCGCCTCCGCGTGGCCGCGCAGCCCTTCCGCTTCGGCCAGCGCAATGCCCGCCGGACCCAGCCGGCGCAGCCCCTCCGGCGAATACTCCTGCACCGTTATGACCTTGAGGAAATCCATCACGCTCAAACCACCCCGCGCGCGCGCCAGTCCACTGGTGGGCAACGTATGGTTCGGCCCGGAAACATAATCTCCAAGCGGCTGCGCAGAGTAGCGGCCTATGAACACCGATCCAGCATTCCTCACCCACGCCAAATCTTCGGCCGAGTCGATCGTGAGGTGCTCCGGCGCAATAGCATTGGTCAACGAGCGCGCCTCGTCCAGCGACGACGCCACGATGGCCGCTCCGTTACTCGCAATCGACCGGGCGGCAATGGCATTTGTCTTGACGCGCCGCCGCACACTCGCGACAACGGATTGCGCCAGCGCTCGGTTAGCGGTGATGAAAATCGCCCCGGCGTCGGGATCATGCTCAGCCTGTGCCACAAGGTCGGCTGCGATCTCGTCCGGGTTACCGGATTCGCTCGTGACCACAATCTCCGTCGGTCCCGCAAGCATGTCAATCGCGCAGTCGAACGCGACCAGCTTTTTAGCCGCCGTCACAAAAGCGTTTCCAGGCCCGACGATCTTGTCTACGCGGGGAACCGTCGTTGTGCCGTAGGCAAGCGCCGCAATCGCGTGCGCGCCGCCAATTCGGTAGAACTCGGAAATACCGAGCATGGCGGCGGCGGCCAGCGTCTCCTGAGCGGGTCGCGGAGATACAACCGCAATGCGCGGAACCCCGGCCACCTGTGCTGGAATCGCCGTCATCAGCAGCGTTGAAGGCAGCGGATATCGTCCGCTGGGCACATAGCAGCCGACGTTCTCCACTGCTCGTATCCGCTGGCCCACCATCACACCGCCTGCCGGAGAAAAATTCCAGTCCTTCGGCTTCTGGCGCTCTGCAAACGCGCGGATATTTTTCGCAGCCGTGCGCAGTGCACGTTCCACTGTGGGCGAAAGCGCATCGTGCGCGTCCTGCATCTCTTCGGGAGAAATCCTCAGCAGCGCATTCGCAGCGTGTCCGTCAAACTTTGTGGCATAGCGGCGAAGCGCGGCATCGCCGCCCTTGCGCACGCCATCCACAATGCGCTTTGCCGCGGGCAGCGCGCGCTCATACGCAGCGTTTCGGCGCTCCACCAGCGCCGCCACGCGCTTACGCCCCGCAGGCGTGGATGTAGTGATGATCTTCATCACTACAACACCACCTTGTTCAGCGGATACTCCACAATTCCCGCCGCCCCCGCCGCCTTCAACCGCGGAACCACCTCGCGCACTACGCCCTCCTCGAGGATGGTGTTAAGCGCCACCCACTCCGAGTTGCTCAGCTCCGACACAGTCGGCGAATTGAGCGCAGGCAGAATGTTCAAAATCTCCGGCAGTGTCGCCTTCTTTGCATTCAGCATCAGCCCCACCTGCCCCTGCGCGTCGATTGCTGCCTTCAGCATCAGGGCAATGCTGTCAATCTTGTGCTGCTTCCATGCGTCTTTGTACGCAGTGGTGTTGGCGATGAGGTGCGTCTCGCTCTCCATCACCGTATCGATAATGCGCAGCCTGTTCGCGCGCAGCGAACTGCCCGTCTCCGTCACTTCGATAATGGCATCCGCCAGCGTCGGAGGCTTCACTTCAGTCGCACCCCAGCTGAACTCCACCTTCACCGGAACTTTCTTTTCCGCGAAGTACCGCTTCGAAACCTCAACCAACTCCGTCGCAATCGTCTTGCCGCTCAGGTCCTCCGCCTTCTGGTAGGGCGAGTCTTCCGGAACCGCAAGCACCCACCGCACCTTCTGCCGGCTCTGCTTCGAGTAGACGAGGCTGGTGACGTTCTCCACCTCAAGCCCGCTCTCCACCACCCAGTCAATTCCGGTGAGACCGGCATCGAGCACGCCCTTCTCCACATAGCGCGCCATCTCCTGCGCGCGAATGAGCATGCACTCGATTTCCTTATCATCGATCGATGGAAAGTACGACCGGCCATTCGCATAAATGCGCCAGCCCGCGCGCTCAAACAGAGCAATGGTCGCGTCCTGCAAACTGCCCTTGGGAATCCCGAGACGAAGTTTGTTGGACATTAACGCACCTCTCCAACAGCCGAAGTAGCTGCGGCGCGCAGCGTGATCGGCTTAGTAAAGCAGCTTACCGTGCCTTCATGACAAACCAGCCCGTCGCCTTCAACTACCACGCGAAACAGCAGCGTGTCGTTGTCGCAATCCGTTGCCGCGCTCAAAATGCGCAGGCGGTTGCCACTGGTCTCGCCCTTCATCCAGAGCTTCTGGCGGGTGCGGCTCCAGAAGGTGACGAAGCCGGATTCCAGGCTCTTCTGATAGCTGGTCTCGTTCAAAAAGCCGACCATCAGCACCTGTCCGGTCTTTGCGTCCTGCACAATGCCGGGCACAAGGCCACCTTCCACTTTGGAAAAATCAATTTTTGGTTCGCTCATTATTCCTCAATCTTTTCATGATGTTTGCCTGAACGTAAAAAACCCGCCGGGCGGTTGCGCCGGCGGGCTCTTGGATTCCTGATCTTCAGGCCGTTAGTTCAGGCCATACAGATTCGCCGGCACGCTCGTCGCATGATGATGGTGGTGCTGACGATGATGGCGATGAATCTGCATCTGCAATTAAAACTATATGGCTGCGGGCGCGATGTCAATCCGGTTCTAGCGCACCTTACCGAACGCGACAAGGCAATCAATCGTGAGCGCCCACAAGCATATGACCACTCCAGCGATACGAAGGTAAGTGGGATACCAGGATTTCATGACCATACCGGATCCTGTGTAGCGCCGAATCAACTTGCTCTTCATGTTCGTGTAATTTCTTCGAGCCCGTTCGACCAACATATCTGTTTTCAAGATGCAGATTGCCCCGAAGACATACAGAACCAGACTTATCGCCGATAGTCCGACAATTCCGGCCAGGGTCATTTGGGTTGAATGAGACTGAATAATCACGTTGACTAACCGCCGTGCTTCTTAATGCTCGCGCGTGCTTTCTTCGCCGAAGCCTTCTTCGCTGCAGCTTTGCCGACCTTTTTCGCCGGAGCCTTCTTTGCCGGAACTGCCTTTTTCGCAGCGGCTTTCTTGGCGCCCTTCTTCGCCGCCGGCTTCTTTCTCGCTTCCAGTGTCTTCTTCGTCAGCGCAGCCTTCAGGTCATCCAAATCAACCTTGCGGGCTGACTTCCGCAACCGCTCAATGTCATAAAACGCTCGCTTCTCTTCCAAAAATATGTGAACCACAAAATCCACGTAGTCGAGTAGGATCCACTCTCCAACCCGTCGGCCCTCCACCGAATTCGGATACGCGCCAAAGGTGCGCTTCATCCGCAGTTCAATTTCATCCGCTATGGCTTCGGTCTGGCGAGTATTGGCGCCGCTGGAGATGAGGAAGAAGTCGGTAAAGCCGGAGTCCTGCGGGTCCAGTTCAAGTATCCGTGTGTCGATTCCCTTTTTCTCATCGCAGGCCGCTGCGGCCGCCAGCACCATTGCGCGAACTTCGTTGGATGCCATCCTGTTGACGTTCCTCGTTTCGTCTGGCGTCTGCGGCTCAACCGGAGCGCCATATGTCCATTCTATAGATGCGTGTAGAGATGGTGCGCGCGTATATACTCCAGTACCGTGGGAGCAAGCACCGAATCCTTCGTTGTGCCCCCCTGCAGCGCCGCGCGAATATCCGTGGCCGAAACATCTTCGTCAAGGTCAAGCAGCAGATACAGACGCGTTGGTCGTTGACCCGCCCTGGTTAGCTCCAGCACCTGAACGTGTGGAAGCTTTGTCGCTTGCGGTTCAGCCGAGATGCCCGGAGGCAGCGCCGCTCGCGCACCACTTAGATCGAAGCCCGGCCGCGCGCCCACAATAAAGTCGCAGGCCATCAACAACTCATCTGGCTTATGCCACTTGCCAATCGAGAGGAACGAATCCGCGCCGAGAATGCAGAAGAGCCTGTCTTCCTCGGCCAGCCGCTTGTTCATCGCATTTAGCGTGTCGAGCGTGTAGTTCAATTTGCCGTCGGGCCGGGGCGCCTCCAGCATCGAAATCTCCATTCGCGGCTCATCGGCAAAGGCCAAACCAGCCATCGCAACCCGATCGGCAAAGCTCGCAGGCGGCAATTCATGTTTCAGGGGCTGCGCGGCCACGGGCGTCACCAGCAACCTGTCCAGCGCCAAACGTTCACGGGCCAGGCGCGCCAAAGCCAAGTGCCCGCCGTGAGGAGGATCGAAACTACCGCCGAAAAGCGCAACGCGCATGGTATTTCCAGTATCGCGCCATCCGGGGTTTCGCTCTATGCTGAAAACGCATGCTTTACACGGCTTATATCGGGCTGGGATCCAATCTGGAATCCTCGGCGGGCACACCCGCCGAAACGGTGATGGCGGCCATCCGCGCACTCGGAGAGCTAGGCACCGTCACGGCAAGTTCATCTCTCTACCGAACCTCTCCGGTCGGCTTTCGAGAGCAGCCCGACTTCATCAACGCCGTCGCTCGGATCGAAACAAGCCTCCAACCCCGGCCACTGTTGCATACCCTGCTCGCCATTGAGCGACGCTTCGGGCGCGAGAGGCAGCTCGGCGTTCCCAAGGGGCCGCGCACGCTCGACCTGGACCTGCTGCTGATGTTCAAAGCAAAGGGCGAGCCACTGAGCGCAAAAGTGCCGGGCCTGGTTCTCCCGCACCCGGAAATGGCTGGCCGCCGCTTTGTCCTGGAACCGCTGGCGGAGGTTGCTCCAGATCTGCTGCATCCTACACTCGGCAAAACCGTGCGGGAACTATTAGCTGACCTTGTGGCTCTGGGAGCGAATACCGGCGAGGAAGTTCTTCGGATCCAGGCGTAGCCTGAGCGCCGCGCCTGAATCACAGTGCTATTTCGTTTTGATGTGCAGGTCGATGAAAACCTGGGTGCGTGAGTCATATGAACTCACCACCTTAGTCCCGCTCTTTTCATCTTTGTAGCGTGCCCACACCTTGTAGTCCGTATCCGGAGCGAGCTGCCCGAAGCGGTAGCTCCCGTCCGCGATTGAAATGAAGCTCCGAATATCGTTCGTCTTGTCGTTTTCCAGATAAACAATGGCTCCCGAAATTGGGGCATCGTTGCTGCCGTAAACCTTGCCCTGGAGAGTTTTTGTTGCGCCGCCCTGCGCGAATGCCATCCCGGCGGCCAAGGCCACGATTAGAAGCGCCGTTATTGAGCGAACTGCGGTTTTCCTCATCGGTAGCTACTCTTCTTCCTCTTCGCCAGAAGGTTCGTCTTCTCCGTCCTCGTAGTCCTCTTCGACCTTCACGATCTCCAGGGGATCTGTAGCGATCACTTCAAATTCGGTGCCGCACTCATCGCAAACCACAACATCGCCCTCTTCGACTTCATCAGGTTCGAAGTCGAGCAGGCTTTCGCATTCAGGGCACGTTGGCATAATTCCTCCAGACACTATCAAGCCGTATAAAAGCTGGGATGATTTCAGGTGTAACTTCGTTCATGTTGCTGAGAAACGGCTGTCGCGTCAAGCCGTCCCTCTGTAATTTTTTACTCAGGTTAGACGCAAGAGCGCTTTCAGAGTAACGGTATTGCGGAGCCTTGAACTGCCGAGGTGACTTCTTCATCAGGAAAAGTCGCCTCGCACCCCGATTGAAAATGACTACACTAAAACTCAAACCGTTCAAGGAGTCCCAGAATGGCGCGATTCTCTTTGATGCTGCGCGCCCGGGTAACAGCCCCCGTGCTCGTGTTCCTCCTCTGTGCTCTGGCAGCCACACCCGCCCGAGCTGTTTCTTCTTCTGACGGCGCGACTCGCGATCTGGATGCCATCGGCAAATCGATAACCCGCCAACCCGTTGACCCTCGGATTGCGGCAGCCTTGAGGCAAATCTCCGCGGCGCGAATCCAGCAAACCATTAACAAGTTGGTAAGCTTCCGCACCCGCAATACACTCTCCAGCATGGAACCCGATCTACCCCAGGGGCAGGGCATCACGGCTGCCGCCAACTGGATCGCTGACCAGTTCCAGAGCCTTTCTCAAGCCTGCGGCGGTTGTCTTGAAGTAAAACGGGACACTTTCGTCGAGCCTGTCCACACCGGCCAGCACAGCCGCGTTACCCGGCCCACCACCATTACCAACGTCTATGCCATCCTGCGCGGCACCGACCCTGCGCAAGCAAATCGCTTGCTATTGGTCACCGGACATTATGACTCCCGCAACACTAATGTCATGGATGACCACGGTCTCGCGCCTGGCGCAAACGACGACGCCAGCGGCGTCGCGGTAAGCCTGGAGTGCGCCCGCGTGCTCTCCAGACTGAAGTTTCCGGCCACGCTGGTATTCGCCGCAGTCGCCGGCGAGGAGCAGGGCCTCTACGGCAGCGCCCATCTCGCCAAACTCGCCAAAGACGAAGGCTGGCAGGTCGAGGGCGTCCTCAACAACGACATAGTAGGCGGCAACACCACGCCCGGCGACCGTCTCCAGAACAAATCCGTCGTCCGCGTCTTCTCCGAAGGCATCCCTGTCACCGCCACCCCCGAGCAGGTAAAGCGACTCCTGTTTTTCGGATATGACAGCGACTCGCCTTCACGAGAGCTTGCGCGCGCAATTGCCAATGTCTCCAGCACCTACACAACGTATTCCGCTGCGAAGTCCGCAGCACTCAAGCCCATACTGGAGTTCCGTGCCGACCGCTTCCTGCGCGGCGGGGATCATTCGTCCTTCAACAAAGAGGGTTTTCCAGCCGTCCGATTCACCGAGTGGCGTGAGGACTACCACCACCAGCACCAGAATGTACGCGTCGAGGACGGCATTCAATACGGCGATCTTCCGCAGTTCGTGGATTATCGCTACGTGGCGCGTGTGGCCCGCATCAACGCCGCAACCATCGCCGTGCTCGCCTCTGCACCGCCGCCGCCGGTCGACGCAAAAATCTTGGTCAGCAAGCTCGACAACAACTCCACACTCGAATGGACGGCCGGGCCGGGCGCTCCGCCCGACACCCGCTATGAAGTCGTGTGGCGCGAGCTGACTGCTCCCACTTGGCAGCGCTTCACCGGCCACGGCATCCGGTTGCAGAATTCCGGCTTTACCGTCACGCTGCCCATCTCCAAGGACAACGTAATCTTCGGCATCCGCTCTGTCGATCCCGCCGGACACACCAGCCCCGCCGTCGTCCCCATGCCGGCGAGATAAAGTGATCACCGCGCTGGCGCACTTGCGGCGTCAGCCGCGAATCGAGACGCCGCCGCCCTCAACCCGTGTTCCGCAACCCCGCCGAAATCCCGTTGATCGTCGCCGAGATGGCGCGGTTGACCTCCGGCGTATTCTCCCCGGCGCGCTTGCGGCGCAGCAGCTCCACCTGAATCAAGCTCATCGGATCCACATAAGGATTCCGCAGCCGAATCGATCGCGCC
>DASZAG010000128.1:0-5496 GCA_035945555.1 Acidobacteriaceae bacterium
CCACCGGCGTCGGTGTAATCGAGTCCAGAAATGCCTGCCGTCAGAACGCTGACAGACGTTAGCGTCTGCGTGCTGGTGAAGTTATAGGTCACAGGTTGAGCTTGCGCCGCTGTGCCGACACTTACTGATCCAAAAATTCCCGGCGCACTTACCGCCGTCACAGTGATGGCCGGCGAGGTTGAAGCCGCGTAATTCGGATCGCCGGAATAGACGGCAGTGATGCTATTGTCGCCCAGTGCCAACAGCGTTGCGTTAAGCGTAAAAGCGGCGGAGGAATCGGTAGCGTCCACGGCGGATAAGGAGGCAGTGCCTAGCACCGTTGTTCCCAGCATGAAAGTTACATTCTGAGTGGGCACGGCGCCGCTACCCGTTACCGATACCGTTGCCGTCAGCGTGGTCGATTGCCCGAACGAGACCGTGCTGGGCGACGCAGCCACCGTTACGGAACTTGGAGCTTGTTGAAGGGTGAGGGTGCCGTTCACGAAGGAAGAAAAATAGTAGTTCGCCGATGCCAGGGAGCCTTGCGATATCACGACGGGATACACTCCAGGCGCCGAAGTGGAAGAAGCCACTGTCGCTTCACTAGGCACTCCGGTGATCGCAGAGTTCAGCGTGTCACCATTGACGAATCCACTGACGGTGTAAGAAAGAGGAGGTAGCGATTGACCGTAAACGCCGGACGCTGGGTTGGCAGCCACCGTCAGCCCGGCGGGAGTTACCTGCAGCGTGGTACTGGCGCTCGAAGAAAGGTAATCAATGCTATCGGTGGGAGTAAAGACGACGGACATATTTTGCGCCCCGACGTTCAGGACCGCTCCGAAGTCGGGCGAATAGGCAAAACTTCCGGGGACGTTCGCGGTGGCGTCGAGTTGGAGCGAGGTCAAGCCGCTTCCATAGACGACCGGCGCAGGCGCTACCCATGCAATCGCGGTAAAGGCTGGGTTCACCTGCAGGCTGACTGTTTTGGTTGCGACCTGGTACAGCGTGAGATTGGTGGGAGTAAAGGTAACCGACAAAGTCTGATTACCGGCGCTCAGTTGAGCACCTGCCGCGGGCGTGTATACGAAAGTTCCGGGAATGTTGGCGGTGGCATTCAACTGGCTCGGGCCCAGCGCCGTGCCATAAGTTATTGCTGCCGGTGTTGGCCATGTGATGACGGTAGCCGCTTGCCCTGTTCCAAATAGGTAGATGTTGTGCGGGCTCCCCGGCGCGTTGTCGACGATGGTTACGTAAGCGCTCTCCGCTTGCGGGACCGATGGGGTGAAAGTGATCGAAATCGTGCAATTCGCGCCGCTATTCAGCGATGTGCAATTATTTGTCTCAGCAAAATCGCTGGCGTTGGTTCCGGTAATCGCCAGGCTGCTAATCTCGAGCGGAGTGCTTGGGCTGTTGCCACTGTTGGTGAGGATGACTGAAAGTGGATTGCTGGCGACTCCTACCGTTTGAGTTGGGAAGGCTTCGCAGGGGCTCGCCAAGCTGACTGCTGGTGCGGGCGGCGGATTGAGAGGAAGCAAGCCGAAAATGTCGATTTCATTTTGAGTGCCCACATAGACCTTGCCGTTAGCAATGGTTGGAGCCTGAAATTTATTGCCGCAGCCTCCCTGGTCGCGCACCGGCAGTTGCGCACTGTTGTAGAGCATAGACTTGACGTTCGTGGCGTCGTAAGCGTAGAGGATAGCGGGTTTGATTCCAGACAACGTTCCGAGCGGATCCTGCCGCTTGATGGCCCATACGATTCCATTCGCGGTGCCATTTGCCGATACAGACGGAGTGGCTCCCACCGTGAACTGGTTGGAAGTCTGAGCAATGGGGGTGGCCGAGAGCTGTCCATTGGTGAGACTGAACATCTTGAGATAATCGCCAGTTAACTGCCCACCGCCGGTGCCTGCCGAATAAACATAAGATCCTGCAGATCCTTGCCAGTACGCTGGACTGCTCCAATAACCGCCAGTTGATCCTTGAACCTCTTCAATTACCTGATCCTGGCCGGCGTTGAATCCTCCCAAACTGTCCTGGTTGAGCAGATAAATAGAGCTGAAGCCTGACGCATCGCAGGGCTTGCCACCCTTGCCGGCTATCACCAACTCATCGGGAAATGACCCCGGCTGTGTAGGCAAAACCATGGGGCCGGCAGATCCTAAATCCTTGTCATAGGTCGCCCGGCAGGCTTGCTCCATGGGGGCAAAATAATCCAAAACTTGCAGGCTGCCATTCAGTTTTATGACGCTGTCACCGTAGTCGCTCCCGCCAGTGCTGGCATCGAAGGCGGCATCCCCAACGGCCGCGTAGATATTCCCGAACGAATCGGAGGCAAGACCATTTCCGCTGGCCCACACCCCGCCCAGGGAAGAGTTGGGTGTGGTGTTAAAAACGGCCACTTGGGTTAGAGTTTGGGTAGCGTTTTGGGCGCTGTAGCCCATGATCCAGCCATGATAGGCACCAGCCCAGCCGATATAAACGGTGCCGCTCAGCAGCAGTAATCCTGCACGCTGGTTGTCGTGAAACGAGTCAAAAGAAATGATGTTTCCTTTGGAGTGGCCAATGCCGGTTCCCGGGACTGTGGCCGCAATCACAATGGGACCACCGAACTTCTCGGCACCGCTGGTGATGTCCAGGGCATGTAGACGTTGCACACCTGCACTTTTTTCATAGGTGCGCACGACAACGTACATCGTGTTGTTGCTGAGGTCGATGACTGGCGTGCCAGTTATTCCGTAAAAAGGCCAGACGGCGCAACTGATATCGGTGTTACCGACGCTTCCGCAGGGGGCGGGAGTGATGCCCGCCGCAGGATTGATGAAGCTATCTTGCCATAGCGGAGTGTTCTGTAAGCCATCCGCGTCGAAAGCATAGACGCTGTCGTTCTCCGTCGCCACATAAACGATGTTGTGAAGGCCTTGATTAGGAACACTTACGTTTGGAACATAAAGAGGTTGGGCATATACCTGGCCGTCCACTGAGTAGGAATAGAGCTTGCCGAATGTCCCGGAATTTACGTTTTGGGGAGTGAGAATTGTCTCTTGAAGATTCTGGCCGGTGCGACCGTTGTCGTTGTGCTGGGTCAGGACGCCGGCGAAAGATTGCGCGTAGCCTTCCGGGGACACGCAAAAAAGAACCAGCAACAGGGCTGTCGCTCCGTGAGCGGAAAGTCGCGGTAAGAGCACGCAGAAACCTCCCCAAGAACCATCGGACCTGCGAAAGGGATTCCGCCTGCGAATAGACCGAGACTCTGCCCGAGCCGAAACCCGCAGAAATAGCCCTCCGCGATTGCCGACTTAACTTGTTCATCCGAGGGAAGAAACAGGCCCGGTGTGTCCAACAACTAAGTCCAACTGCGGCAAACCTGAGGTGCACGGTCCGTCGCGCCATACGAACCACCGTGGGGAACGGGTTCGTAAGCGAGGGTAGTTTGAGGCATCATTATCGGGATGTCAATAGCCGACATCAGAAATGTCGTTAGCACATGATATGTCCGGTGGAGATAGCACGTGATCTGTCCGCTTATCGGGCGGAGAGGGTGGGAGACCATGACAATCTTCTCTTACACGAAGGCCGCGATGGAGTGGACCATGAAGGTACCGGAAGTGATTTAGTGAGCTCTTCCAGGATATTGATCTCCATTTGAATGCCCAATTGCCGAAGTCGCGCCTGGACATAGACAGCGGCCCTATCCAAGTCCTGTTCTGTTAGTGTTCTTCATCTGAAACGAAGTGTCTTGTTCTTCTCGAATGGTCGAGCAAAACACCTGCATAACCGTCATAACCTTCATAAGTTATTCCGATTCTGGCGCTTGCAGTTTATGACAGTATCCGCACTCTGGCGCAACCGGCAGCACATCATACTCTCGAGGGCCGGAACAGACAGCCGAATAACACTAATCTGTGGAACTTGGCGGAACCTGCGTCTGACTTACGCGGGCCGCGTCGAGCGCCTGGACTGGATCTCGTCCAGTCACTTCTTTATACCAGCGAGGATGATGAGTCCAGGCCCACGCCTCGCTGACCGTGCCGCGCGTCATCGCCTGCATCGTTCCCGGTTCGCCAATTGTGCTCAGGTAAATGTGAACAAAGATACCGGCGAGCATGATGAGCGCTGAAATGTCGTGGATTACATAGCTGACTGCGACGGGCCAGCGCCCGAAAATTTCTGGAAACCACATGATCACGCCGGTGATCACGTAGGCGACGCTGCCGCCAACGATCTCCCAGAACATTGCCTTCTGTCCGGCATTGAAGAATCCAACGTCTGGAGGCTCGGTCGTGTTGCGATGAGTGACATAGTCCTTCAGTCGTTTTATCCAGCGCGTGTCGCCCGGCCCCCAGCTCATCTCGGTCAGCCAATTGATCGCTTGTAAACCAAAAAAGAAAACAAAGCCGAGACCAAACCAGGGATGCAACATTCTGGTCATTGCGCCGCCTCCAAACAGCGGCGTAAACCAGCGGAAAATCCATGGCATGCAAATTCCGAAACCCGACAACAATGCCAGAAAGAAGAAGATTCCATACGCCCAGTGCAAGAAGCGCGTGTAGGCGCGATGCCGAAGGAGCTCGCCCGCGTAGACGACGGTCAAACCAATGCGATTGATAAAGTGATCTTTGCCTCCGAGTCGCTGCGCTGAAGTGCCCACCTAGTTCTCCTTTCTCGCTTCACCGCCGTCGATTTCCTTCACCGGAGGTTGCGGCTGTACGCGCCGCGGACCTTCCGTGACGTAGTGCATCACTACTCCAGCGAAGGCCATCATGGAAGCGATTAATCCCAGGGGCTTAAACCAGCTTTTCCAGATCGTGAACGCAAGCGGAATGCGCGGATTCTTTGGCAGTCCGCCGTACTTCTCGGGATTCGTGGCGTCGTGCAAGACGTAAACCACCGACGTTCCACCGATCGTCTGGGGATCGTAAATACCCGCGTCCTTGAGACCGGCGTGCTGTTGCAGTTGCGTCACTCGCCTTCCGGCAAGCTGAAGCATGTCGTCTTTGGTGCCGAAGTGCAGGCATCCGGTAGGACATGCCTTGATGCAAGCTGGCTCCAACCCGGAACCAACCCGGTCGGAGCATAGAGTGCACTTGTAAACCTTCTTTGTCGACGGATTGAACTTCGGCACATTAAAAGGACAACCCGAAACACAGAACTGACAGCCGATGCAGTTCTCTTCCTGAAAGTCGACGATGCCGTTGCGATACTGAACAATGGCGCCGTCGGCAGGACAGGCTGCCAGACACCCCGGATCAGCACAGTGCATGCATTGGTGCTTCCGCATCAGCCACTGGAATGATCCGTCGTCACTGCTGACCTCATTGAACTTGATCAGGTTCCAGTAATTCCAATTCGTATCGGGCATCGTCTGATAGGTGTTGTCGAACATGGTGGGCTGGAACGGCATATCGTTCCACTCCACACATGCGACCTCGCACGCTTTGCAACCGATGCAGGTGGTGGTATCAATCAGTTTGCAGAGTTTTTCCTGGCGTTGCGTGCCCTCGCCCGCGACTGACCCAG
>DASZAG010000129.1:0-9887 GCA_035945555.1 Acidobacteriaceae bacterium
CTTGTCGATGAACTTATAGTGCTGCTCGGCGTAGTCGAGGCCTCGCATGAGATCAACGTAGGGTTTGCCGCCCCAGTCGCCGTTCACTCCGTCGATGAAGGTCTGGCCGTAGCCGACGGAGCCACGCGGGTTGATCATGACGACGACGTATCCGTTGGCTGCGAAGAGCTCAGCGTTCCAGCGATAGCTCCATGATTCGCCCCACGCGCCCTGCGGACCTCCATGAATGAGGAACTTGACCGGATACTTCTTGCCGGAGTCGAAGTTCGGAGGCTTGATGATGAAGCCCTGGACACGCGTGCCTCCGATGGACGGGAACCAGAAGGCTTCCATTGGCTGCATGTCGAGCTGGTCGAGCAGGGCGTCGTTCAGGTGGGAGATCTGCGTCTCGGCGGCGACGGCGAAGCTCGGCGAACCGGGCTTCTGCGCCGCCTGCAGTGGGCTTTGAGTGCCTCCTACTTGCAGCGCGTAGACCTCGCCGGGCATGCGCATGGTCATCTTGGCGGCGATAAGCTGCTTGCCGTCGGGCGTGATGTGGAGTTCCCCATACTCGCCGCGGCGGGTGTATCGCATGAACCGCGAGCCGTCGATCTGGACGGAACCGACGCGCTCATCGCCCTCATCGGGATAGGTGAAGTAGATGGTGCGCGAATCGGGCACCCACGTGAACTCGTCGATCCAGCGGTCGAACTTCGGCAGCACGTTGCGGATGGTGTGGGTCTGGCGGTCGTAGACTACGAGGCGGAAGCGGTCGCTCTCGTATCCGGCTCGAGCTTGCGAGCGCCATGCGATGTAGCGGCCGTCGGGCGAGTAGCGCGGAGTGTGGTCGCCTCCGGGTGAGGTCGAGACCTTGACCGGCTTGGCGTTGGGGTCGTCGAGCCGGAGAGTGAAGATGTCGATGTTGGTGCTGATGGCGGGGTTGGGCACCACCTTCTCTTCAAAGGCGACTTCCTTGCCGTCGGGCGAGATGTCGTACTGACGCGGGCCTTCCAGCTGGAAGGTCGGAACGTCGTGCTGGTCTCCAAGCGTGAGGTCGCGGGGCGTGCCGCCGGCGGCGGGGATGAGGAACAGGTGGCTGCGCTTGTCTCCGGTGAAGTGGTCCCAGTGGCGATAGAGCAGGTGCGTGAAGATCTGGGCGTTCACCTTCGAGTCACGCCGCTCCTGGTCGCGCTGCTGATTGCAGGCATCGTCGGAGCAGTCGGGGTAGACGCTCGAGAGGAAGAGGATGTTCTGGCTGTCCGGCGACCAGATGGCTCCGTCGGTTTCGGTGCTGAGCGAAGTCAGTTGGTGCGGGTCGCCAATGGTTCCATCGGCGGAGTTGAAGTCAGCCAGCCATATCTGCTGGCCTGCGTGCCGGGCGCTCTCGAAGAGGATCTGCTTGCCGTCGGGCGAGAAGCGGCCATCGCTCTCGCCCGCGATTGCGTCGGTGAGGGCGCGGCCTGGACCGCCGGTGATGGGGACGATCCAGAGATGCGAGGTGCGGGTGTTCCTGGCCAGATCGACATCGGTGGCCGAGTACATGACCCAGCGACCATCACGCGAGACCGATATGTCGCCGAGACGGCGCATGGCCATCAGGTCGTTGAAGGTCATGGGGCGACGCGACTGCGCCGCCAGGGAAAGACTCAGGAGACATCCGAGAAGAAAGACCGCTGCACATCGGCTCCGCGCCATAACGCACCTTCGCACCACCGGATATAGTACAGCGCAGCGAATCGGAATTTGTACTTCATACAAGCGATTGAACTTAGGTGTTCAGGGTCAGGACTGCTTGCGGTCAGCAAAGCCTACCCAACGAGAATCATTGCATCCGTCAGATCAGAGCTTCGACACACGCGTCGCGCGAAAATATTCGCCTTCAGAGTCGACTAAATTCATCGGAGTTTTTCAAATAGACGTCCTCAGCGCTGCTCGTCGTGATGCTCCCTTGCATCACGGCATAGCGCGGCGAATCACAATTTGTACTTCATACAAACGATGGGACTTAGGCGCTCAGGTCAGGGCTGCTTAGGGTCAGCAAAGCCTACCCAACGAGAACCATGCCCCTAATTCCAGTGTAGCGAATTGGCAGAAACTGAACTGCATTCCGCTGCCGGATTTCTTCGCTGTGTTTTGTATGAGGTACGGGGAAATCGGACCGCGAAGGGCTTGACATGGCAGAAAGGCGATGTGGGCTGTCGGGTCGCGCGGCGCGTCTATTTGGGTAGCATTATTGTGAAGAGGAATTCCCGTGTCTCGTAATTCTTGGTTTCGCATTTTTTCGGTAGCGGCGGCAGCAGTGATCGTCGCTTTTGCGGCGGGTCCGCTCGTGCATGGCCAGGTGTCGTTTACGTCGGTGCCGCTTCCGGCTGGCTTTGGGCAGTTGGACACATCGGCTCCGCCGGTTCCGGTTCCGCAGCTCATCAAGGAGTTTACGGAAAAGGAAAGCATGTATCGCGACGCCATGAATGACTACACGTACGAGCGCAGCGTGATGGTGCAGACGGTTAACGATGACAACAAGGTGGACGGGCAGTACTTTGATGTGACGGACATTTCCTATGATCCGACGGGCCGAAAGGTGGAGCACGTGGTGGACGCTCCGGTGAACACGCTGGAGCGAGTGATTATGACTCCTGCGGACTTCTCAGACATTGAACACCGGCTGCCGTTTGTGCTGACGACAGAGGACGCCGCCCAATACAACATCACCTATGTAGGCAAGCAGCGGATCGATGACGTTGATACGTATGTGTTCAACGTAGAGCCGAAGGTGATCGAGAAGGGTCACAGATACTTTGACGGTCGGATCTGGGTAGACCAGCAGGACCACCAAATTGTGGTGACGGACGGGAAGAATGTTCCGGACGACCTGCGTAAGGGGCACGAGGATTTGTCGCTGCCGTTCATAACTTATCGTCAGCAGATTGACGGGAAATATTGGTTCCCGGTGTATACGCACGAGGATGGTGAACTGCACTTTACCGGGGACGGCTATCAAGACGTTCACCTGAGGGAGACGGTTAAGTACACGAATTACAAGCGGTTCAGGACGTCGATTCGCGTGCTGTATGGCGGGCAGGACATTACGGGCAAGCAGCCGGAGCAGCCGCAGACTCCGCCGAAGAAGCCGCAGTAACGCAGGCAAGTTCAACCATGAAGAAAAAATTCCGCGGGGTATTGCAGCCAGACGGGACAGCGCTGAACTGGGTGGTGGTGCGGGTTCCGTTTGACGCGGCCAAAGCGTGGCCGGAGCGCAAACGGATGCGCGTGAAGGGGACGATCAACGGGTTTGCGTTTCGCACTTCCCTTTTTGGCTCGGCCCGCGACGGACACCTGCTGCTGGTAAACAAGCAAATGCAGAAGGGGGCTGGCGTGCGCGTGGGTGGGACGGCGGAGATTGTTCTGGAGCCGGACCTGGAAGAGCGCGTGGCGACGGTTCCGCCAGAGCTGGAAAAGCTGCTGAGACAGAACAAGGCGCTGAAGAAGTGGTTCGAGGGCATGAGCTACTCGATGCGGAAATACATGGAGGACGCGATACGCGCGGGGAAGAGTCCGGCGGCGCGGATTCGGCAGGCGGAGTTGGAAGCGGAGCGCATGATGCTGGCGATGGAGGGCGAGCGGGAGCTTCCCCCGATATTGCAGGTGGCGTTCCGGCGGCAGCCGAAGGCGGCTGAGGGATGGAAGGCGATGACTCCGACCCAGCGGCGAGGGCACCTGCTAGGGATCTTCTATTACAAGAGCCCGGAGGCTCGGCAGAAGCGGGCGGATAAGGCTGTGGCGGAGGCGGTGAAGAAAGTGCAGGGTCGGGGTGGAAGTGAGGAATAGAGTTCTCCCACCCTTGTCGCAAAAAACGCGTCAAGGATGGGGCACCCGGCTGCAGTGGAGGAGTAGACAGTGGAGCGATGCTCCCGATAGGATCGGCTGGCTGTGAAATCCACAAAGGAGTTCGCACGATGCGAAAGGTGAAAATCTGGATCGCAATCTGCGCCGTGGTCTGCTTTCTGTTTGGCGCAAAGACGACGTTTGCTGCTGCCACAGATGTCACGGGCAACTGGACCGCCGATATGACCACCCCGGACGGCAACAGCTTTGCGCTGACGTTCGTTTTTAAGCAAGACGGAACGAAGCTGACGGGAACCGTGCAGGGGCCGGAGGGAGACCCGCTCGCGATCGACAACGGCAAGGTCGACGGTGATCATATTACCTTCACCGTTTCGTTTAATGGAACGACGTTCAGCCATGACGGTACGGTTTCCGGAGATGAAATCAAGATGACGACCAAGTCGGATAACGGAGACTTTCCCGGTGGGGAGATGACGCTGAAGCGAACGAAACAATAGAGTCGCCGGGTTGCGCGGGAATCACACAGCTATAAACCGGCTGGTAGACTGTTTTTATCTTGGTAGAGCTGCTTCCATCGATACTTTCGGCTGATTTTGCCCGGCTGGGCGAAGAGGTCCGCGCGGCGGAACGCGGCGGCGGGACCGTGATCCATGTGGATGTGATGGATGGGCATTTTGTTCCGAACCTGACGCTGGGGCCTCCGGTGGTGAAGTCGTTGCGGCGGGCGACCAATTTGCCGCTCGACTGCCACATGATGATTGAGAATCCGGACGAGTTTGTGCAGCCGTTTGCCGAGGCCGGGGCCAACTGGATGAGCGTGCACTATGAGGCATGCCGGCATTTGCACCGCTCGTTGGAACTGATTGCGCAGCATGGGATGAAGCCGGGGGTGGTGATTAATCCGGCGACCGAGGTGGACCTGCTGATTCCGGTGCTGGGGATGGTTCACCATGTCCTAGTGATGAGCGTGGAGCCGGGATTTGGCGGACAGAGCTTTATCCCGTACTCGCTGAAAAAGATCGGGCGCCTGAAAGAGCTTCGCCAGGAACTGGGCCTGAGTTATAGGATTGAAGTAGACGGCGGCGTGGCTCACGACACGATTGCGCGGGTCGTCGAAGCAGGAGCCGAATTGCTGGTGGCCGGGAACGCGGTCTTTGGCGATGGAAAGCCGGAAGAAGATGCGCGCGCGCTGCTGGAAGCTGCGCGGAAAGCAGAAAGAAAGAATGCAGCCCGCCCTTCGCGCAAAAACAGCGCAAAGGATGGGGCACCCAAAGAATTAAGGATGGGGCACCCCAAGACGAAGGGCGGGGCACCCAAACGAACCAGGGTGAATTGAGGTTTTATGAATCGAGTTGTTACCCAGATTGCCGTTGCGGGGCTATGTGTGGCCCTGATTCCGTGCGCGTTTGCGAAGAAAAAGAAGAAGAAGGACTTTGACCTGAGCGCAAACCCGCTGGCGGGAGTGAAGTCGAACCAGCCGGATAAGGTGTTGTACGACAAGGCCCTGAAGGCGCTGAAGAAGGGCCATTATGACGTGGCCCGGCTGGATTTGCAGACGCTGCTGAATACGTATCCGGAGACCGAGTACGCGATGCGCGCGAAGCTGGCCATCGGCGACACCTGGTACAAGGAAGGCGGATCGGCGGCGCTGAGCCAGGCGGAGTCAGAGTACGAGGACTTCATCACGTTCTTCCCGAACACTCCGGAAGCGGCGGAAGCGCAGATGAAGGTGGGCGACATTTACTTCCAGCAGATGGAGAAGCCCGACCGCGACCCGACCAATGCGATTTCAGCGGAGCAGAAATACCGCGCCATGCTGGAGAACTTTCCCGACTCGACGCTGATTCCCCGGGCAAAACAACGGCTGCGTGAGGTTCAGGAAGTGCTGGGGGCGCGGGAGTTTGAGATTGGCGAGTTCTACGCGGGAACCGAGAACTGGGCGGGAGCGATTGCGCGGCTGCAGACAGTGGCAGACACGTATCCGCTGTTCAGCAAAGCAGACCAGGCGCTGATAACCCTGGGCGACGCCTATGCGACAGAAGCGCAGATTGCTAACAATTTGCGGTTGCCTCCAAAGGCCAAGGCCGAGCTGGTGAAGGTGTATGACGACCGCGCGGCGGCAGCCTGGGACCGAGTAGTGACGCGGTATCCGATGGCTCCGCATGTTGAGGACGCGAAGGACCGGCTGATTGCGATGGGACGAGATGTTCCGGAGCCGACGCAGGAGGAGCTGGCGGAGAACGAGGCAGAAGAAGGCAGCCGCGTAAGCCTGAAGCTAAGAGACCGCGCGATGCTGCTGATCAAGAGCAATCCGTCGACGGTGCAGGCGGCACGTGTGGGTGAGCCTACGGTGAGTGACCCACCGCCAACGCTCGCGCCAAGCATCAACAAGGCGAATCTGTCGATGTATCAGGCGGCATTTGCGGGCAAGCCGATTCCAGGTTTAGCGCCGAACGGACAGGACACAACTGCGGCAGCAATCAGCAAGGGTGCGGCGCCGCCAGCGGCGACACAGCCGGCAGGTGGAACGCTGCAGCTTGAGACGGTTCCGGACCAGGGCGGCTCAGAGGGCAGCACCGTAACCGTGGTGGTCCCGAACAGCGGTCAGGCGCCAGGAGGATCGGCGACAGGGACGACGACGGCTCCGGCGAGCGATGGTACAGCGGCTCCGGCGGGCGAAGGTACAGCGGCGGCTCCAAGCCCTGCCACTGCCGCCAGTCCGGTGGTTCAGCCTGTGGGACCGGTCAACAATCAGCCGCTTCCGCCGATCGACAAGCCGGCCGCGGCTCCCGCGCAGATCAACGATGCGCAGGGCGCTCCGGCGGTGAACACGGTGGGCCAGGATACGAACGGCAAGAAGAAGAAGAAAAAGAAGGCGCCGTACAACAAGAAAGACGAGTCTTCGAGCAAACACCACGGCAAGAAGGGCGTGGATAAGCTGAATCCGTTCTAAGACCGCGGAATCAGATGGAGCTGCGGAGAGGCCGCCTGCGGGCGGTCTTTCTGTTTGTTTGCCCTGCGAAGATGGCCGCGTGCGGGCCGGGTGCGCTGTTTCGATATGCTAAGTACAGACAACAGAGGAGTTGAACTGCCGCAAGATGCGCCACGAATTACAGAAAGCCTACGATCCCACGGCGATTGAAGACCGCTGGGCCGCATATTGGGTGAGCGAACGCCTGTTCCACACGGATAACGCGGACGCTGCGCGTGCGAATCCATTTGTGATTCTGCTGCCTCCGCCGAATGTGACGGGACGGCTGCATATGGGCCACATGTTGAACCAGACGGAGATGGACATTATCACGCGCTGGCACAGGATGCGGGGCGAGCTGGCGTTGTGGGTTCCGGGGACGGACCATGCGGGCATTGCAACGCAGATGATGGTGGAGCGGCAACTTGAGGGCGAAGGCAAGAGCCGCCAGCAGCTTGGGCGCGAGGCGTTTGTCGAGCGTGTATGGGAGTGGAAGCGGCACTACGGCGGCGCGATTCTCGACCAGATGAAGCGGCTGGGCGCAAGCGTGGACTGGTCGCGCGAATACTTCACGATGGACGAGAATTTGTCTCGCGCGGTGAAGGAAGCCTTTGTGCGCCTGCACGAGCAGGGGCTGATTTATCGCGGGGCCTACATTGTGAACTGGTGTCCGCGATGCCAGACGGCGATCAGCGATCTGGAAGTCGTGCACGAGGAGCAGAAAGGTAAGCTGTGGGAGATTCGGTATCCGGTGCTTGGCGCGCATGGAAAACCGGAGCCGGGGCAGTATTTGACTGTGGCGACGACGCGGCCGGAGACGATGCTGGGCGATGTGGCGGTGGCGGTGAATCCGGACGACGAGCGCTATAAGCATCTGCACGGGAAAAAACTGTTGCTGCCGCTGATGGGGCGTGAGATTCCCGTGGTTACGGACGCGTGGGTGAGCGCGGACTTCGGCACCGGCGCAGTGAAGGTGACTCCGGCGCATGATCCGAATGACTTTGCGATTGGGCAGCGGCACGGTCTGCCGTCGATCTCGGTGATGGACGACACGGCGCACATCAATGCAGAAGGCGGCAAATATGCGGGGCTGGATCGTTATGTAGCGCGAAAACGCGTGCTCGAGGATCTGGAAGCGCAGGGGTTGCTGGGCACGGTGCGCGAGCATACCAACTCGATCGGGAAATGCGACCGCTGCAAGAGCGTGGTTGAACCGCGGCTTTCGACGCAGTGGTTTGTGAAGATTCAGCCGCTGGCGGACAAGGCAATCGCGGCGGTGGAGCAAGGCTACATCAAGTTCACGCCCGCGCAGTATGCGAAGACGTATTTCGAGTGGATGCGGAACATTCATGACTGGTGCATCTCGCGGCAGTTGTGGTGGGGGCATCGGATTCCGGCGTGGCATTGCGGAAAGTGCCGGGAGATTACGGTGGCGCGGGAGACTCCGACGGCGTGCGCATGCTGTGGCAGCGCGAATCTGACGCAGGAGACGGACGTGCTGGATACGTGGTTCTCGTCGGGGCTGCTTCCCTTCACCGTCTTCGGATGGCCGGAGCGGACGCCAGACCTGGATACGTTCTATCCGACGCAGTTGCTGGTGACGGGCTTTGACATATTGTTCTTCTGGGTGGCGCGCATGATCATGCTGGGCTGCCACTTTATGCTCGACGTGCCGATACCGGATGGAGGCGAGCGTGACTTGAAGGACGCGGTGCCGTTTCGCGAGGTCTATATCCATGCCCTGGTGCGCGATGCCGATCGGCAGAAGATGTCTAAGACGAAGGGCAACGTGATCGACCCGATCGAAATTGTGCAGAAATACGGGACAGACGCGGTGCGGTTCACGCTGGCGTCAATGGCTTCTCCGGGGACGGATATCGCGTTCAGCGAGGCGCGGACGGAGGGACATCGCGCATTTGCGAACAAGATATGGAACGCGGCACGCTTCATTTTTATGCACGTGGAGAAGGCTCGCGAGGCGGGGATTGTGGTTGAGCTGACCGGCGCGGGCAGTAAAGAGCTGGAGGCACGCTGGATTACGTCGCGGCTGAACTCGGTTGCGGACGAAGTGAACGCGGCGCTTGGGGATTATCGTTTTGATGAAGCGGCGAGGCTCGTCTATCAGTTCTTCTGGGGCGACTTTTGCGACTGGTATCTGGAGATTGTGAAACTGCGGCTGGACTTCAGCGATTCAGCGAACAGGGACAGCTCCCGAGCTGCGCTAAACACGCTGGTGCAAACGTTTGAAGCGGCGCTGCGGCTGTTGTCTCCCTTTATGCCATTTATTACAGAGGAGCTTTGGCATGCGGTGTACGATGGCAATGCTCCGGCGAAGTCGATTGCGCTGACGAAGTTTCCTCAGGCTGACGCAGCACAGATCAACACCGACATTGAAGCGGGCATGGCTTCCCTGCAGGACCTGATTGCGACGATTCGTGCACTGCGCAAGGATCTGGACGTGCCGGAGCGGGAGCCAGTGGCAGCGGAGATTCAGACGTCGAATGGGTTGCGACAGCTTGCGATGGCGAATCGGGAGATGGTCGAGAAACTGGCTCGCATTTCTGACTTTCATTTTCCCGGTGAGTGGCGCCTGAACTCTGGCAATACCAGGACTACAGCGAACTTTACTGTCGGTGTGGCTTACGAGAAACAGATTGATGTAGGCACCGAGCGCGAGCGGCTGCAGAAGAAGCTGGCCGAGTACGACAAGGTGCTGGCAAATTCGGGCAGGCAGCTCAACAATGAGGCGTTTTTGAAGAAGGCTCCTGAGAAGATAGTGGATGGGCTGAAGAAACAGGCGGCGGAGGCGGCTCAGTTGCGGAAAGAGACGCTGGATGCGTTGGAGAAGCTGAGGTAAGAACGGGGACGTATGGACTGGAAGAGCAGGAAGATTGAAGCGATTCTGGAGCAGGCGCTGGTGGAGGACAAGGCCACCAGCGACGTAACGACGGCCATTACCGTAGATCCGAAGCTGCGGGCCTCGGCGACGATTCTGGCGAAGCAGAACTGCGTGGTGGCGGGACTGGGCTGTATACCGCGGTTCCTGGATATTTACGCGCGGCTGGATAAAAAATGCACCACGCGATACGAG
>DASZAG010000130.1:0-2722 GCA_035945555.1 Acidobacteriaceae bacterium
AGATCGCGCGTCAGCGGCGAGACCGTCTACGCGCTGACCGTCTCGCCGCAGAGCGTGGCCACGACGCGGCCCACCTGGCGGGTGGAGATACCGCGCAGAAAAGCTTCGCGACTCAACAGCGCCAGCTCCGGGGCCCGGCGCTGAAACTTCTCGATCGCCCGGGGCAGAAAGCTCTTGCCGCGGGCGCGCGCAATGCGCAGCCGAATGGTGCCAAGGCGCGTCACCAACTCCCTCCAGTAGTAGCCGTTGCGGTACTGCGAAGGACGGCGCGGACCTCGTTCGTAGCTATCCAAAACTGCAAACTGGACCCGCATCCGCTCCGACTCTCCTTCCAGGAATCGCTTCCAGGCTAACCGAAGTTTCGCAATAAGCCTCGGAAAACGAAGCTAACTCATTTCATTTCAGCAGGGGTACTCAAAAAGTCGGCACTACAGACGCGAAGACTTCAGGCCGCCGCGCGGGGGGCTGTAAGCGGATGCGCGGAGGTGGCTGGGGAGGCAGTTGCAGCTGAAGTTTGTGCAGCAAGATCGCCTGTTCTGCTTCCGGCTGCGTATAGCGTGGCATCACCAGCCAGCGACCGTCGGTCGTGGGCAACCAAACATCGAGCATCTGGATGGCAGCCAGTTTCTCGAGCACAGCTTTTGGCGTTAGCCCTGGCGCCAGAGCTTGCAGTCGATTCTTCAGCGTCACGATCAGGCAGTAAGCCAGAAACGCCACCAGGATGTGTGCCTCGACGCGATGCTCTAACTGATGGTAGATGGGGCGGATTCCGAGCTCGCTCTTCATGGTGCGAAACGCCGCCTCGATCTGCGTGAGCTGGATATAGCGCTCCCAGAGTACGGCGGGATCTGCGGCCGTTATATTGGAGCGCAGCAGATAGTGTCCATCGCGCAGCTCCGCCTGCTTGAGTTGTTCTTTCTCCAGATGGAAGGTAAAGCTCTGGCGGGTGACTGCGACCCCTTCAGCAGGGATCTTGAGGGTGACGAACTTGGCCGCCCGGCCGGCATCCTTGCGCGCGGCTCCGATGCGCAGCAGCAGCTGATCCCGCGACGGAGGATGAAGGCGCATAGCACGCAGTTTCCACAACAGCCGCGCCAGCTTGTTGCGGCGCATGGCCCGCTCCTTAGCCTGTCGCCCTGCACTCTTGGCCAGCACGTAGAGCTCGCCGCCCTCGGCAAACAGCTTCACTTCAACCGAATCGCGCACCCGCTGCCAGGGCAGTTCCAACCACTGCCGCTCGTATTGCTGGATCTTGCTGCGCGGGGTGCCCACCAGGTAGAAGGTGTCCTGCTGCCGACGCATCTGGCCCAGCACCTCTTCGGTGGGGATACCGCGATCCATCACCCACACACGCCGCGCTTTGCCATAGCTCTGTTCGATACGTTGGAGAAAACCTCCCAGCGTAGTCCGGTCCGAAGTGTTGCCCTCCAACACTTCATAGGCCAGAGGAAATCCTTCCGGCGTGATCACCAGCGCAATCACTACCTGCTTGCAGTCGAACCGCTGGTCCCGGCTGGAGCCGTAGCGGGCTTTGGGAATCTGCTCGCCTTGGCCTTCGATGTAGGTACTCGTTAAGTCATACAGCAGCACATCGAACTCGGCCCCGAACAGATCCGCCCAGCGCTGCCGCAGATGTCGGAACAGTTCCTGCTTATGGTCCAGGATCCGATCCAGGCATCGATAGAGACGGTCCTTCTCGGCGACAGCGAAATCCTCCCCCCGCAGTTCTCCCATCGCACTCTGATCGAACCACTGCCGGTGCACACGGAACTCGCTGCCCGGATCGATCAGCCGATTCACCACCAGCAGACGTAATACCTTCTCCCAGTTCACTGTCTCCCGCCGCACCTTCTCCTCCAGTCGCTCACCCCAGAACTCTTCCAGGCCCAGTTGCCGCCACAGTTCGCAGCCCAGCCAGCAGTTTCCGAAGCACCGCGCTCGCCGCAGTTCCATCGCGCTCAGCCGCACCCGCAGGCTGTCCACCGAAGAGGGCGCTGCCGGTTCGTCATCCGTGAATAAGCTGAGCGTGCGATGTTCCTGCCGGCTTTCGTCGAAGACCTCCAGCGTCTGTCGCCATGCCGCTTCCTGGCTGCTGTTGATCTCGCCCAGATGCAGTACGGTGCGCTGCACGATGCGCCGCCTGGCGCCCACCCGCCGGTTCTCCACCACGCTGAAGTAGCGATGAACCTTGCCGTCTTTGTTGCGGGTCTTGGCGCGCAGAAACATCGTTGCCACAAAGCTTGCCAGAAGTTCCACGCCCTGCATAGAGGGTCGGTCGGCACTACAGCGCAATTCCGCCTCTCCACCTCACAGCGGTAAAGAAAACAAAGGCCCTGACTCATCGCGTCTCCTGAAAATTGATCCGCGTCCGAGGCTTATTGCGAAGGTCGGGTTAGCTCTACGCGGTGCAAGCCGCGGACCGGCTCCGACTTCATTTCGTCGCTGATCGTATGCTTACCATCGCTGGCGAGACGATCCACGCAAGTACGAACCAGAAAATGTGTCCCAAGTTCTTGCGCAAGGCAGAATAGTTCATAAATGTCGCTCTCTCGGTCGCCGATGTGCACACAACGGTTAGGATCATTCAGCAAATCGGTCGACTGGCGTAAGTTCTCCAACCAGCGAACGCTCTCCTTCTTTTCGATCGTTATGCGTGTAGGATTGACCTTGCGCCGGAGTGCGTTTACTCCTTGGAACTTTTCTCTGTTCCAAAATTTGATTG
>DASZAG010000131.1:0-73733 GCA_035945555.1 Acidobacteriaceae bacterium
GCAAGCTGGCCCTCGATATTTCCTTCATTGACGTGGTGGTCCCATCCACCGATATCGGCGAAAGCGACTTCAACTCCAAGATTTGCCTTAAGAAGCTGCGCTATCTGCTTCATATTATTGCCGAATTGTCCTTTCGGGTAATCGGCACCGTTACCGGGCGCGTAGTGAACGGGGTCAGTGGACCTGAGCATTTTGATCGCTTCGAAGGTTTCCGCGCCGGTCCCGCGAAGGAGTGAGGAGGTGCTGTCGTCGTATAGCGACTCAAAAAGACCGCTGACCGCTGCGGCATTTGGGTTACGCCCTCCCACCGCGAAATTCGCGACATCACTCATGGCGATGACCGGGACTTTGCCCTCGAGAGTCCGCGAAACATCGGCTCCCATGGAAACGGCCCGGAACGGGGTTTCGGCGCAACAATGGCGCTTGTCCTGCGCCTGTAAGGCGCGGTTGAGCCAACCATCTGTGGTGGCCTTGTAGCCGGGTGTGCCGGACTCCATGTAGTCCTGGGCATCAAAATGTGAGCGGGTGGGGTCAAGGGATCCGACGGCATGGATGATCGCAAGCTGCTTCTGGTCCCAGAGCCGTTTGAAAGGGGCGAGGGCTGGATGGAGGCCGAAGAATCCATCGAGATCCAGCAGCTGTTCTTTCGGAATTGCGATGCTGGTGCGCGCCTGGTAGTAATAGGTCTCCGCGTGCGGCACCACGATGTTTAGCCCGTCTGCAGCACCGCGCTGGAAGAGTATGACGAGACGTTGCGGCTTCCCGGAAGTCGAAGTCTCGGCGCACAGCGCACGCGTTAGAAAGCCAGGTATGGCCGCAGTTCCTACCAGCGCCATGGCTCCATTCCGCATGAAGGCTCGTCGCGTGATCGCCATTGCTCGTATTTCCCTTCCTTACCGCAAAATATGCTAACGCCGCTGGAACTCCGGTGAACCGATGAGCAAGGCCGCCATAATGGCCCGTTGCATGCTGGTCGTTTGCGCGCCTGAACGATTAGGACCAGGATCAAACGGGTTGGCGCCGCCATCACCGGCGAGGGCCACTGACGCAGCCGCGCGGGTTTGCTGCACGGTTTCGCTGAGGCTCTCTAAAACAGCCTCATGCATTCCCTCGGGTGCGGGCGCGTGGAGGATCGCCTGCTCCAGAAGAGCCTCCACCTGCTCTGGATTGACGTTGGGTTTTTGTTCAGCAGCGTCAGGGCCGAGGAATTGATCCAACGAAACCGCGACACCTGGAATGCGGTTCGACGCGAGGGCAAGCGCGAAGTTCATGCGGTCGATCAGTTCGGATGAACTTCCCCATGCATCGTTGGTCATCGAATATCCGTTCGGCTGCTGAGTTCCGGTGAGAGGCATGCCCATCACGCGCAGTTCCGAGACGAGACGATAAGGTTGCGACACGTCGGCATTTGTTGCGCGCACGGCGGAAACCACATAGTCGAGTGGGGTCTTGATCTTGTTGCCGGTATCGGGCGCAGACCAGAACTCCGGCGAATCGATCATGGTTTTCAGGACCTTGGCGATGTCTCCGTGAGTGGAGAGAAACGTCTTCGCTATGCGGTTGACAAGGGCCTGGGATGGATGGTCGCTGACAAAGCGCACAGCAAGTTCGCGGGAGATGAAGTGTGCGGTAGCAGGGCTGGTAGCGAGAATGTGGAGTAGCTGAAGGCCCTCGTCCTCGCCTCCCTGTCTGATTCGGTGCCCGATCACGATTTTGTCTCCGGGCTCGTGACGGTTTGGCTCAAATTGGAATCCGCCGCCCTGGCGGGGTGGCGCAACTGTCCATCCGGTGAGGACGCGGGCGGCCTGAATAACATCCTGCTGACTGTAGCCGCCGTCCACCCCCAGGGTGTGCAACTCCATCAGTTCCCTGCCATAGTTTTCGTTGATTCCAAGGCGCGGCTTGATGTGCGATTGCGAAGGAACCGCGCCCCGCATGGCGCGCACGTCAGCATTCATCATTTGAACGAGCTGCAAACGCGGAGTGCCGGGGTATTCGCTGCGTAAGGCTGCGATGGAATCTGGGCCGATGCTCTGAATGTTGTCGAGATAGATGAGCATTGCCGGGCTGTGGGCAACGGCGTCCAGGAGATCCTCAAACCTGCCGAGCGCGTGAGGAGCAATTGCTTCACTTTCAAATTGCGAGAGGTAATATGGCTCAATTTCGTTTTTGTTGGTGAAGATGTTGAAGTGGTTCAGCCAGAACTCGGTCATGACACGCTCGAGTTGCCGCTGGCTGTAGATGTCCTCCTGCAGCCGGACTGCCTCAGTCTCGTTCACGACAACCATGCGCGGATTGAGGAGCGCGACGACGGTTTCGCGCTGTTCGGGAGTCATTCCTGCTACAAGATCAGGACGGTCCCTAGGGGCCATTGAGCGCACAAGCAAGGGCATCTGCCCCGCCCGCAGGTTCAGAAGCTTTTGATAGCGCTGTTGCGGAGGAAGCTCGAGGAGAACTGCTGTATCAATGCCGGTGGGATGGTCGGGCTCGTCGATCTGCGAAGAAGGCGCGTTATCGGCGGATTCGGCCATCACGTTCGCTGGTTGTGACGGCCCCACAGCCAAGGCATTGTCATTCTGATTCGCTACCTTCGACTGCTTCGCTAGCTTTCTTTGCTGGATGATTGCGATCTGGCTTTCCCAAATCGCTTTTTGGGGCTGACGGTTGGGGATCTGAAAGCGGCCATTGAGCGCCTGGCGGATCAGGTTGGGCGAAGGAAAGCGCACCATGAGTTGCTGCGGAGTCATGAACGGCGCACGGTAGCCGGCGAGCCGTTGGTCGAGAGCGCTATCGTCGATTTTGGCAGGATGCAATTGCAGGTTGAGCCAGCGGTCGATGCCGATGGCTTCAACCTGTTGGATATCGCCGGGGCGAGGCCCGAATGTCATTCGGTCGAGGAGATGGAGAGCCTTTGCGTCCTGAATTTTCGCCGCGGCCCCAGGGGCATCTCGCTTTGGCAATGAAGCACGGGCCGCGAATGCCGGTGTACAGAGGCATGGGAGCAGGCTTCCTGCCAACATTACCGCGATGGTGCCGCGCGGGCTTCGCATGAACACAGTTAACCCCTCAGCGCATTGCAACTATAGGCTTAAGAACCAACGTGGAGAGGAAAGTTGCTGGAATATTCGTCCTAGTGCGCCACAGGAAGGACTAACCTTTGTTTCCTGCCGCAAGCGGAATACGCCGGGAGATCTTCTGCCACATGATTTCGCGAACGCTGCCAAAGCCGAATAACCGGTATGAGACAAGGAAGAAAGCGAGTGCGCCGGCTGCGGAGATTATCACCTGTTCGAGATAGTTGAACTGCGCCATGTGGACCATGGGCCACACCACAGCGAGGCTGCCGACGAACATGATTGCGAAGAGACGAAAGATGGGTGATCGATCGAGGACCATTTTCCCGGCAAAAAGTCTCGCGTTCAAACGCAGCAGAAGGTATAGAAGCACTATTTCGGTGATTCCCCACAAGACGATGAAGCCCGGAACGCCGAGGAACATCATGGCCGGAACTGATAGCAATGCCATCGCGGAGTATCCGGCAATAGTCAGGTACGAAATTTCGCGGACCTGGTTGCTGGAAAACTGGAATTGATACTTGTGTTCCTTAATGCCGAGGACGGTTGCAGTTATGCCCAGCAGGAGGCATATCTCCGGGTGATACAGACTGTCCTTGTGCAACCAGAAATGCAGCAGAAACGGAGCTGCGAGCATAGACCCGAACGTAATTGGTACAGTGAAGGTGAGGATGACGCGCTCGGAGTAGTCATAGATTTTGTGCAGCGTCGGCCAGTCCCGCTGGCCATAGAGCATCGAGACTTCCGGCCCGATCGCCAGGGTAACCATGGAAACCAGCCGCCGCCCCATGGAAAATATTGTTCGCGTGACCGAGTAAATCACTACAGCAGCCGGGCCGAGAAGTCGCTGCATGATCAAGATGGGAAGCTGATATGCGAGTACGTTGGAGGAATATAGAAGAGCATATTGGCCGCTTGGCTTGAGGACAGCCATCATCGACCCAGGTTTCCAATAGCGGAGCGTCGGGCGAATGTCCGGTGCGAGGCGATGGAGATCAATCACCATCAATACGACCGAAATCAGGGTCAAAAGGACCTGCACGCCGGCAATCCAGTAAAAGGCGAAGTGCCGAAGGGCAAGAGCCGCCATGGCAAACACAACGATCAACTGAGTGGTTGAGTTCCAGGTTGTGCCGCGATGCGCAGAGCCAAAAACCGCGTACTTCCCGCCGAAGAAGCCAGTAAGCATGCTCGCGGTAATTTGGCCGCCAAGCAAGTACAGAGTCAGCTGCGCTTCAAATCTCGGAATGGTGAGATGAAGCCACGAGTCGAGCGGCATTGCGAAGATAACGAGCAAAACCAGCCATGAGATGAAGAAGAGAGAAAGCAGCATCCGCAAACCAGCGGATTGCACATACTTACACTCCTCCACTTCGCCACGGCTGTAGAGGATCGTCATCTGCATATAGGTGTAGGTCTGCAGGCCGAAATTGAGCGTGCTGAGATATCCGATGGCTGCACTCAGCGCCAGCCATTCACCGTAGAGCACGATCCCATAGGTCTTCAAGAATGCCGCGGGCAGAATGAGCTGACTCGCAACCGTCACGAGCTGAGCGCCGTTGCCAGCGGCGAACATCTTGAAAATGCGCTTTGTACTCTTGCCCATGTACGATGACCTGGCTCCGAATGAGACTTTGCTGGATCGCGATGCTGCGCGTGAGAGGCACGACACTTTACATCTTGTAGCGGCCCAGGTCTTCGTCGCCGAGGTCTTCCAGCCACTTCTTCACGTCCTGCGAGGACGCCTGTTCGGCGGGATTGGGGAGGACTTTGGCCGTGCGCAGCACTTCTTCGTCTACGAAGATGGGGCAGTCGGCGCGAAGGGCGAGGGCAAGCGCGTCTGAGGGGCGAGCGTCGAGCGAGATGATTTCGCCGTTCTGCTCCATCCAGACGACAGCGTAAAAGGTGTCGTCTTTGAGCTCCGTGACGACAACGCGCTTGACCTGAGCGTTCAAACTATCGATGGCGCTCCGCAAAAGGTCATGCGTGAGTGGACGCGGCGTCTGGGTCTTCTCGACTTCGAGTGCGATGGCGTTTGCCTCGTAGAGGCCAACCCATATCGGCAACAACGCTTCGCTTTGAGGGTCTTTGAGCAGCACGATCGGCATATTCGTGGAGGGGTCGACCATAAGACCGCGAATTTTCATCTCGATTTCCATTAGACCGCCTCGCCCACCAGGCTATTCGGAAAACTGCTTGTGACGCGAACCTTGATGTAATTGCCTAAAGCCGGGAGAATCGGCTGCTTCGTGGTGAAGTTCAGCGTCTTGTTCTGCGAGGTACGCCCTGTGATTTGCCCGCGCGCTTCGTTGTAGCCCTCGACCATGGCTTCGCACTCCTCGCCGATGTGCCTGGCGTAGTTGCCGCGTTGGATTTCGCGCTGGTGATCGAGCAGAAGCTGAAGGCGTGCGGATTTCTGCTGATCCGGGATGGAATCAGGCATGCCCACGGCGGGAGTATTCGGGCGCGGTGAATACTTGAAGGCAAACACGCCGTCGTATTGAACATCGGCAAGCAGGCTGACGGTTTCCTCAAAGTCGGCATCCGTCTCGCCGGGGAATCCGACGATGATGTCCGTTGTCATGCTGATGGGACGCTTCGCGGCCTTGATCCATGAGATGCGCTCGAGATACCAGTCACGCGTGTATTCGCGCTGCATGAGGTGCAACACGCGTGATGAGCCGCTTTGCACGGGAAGATGCACATGATCACAGAGCGTTGGCACGGCGTCGATCGCTTCGACGATGTCACACGTGAAATCGCGAGGGTGCGATGTGGTGAAGCGCACGCGGCGGACGCCAGGAACTTCTCCCACAGAGGCAAGAAGTTCGGCAAAGGTGCATTTCCCTTCCGGGTCGCGATAGGAATTTACGTTTTGGCCTAGAAGCTGGACTTCGGTATAGCCCAGGTCGGCCATGCGGCGTGCCTCATTGAGCACAGAGGTTGATGTGCGGCTGCGCTCCTTTCCGCGTGTGTATGGGACAACGCAGTAGGCGCAGAACTTGTCGCAGCCCTCGATGATGGTGATGTAGCCGCGATGGGGGTTCGAGCGGGCTGTGAACTCGGTCTCAAAGGTCTCGTCGGTCTGGCGATCGTCCAATCCGGTGATGCGGGTGCCTCCGCGTTCGAGTTGGACGAGCATTTCCGGCAATTTGCGATACGAGGCTGAGCCTGACACCAGCGAGACGTAGGGAGCGCGCTCGAAAATCTTTTCGCCTTCCTGCTGTGCCACACAGCCCAGCACGCCGAAGCGTTTGCCCTGGGCATGGAGCTTCTTGTAATCGTTGAGGCGATGGAAAACCTTCTGCTCGGCCTTGTCCCGAATTGAACAGGTGTTGTAGAGGATGAGGTCTGCGTCTTCCTCGAATTCGACACGATTGTAGCCTTCATGCTGAAGGGTTCCGATGACCTTCTCCGAGTCGTGGGCGTTCATCTGGCACCCAAAGGTTTCGATGTAAAAGGTCTTTGGGCGACCTGCCGGAGTGGCTTTGTCGGGTGATTCGATTGTGGTTTCCGCCTTCGACATGACTTCCCTAAGTATATCGCTGGGTTATGTCTTGGACGGAGGTGCGCGAGGTCGAGTTTATAGTTCCTCGTAGGTGTACTCCAAAGCGCTGACGCGGTTGCGCCCAAGCCGCTTCGAGAGGTACATGGCTTCATCGCTGCGTTTGAAGAGGGATTCTGGAGTGTCACTTTCGCGGCGCACGGCAATGCCGATGCTGGCGGTAATGACGTCGAATTGAGGTGGCGCCGCCATTTGCTTAATTTGCAGTCGCAGACGTTCGGCGGTGACCTCGGCCTGATCAGAGCCCATTCCATCGAGAAGGACAGCGAATTCCTCGCCGCCGTAGCGGGCGACGGAGTCGATTGACCGCACATTATCGCGCAGCAGACCGCTGATTCGACGAATGACTTCATCACCCGCCTGATGACCGTATTGATCGTTGATGGCTTTGAAATGATCGATGTCAATGAGCAGGAGAGCAAGGGGCCTGCGTCTGCGATTGGGGAGGCGAAGTTCGCGCTTCAGGATTTCATCGAATGCAGTGCGGTTCAGCAGTCCCGTCAGGCCGTCGGTTGTCGCCATCATTTGCAGGTCCTGGCGCTTCTCGCAGAGCGCCAGCCAAACAACGGCAAAGCAGCAGGCCATGCCCACCATGAAGTCAAAAACATGAAAAAAAGCCTGAACTGGTTGGGGATGTAGCCGGTCCGGCGATGGCGTCCAGACTTTGTTTGCCGTGATTTGCGAGATCTGCAACAGCACAAAGGATGCGAAGACATAACCGGCCACCCGGGCCTCGTAACGGAGAATCTGGCCTTTATGCCGGAACAGAACGAAGGCGCTCATCGCGACTTGAACACCGACCAACGAAACCCGGACAAGCGCACGCCCTTCAATACTCGGCAATCGATAGGTGAAATAGAGGCACAAGGCGAATTCGAGGACGACGAGCAGGATCCCGAACCTGATATGCCGTCGTGGCGAGCCGAGGACCGAGACGACGGCCTGATGGAGCAGCACAAGGGCCAGCACCGCGCCTTCATTGGCGACAACGATGGTGAAGAAGTCCGGAAGGACACCAATGCCCACAAAAAGAAGCATGGTGATCAGAGCACTGGAAAATGCGCCGACCGCCCACCAAACGCCGCGGTCAGCGTGGCGGGTGCGAGCGAGAATGAGGCAGCCCAGGATAGCCACCAAGAGTGTGAACGCATAGCCAGCGATAAGAATCCGGATGGGCACTACTTCCCTTTCCGCAGGCATGCTGCCTATGGGTTTAGATTTTGTACTTCATACAAAACATTAAAGTTAAGTTTGACATTTGGAGGCTAGTTCTTGAAGCGGTCAAACCTCTCCACAACAGTACTTTCGGCACGTTGCAGGGAATACTGTAGTTCGATTGGATCTTCAAGGGTTACTGGAGTTGCAGCTCTCGGCCATTCGGAAGATTGGCCGAGAGCTTCGGGATAAAATGGTCAATTACTTTCGCAGCTAAAGGACGACTGCTTGCAAAAAATTCGGAATTTTCTTCCCGCTTTGCTTGTGTTTTCCCTGTTGCCCTTCTGTAGCGCCCAGCGAATTGAGATTAAGGTGACCAACACAATGCCTCTTCACGGGCATTTGGTGCTGCTGTTCGCAAAGAAGGACAACCCTGAACCGCGGTTCCAGTTCAATGAGGACTACTGGTCTGATCAGGGATTTGGCGTGGACATAGACCATTTGGAGTCGAACGGGACGATTGTGGTGGACGCGAAAACATTCGGCTATCCGCGGCGATCGCTGGCCGACCTGGACGCGGGCGACTATTACGTGCAGGGCGTTTTCAACATATATGTGCCGTTTCGCCTTAAGTCGGGCAAGACGGTGTGGCTACCACAGGATAAGGGCGAGGGTCAGCACTGGAATCGGAAGCCCGGCAACTTCTACGACGAGCCCGAAAAGATTCATTTTGATCCGAAGTCGGATGCGACGATTCATATCACGCTGGACCAGACGATTGCTCCGATTGCGGGAAAAGATAATCCCGAGGTGATAGCGCAGCGGAGTCCCGCATCGAAGTGGCTGAAGTACATGCGCATTCGCAGCGAGAAGCTGAGCCGCTTTTGGGGAGCCAATGTCTACCTGGGCGCGTGGGTTTTGCTCCCTGATGGGTTTGACGAGCATCCGGACGCCCACTACCCTCTGGTGGTTTACCAGGACCACTTTCACCCGGAGTTGGGGCCGTACCCATTTGTCACGTCGCAGCCGGACAAGAAGGACCCGCACTACCGGAGTGAGGCGGCGGGCTACCGATTCTTTCAGGCGTGGACATCGGGGCGATTGCCGCGCGTGATCATGATCTACGTGCACAGCGCGAACCCATACTATGACGACTCGTACGATGTGGACTCGGCCAACGTAGGGCCATATGGGTCGGCCATCAACGACGAGCTGATCCCGTTGATTGAGAAGAGATATCGCGGGATTGGGCAAGGGTGGGCGCGTGCCACGTTCGGCGGGTCGACGGGAGGATGGGAAGCGGCGGCGACGCAGGTGTTCTATCCCGACATGTACAACGGGGCCTGGGTGGCGTGTCCGGATCCCATAGATTTCCACGCTTACCAGAACATAGATCTTTACGAAGACGTGAACGCGTTCCACCGCAGTAAGGACTTCGCTACGGTTCCAATTGCGGCTGACAGGAGGCCGGATGGGTCAATCATCGCCAACACAGGTCCGGAGCATGCCTTCGAGTACGTGCTCGGAACGCATGGACGCTCGACTGAACAGTGGGACATTTGGCAGGCGGTGTTTTCACCGCAGGGGCCGGACGGGTATCCGGCCGAGGTGATTGACCCGTTAACGGGAGCGATTAATAAGTCAGTGGTCGCGTACTGGAACCAGCACTATGATCTCGCCGCGATTCTGAAACGCGACTGGCCGACCCTGGGACCGAAGCTTGAGGGCAAACTACACTTCACAGTCGGCGACGGCGATACCTACTTTCTGAACAATGCCGTGCATCTGTTGCAGAAGCAGCTGGAGGCGACCCAGCATCCGCACTCGGACGCGACCTTTCAATACGGGCCGGGCATGCCACACTGCTACACAGGAGGCCCGCAGGAATACACGATGGATGAGAACTTCGCATACTGGCCGGAGCGGGTAATTCCGGAGATGGTGAAACACATGCTGGCGACGGCCCCTCCCGGCGCGGATGTGAAGTCGTGGAAGTACTGAGGGCTTGGCCGCGATGAAGCTGTTTAGTCGCCGACAGATCTTCCGATATGGATTTTGTGCGGGCGCGTTTGCAATGGCGCATCCTTGGATGCGGGCTGATGGGGCGCTAGGGTCGAAGCTGGCAGATGATCCTCGGCGACCGCAATACCATCTGCTTCCCCCTGCCCACTGGATGAACGATCCAAACGGCCCTGTCTATTGGAACGGAAACTACCACATGTTTTACCAGTACAACCCCGACTCGGCGGTCTGGGGAGACATGCATTGGGGACACGCCGTCAGTCCGGACATGGTGCATTGGAAACATCTGCCGGTGGCGCTTTCGCCCACGCCTGGCGGAGCCGATGCGGATGGGTGTTTTTCCGGCACTGCTGTCGTGAAGGACGGCCGTGTGGTGGTTCTCTACACGGGAGTCAGATCGGCTCCGGAGGATCGGGCCACAATCCGCGACGGCGCACACAGTCTGCGCGAATCCCAATGCCTTGCATATTCGGATGATCCGGCGTTGCTGTCGTGGACGAAACTGCCGAATCCGGTGATTACGTCGCCTCCTCAGGGGCTACCGGTAAATGGCTTTCGGGACCCGTCGCCATGGCGAAGCGGCAATCATTGGTTGATGGCAGTAGGATCGGGGTTTCCGCATAAGGGAGGCGCCGTACTCCTGTATCGTTCAACAGACCTGAGGCAATGGGAATACCTGCATCCACTGATCAGCTCAGATTCAGACGGAACAGCGGCGGGAAACCCACTAGATTCGGGGGATATGTGGGAGTGCCCTGACTTCTTCCCTCTCGGCGAGAAGCATGCGCTGATCTATTCCACCCAAGGCAAATCACATTGGATGACGGGCTCATTTGACCAGAAGGCGCTGAAGTTTCATCCGGAACAGTCGGGGGTTCTCGATACAGGGTCCTATTATGCTGCGAAGACCCAAACCGATACGGCTGGAAGCCGCATTTTGTGGGGATGGATTCAGGAGACGAGGCCGGTGGAGGAATACCGCGCGGCTGGCTGGGCATGCCTGATGTCCCTGCCCCGCGTTCTCACTCTCGGGGGCGATGGGAGACTCAGAATGAAGATCTCTCCAGAAGCCGATAAGCTGCGGCGCGCCGAGCGAACACTCCTACTCACCGGTAACGAAGGGCAGCGACGGCAGCAAGTTCAGAGCATGAAGATCGAAGCTGCTTGCGGGGAGATTGCATGCCGGGTGCGCCCGAGCAATAAGGCGTTTGGCTTTGCGTTGAAAGCTGAGAGCGGGGCAGGCGTCGGGGAGCAAGTGTGCCTGGATGTGCGCATTGATCCGGCTAGCCCGGGCTGCATCCTCGTCGATAACGAGAAGCTTCTGGTGAATAACGCGGCCGCTCTGCTTGACATGAGCCTGCACATCGACGGTTCGGTGATTGAGCTTCTGGTGAGCCGCCGAGTAGCCTATACCAAGCGCTTCTATTTGCGGGGAAATCATCCACGGAAGCTTCGACTGGAGTGGACCGGCAGCACTTCGGCGATTGAGAAGCTTTCGGTCTGGCAGATCGCACCGATTTCGCGGGATCGGTTGACGACTTAGGAGCGTAGAAACGACTTTTAAGCAGTGTCACAAAAAGAAGGCCCGGAAAGGCATCTCCGGGCCTTTGCGTGGAGTTGGAAGCACTACTCGCCAATAGCGACATAGACCAGGCTGCTGGTTCCTTGATTCTCCGCTTCTTCCATCAATGAGCCCTTCTTCCAGTGCTTCACAACCAGGCTCCGGTTCATTGCTGCGGTTTCGCAAATAACATCGCGAAGCGAATACTCGCCGGCGTGTTTCTCGAATACCAGCACATTTCCCTTTTTTGACCCATCAGCGGTATTGGGAGCCATAGCCAGAACCGACAAGTGACGGTCGAGGTTTCGAATCTCAATTCCGCCTTCCGAAACAGCGGTTATGGAGTATGCGCCCGGAGGAAGAATCTTGTTTCCCACGGTAAAGCTGAAGGGCACGTTTGCCCGAACTTGCTTATGCTGCGCCACGGCGTTTCCGGCGACGAGAAATCCAAGAGTGAAGATTGCGATTGCAGTGAACTTTTTCATAACCGTCTCCTTTAAGTGCCGTGAGGTTTTGTCTTCTCACCGGCAACGTTGGGGCGACAGTACCCTCTTGCCGAATCCATCTCAATGCACGCAGCGTCGTTTCGGAGTCGAATCGAACTCAAGCTGAGGTCAAAATTATGTCAATCGCTAAACTTCTGTTGAAATTTGACTTAGGCTCATCTTTCGGATTTGGAATAGAATCGTTTCGTTGCCGCGCGATGCCTGCTTCGCGGCTCTGAGGTGATGGTCATGGCAGACCTGGCCCATTCTTCCCCCCAGCGAGTGCGGTTTGGAGCTTTCGAAGTCGATCTTCGGGCGGGAGAGTTGTGGAAGTCTGGGCGAAAGCGGAAGCTGACGGGCCAGCCATTCGCGGTATTGGCAATCCTGCTGGAGCGGCCGGGCGAGGTAGTCGGCCGGGAGGAATTGCAAAAGCGCCTCTGGCCGGACACATTTGTTGATGTCGACCATAACCTAAACGCAGCTATCAACAAGATTCGGGAGGCGCTGGGCGACTCGCCGGAGCGACCACGCTTTATCGAGACGCTTTCCCGGCGTGGGTATCGGTTTATAGCTCCAGTGGAAAATGTGGCGCCCACGCCGCTATCGCTTCCGGAATTCCAGCCAAGCCTTTCGACTGAACCCGCAAGTGCTTCGGACGACTGGAACACCCCTGCCCCCGTTCCTGCATCAACGCAAATGCGCAAAAATTGGAGAATTTGGTTGTGGGCGGCAATTGCTGCTCTGGTTTTGGTCCTCGGCTATTTTTTGCGGCCTGCGCTTCCGCCGCCCGTGGTTACGGGCGCTACTCAGTTGACTCACGACAGTGAAGCAAAACTCAAGGGCGGACCTGGTTCTTCCCCGCCTCAACTGGCCACGGATGGCTCCAGGATTTATTTCACGGAGGCACTCGGCGAGAAATTGATGCAGGTTTCGACCGAAGGCGGCGACGTGATCCCAATTGAAGTACCAGTTCCCTTCCATGGTCTCGCCGACATCTCGTCGGTTCGTCCGGAGATTCTGTTCAACGGACCGCCCTATCCGGACCCCGGATTGGATTCGGGAATCTGGGAACTGCCGCTTCCCGGAGGCCAGCCTCGCCAGGTGGGCGACTTGAGAGTCTATGATGCAACGTTTACGCCGGATGGGAACACCATTATCTATGATGACCAGCGTGCCATTTTTAAGGCGAATCGCGATGGAAGCCAGCCTCGTAAGATTCTCAGCATCGCAGATGGGTATCCGTTCTGGTCGAGGGTTTCTCCGGACGGAGCCCTCCTGCGCTTCAGCGTATTTAACCCGAAACTCCATACAACATCATTGTGGGAGGCGAATACAGACGGCAGTCATCTGCGGCAATTGTTTGCCGGCCTGGTAGACCCGACCAATGAGTGTTGCGGAACCTGGACGACCGACGGAAAGTATTTTGTATTTCAGACGCTCCACAAGGGAATAACGAGCCTGTGGGCCACGCGTGAAAAAGGCGAATGGTGGCAAAAGGTGAATCGCACCCCGGTAAATTTGACAGCGGGGCAAATGGATGCGGAGTCTCCCTTGCCCAGCAGGGACGCCACAAAGATTTTCTTTGTAGGCTCGGAGCGTAAAGATGAAATCATTCGTTACGAACCAAGCACCCATTCCTTCATGCCATATCTTACTGGGCTTTCCGCAGAGAGCCTGGCCTTTACTGCCGACGGGAAAAAGATTGCATACGTGTCCTATCCCGAAGGCGACTTGTGGAAGATCAACACGGACGGAACCGAGCGCCGCCAGTTGACGTTTCCCCCCATGGAAGTGAGCCTGCCCCGCTGGTCGCCGGATGGTAGCAGGATTGCCTATACTGCCCATGAAGCCGGCAAGCCCTTGCAGATCTTCATCGCTGCAGCCCAGGGCACTGAGCAACTCACATCGGGCGATTCCGATCATGAGGATGCCTCATGGTCTCCCGATGGAAATTCTATGGCCTTTGGCGGGTCTACCTATGACGCTGCGATCACAGCGGCCAATAACATTCACATTCTTGACTTGAAGACTCGCAAAGTGAGAGACGTCCCCGGGTCAGCGGGAGTGTTCTCGCCTCGCTGGTCGCCCGATGGCCGCTATCTGCTGGCCACCACCAGCGATTTTCAGAAGCTCATGATTTACGACTTCACGACTGAAAAATGGCAGGTACTGGCTGACGTGGAAGCGGATTATCCGAGCGCGCGCGCCGACTGGAGCCGTGATGGAAAATGCGTCTATTTCAACAATGCACAGGCGAAGACTCTGTCCGTATACCGGATCTGTCTCGACAACCGTAAGCCTGAACGCATTGTCGATTTATCGCAGGCGGGAACCCTGGCGTATGGGCGCTTCGGCTGGTGGACCGGCTTGGGACCGGACGATTCCATCCTCGCGGCACGCGATATCGGGAGCCAGGAGATCTACGCCCTGGATGTGAAGTTTCCGCGATGAAAAAACTGGAGCGAGTGTTGTAAGTAGCACGCATTATTCGCTGCCAGCCACCGCGAGATTCCATTTCGCAGGGCCAAAGTGTAAACTCCGGTTCCCTCTCTGATACATCGCCATATTCAGCGACTCCATCCAAACTTTTGTAGACACAAGGGAGGAGATTAGATATGGCGTCGCCAAATGATCCGAATAAGCCGCTTGGAGACCGCAGCAAGGTTGAACGAGAAGTGGGCGGCGGTATGCGATGGGGTTGGATATGGGTTCTTATCGTCATCATCATTACCCTGGTCATCTGGTTTGGTGGATTCGGATGGGGAACGTCCGGCGGATGGTGGGCAACACGGTCAGCTCCGCGACTGGCGCCGGCACCGAACGCTAATCTGCAGCAGAGCCCCGCGCCTGTCACTCCTGGACAACAGACAAACGGTGCGGCACTGAATGGAGATGGCGTACAGATACTGACCTCACCTCACAAGTCTGCGCTGGTGGGGCAGCCGTTTGATATTCGGAATGTTCCGGTAGTTGAGAAAGACGGAAATCACGCACTTTGGATCGGCGCGAACAGTGTGGAGCCGATGTTGGTAGTGCTGGCGGGCGCTGATGCTGCGAATGCCGACGCGGCAGTTGCACAAGGATCGCGCGTGGATGTGACTGGTACGGTGGAACGCGCACCCTCGGCTGAGAATGCGCGCCGGCAATGGCAACTCAACGCAGAGGGCGCAAAGCGCCTGGAACAAGAAGGCGCATATGTGCAGGCAACCATTGCTCGCCCGTCCCAGCCGTAGCGCTTACTAACCCGCGCAAAATCAAAGCTAAGTTCGGTGGCGCGGACATCATGCTTTCGAACATATTCATCCTAGTTATCAGATAGTAACGGGGATGGGAGGAACAACCTTTATGGCTTCGCCAAATGATCCGCTTCGAGACAACCGGAGATCGGAACGCGACATTGGCGGCGGAGCCGGATGGATATGGATTTGGGTGTGGATCATCATCATTATCATCCTGGTGGTCTGGTTCGGCGGATGGGGCTGGGGTGGCTACGGCGGATGGTGGTGGGGCAATCGGAACGTGAGAGTGGTGCAGCCGCTAAATGGGAATGGCAACAACGCAGGTGCCATCAATAACGGAACGGGTACCGCGCCTTTGGCGACGGGAAACGGCGTGGCTGTTTTGAACGCGACGGACAAGCAGCCTTTCGTGGGCAAGCCATTTAGCGTAGCCAATGTTCCGGTGCAGAACAAGGTGAATGACCATGTGTTGTGGATCGGCACGAATAACTCGACTCCGATGCTGGTAGTACTGACGGGCGCAGGCAACAACACGGCAAACGCGAATGTTTCTGAAGGCGACCGAGTGGACATTACCGGAACGGTAGAGAAGGCTCCGCCAAAAGGCGAGGCGCAGCACACTTTGCAATTGAGCGACGATGATGCGAATCGGCTGGAACAGGACGGTGCATACATTCAGGCGACGCAGGTTACGAAGACCGCGATGCAGGGCGAACAACAATAAAGCAAATCTCATTTTGAATGACGAGGAGCGCGTATGGCACTACCGCAACGAAAAGAAGATCCTGTCGAACACCAGCAACCCCTGGGCGATGTTCGAGAAGTAGACCGTGAAGTGGGCGGAGGAGCGTGGAGCCGCTTGTGGATATGGATCATTATTGCCGCGGCAATTGTCTGCATCGTCTGGATTGCGTGGGGATTTGGCGGCACGGGCGGTTGGTGGTGGGGTAACCGGACCCATACTCCCGTAGCAAGTCTGGTAACGAGCGGACCAGCTGGGACCAATCCCCTGCCCACAGGTACCGGTATAGCAGTGCTGAACGCAGGGAATAAGCAGGCCTACATTGGCCAGCCCTTTAATGCGCAGAACGTAACGGTGCAAAGCAAGGTGAACAATAACGCGATGTGGGTTGGCGGCAAGAACACACCAATGTTGCTGATTATGGGCGGTGCGGCGAATAACAGTGCGGCGGATACACACATAGCGCAAGGCGAAGCGATTAATATAACGGGCACGGTGGAGAAGGCGCCCCCCGCAAACCAGGCTAAGAGCCAATGGCAGCTTAGTGACGATGACGTGAACCAGTTGGAACAGCAGGGCGCTTATATTCAAGCGACGCAGGTAGCAAGTCCCAACTCCTAAGCCTTATTGAGGTTTCCACCGCGGCATGCCGTATCCTGAGTAGGTGGCCGCCGCTGTTAAAATCTCGGAGTTTCCACTGCTCTTCAGCGCCGGAGAAATTGCCCAGCGCACCGGCGAAATCGGTCGACAGATCGATATCGATTTCGCCGGAGAGAGCGTGGTATTGGTCGGCGTGCTGAAGGGCGCGGCTGTCTTTCTGGCGGACCTGGCGCGATGCATTTCGATTAACTGCACTTTCGACTTTGTGGCGGTGTCCAGCTACGGCAAGGCGCAGCATTCGACGGGCGCGGTGAAACTCATCAAAGACCTCGATCACCCGAGCGAGGGCAAGAACATCATTCTCGTGGAAGATATTCTGGATACGGGCCTGACGCTGGCGTTTCTGCGCAAGCTGATTCTCCAGCATCGTCCCAAGCGGCTGAAGCTGGCCACGCTGTTAGACAAGCCCTCGCGGCGCATTGAAAAGATAGACGCCGACTACACGGGCTTTACCATTCCCAATCATTTTGTTGTTGGCTATGGCATGGACTATGCAGAGCGATTCCGGAATTTGCCTGATATTCGGCTAATGCCGCGGGATTTTCCGGAATGACAGACAGCGTTGTGGTGACAGGATATGATGGCTCACGACTACCTAGAGTGAGCGCAAGAAGAACGACAGGATTCCGTGAGTAACGACCCAAGCCAAAGCCATACATCACCGGAAACATTCGAGGGCGATTACCGCCCGGTTGTGGCCACTCCTGCTCCAGCGGGGCAGGTGCGCGTTGACCCGTTGGAGCTGGAATTTTTGACCAGGCTTGCCGATGCGCTGAACACTACGCTGGACTTGCAAACGTTGCTGAAACGTACGGCTGATTTGGTGCGGGCGGTAATTGACTATCGAATTTTCGCGATTCTGCTCATTAATGACCGCACCAATGACTTGCGCATGCGCTTCCAGATTGGCCATACATCAGAGATAGAGCGCATTCGCATCAAGCTAGGCGAAGGCATCGTAGGCCAGGTGGCGCAGCAGCGGCAGGCCCTCCTTGCTAACGATGTAATGAAATTCCCCGGCTACATCAATGCGAATCCGCAAGTGCGCTCGGAACTGGCGGTTCCGCTGATTGTCAAAAACCGCCTAATTGGCGTGATCGACATTGAATCCGAACATGTTGACTACTTCAAGCCGGAGCACTTGCACCTGCTGCAACTCACGGCATCGCGCATTGGGCAGGCGATTGAAAATGCGCGGCTGTACACGCGAGTGGCTCGGCAGGCGCAAACACTAGAAGTGTTGAACGAAATCAGCCGCGAGCTCACGTCAATTCTGGATCTTGATGAGTTATTGGAACGCATCAGCCAGCTTCTCCGGCGGATTATCGACTTTCAAATGTTTTCCATATGGCTGGTGAACGAGCACGAGCGCGCACTAGAGAACCGGTTTGCGCTGCGTTTTGGCGAGCGCTTCCATCCGGAAAACAAGCTGCCCCTCGATACCGGCCTGGTGGGCGCGGCAATTGCGTCGCACCGGCTGGTGCGCGTGAGTGACGTCCGCAAGGACTCCCGGTATGTGATGGTGAATCCTGAAACGAGGTCGGAGATGGCGGTGCCACTGGTCTACAAGGGCAAGGTAATCGGCGTCCTTGATCTGGAGCACACTCGCGGCAGCGCGTTCAATGAAGACCACGAGCGCGCTCTGAGCACTCTTGCCGGGCAAGTAGCCATTGCGATAGAAAATGCGCGACTCTACCAGAGGGTGGCGCAACAGGAACAGCGGCTGGAACATGACATGGCGATGGCCCGCGAGGTGCAATTGCGGCTGCTGCCTCCGGTAAAGCCGAAGCACGGGAACGCGGAGTTTTCAGCGCGCTTTTTGCCGGCTCGAACAATCGGCGGCGACCTTTACGATCTGATCCAGTACGACCCACATCGCTCGGCCGTCGCGTTGGGAGATGTGAGCGGCAAGGCTGCTCCAGCTGCGCTGTACGCTGCACTGGTAAGCGGGTTGATGCGCTCGGCAGCGAGTCAATCTCTATCGCCTTCGGCATTGCTGGGTTCGCTGAATGAATCCCTCCAAGAACGCAAACTGGATTCGCAATACGTGGTTATGCTGTATGCGGTGTGGAACGACGAGAACCGCGCGCTGCAAGTGGCAAATGCCGGGGCCACACAGCCGCTGATTTGTCGCAACGGCGAAGTGGAGACGGTGAAGGCGGAGGGGTTTCCGCTGGGACTATTTCCGCATGTGGAGTACGAGGAGTTCACTCTCGCCACGCAGCCTGGCGACTCGATTATCTTCTTCAGTGACGGCATTACGGACGCGCAGAACAGCGAGGGCGAAATGTTTGGCGATGAGCGGCTAAAGGCCGTGGTGAAGAAGAACCAGCAGAAATCGGCGTCGAAGATTGCGGATGCGATTCTCGCCGAGGTTGGGAAGTTCCAGCGCGGGATAGAGCGATTTGATGACGAGACGGTAGTAGTGGTGAAGGTGCTGTGAGATTCGCGACGCGCTTAGGACCTACCTAAAGCGCGCCGCGTGAAAATACCTACTTCAAAAGACATTCTTTTGCGCAGGTCACCCTTGTGCTCCAGTCCAGATACGCGCCCTGGCGTTAGGCGTAAGAGCGCTCGCCAGGATCATTGAACCCTTCCCTGCACCTTTGCATTGCCAAGTTGGTTGACCACAACTGCCGTTGCTCCGGGTGGAAGAATCTGTAACGACTTCAAAAACTCGATGATTGAATCTCGATCGTAATCACTCAAGTTCTGGAATGCGATGCGCTCCTGCAGGGCCTCGCCCGAGTGCGCTAGTACTTCCTCGCGCATGGTCGTGTAGAGTCCGTGGTGACCGAATGGGTGTTGGTTGGCGATTCCCCACAGCTTGCGGGTGAGGAACTTACTATTGCCGGCGAAAAATGCCTTCGACCCCGCAGGCTGGTTCATATCAAGTGGCTCACGATTCGGATCGTTAGGGCCAGCTGTAATATCGTGCAGCTTGAAGTCGGTGAACGCCGGGACCCAAACGATTCCGTTCACGGGCTTGAGACGTGGTCCTGGAAGCTGATCGCTGGTCAGATCAACCGAGATCGCCTGGGTATCTCCGGGTTGCAGATTGCCGGTCGGATTGTATGGATTCGGCTCGGTATAGATCCAACCTCGTTTGTCGAGAGGCAGAGCCGGCATATGGCACCCTCCGCAACCAATTCGGCTGAACTGGCGGAAGCCATTGGCAACAGCAGCTTCAATTTCGGGATCGTCGGGAACCATCTGCCCCGGTACAGGCAGCGTGGCTTGAAAGATCGTCGCAGCAGTGACATCGGCTCGCGTCAGTTCATTCACAAACCCGTCACCATCAGCGTCAACGCCAAGCCCGAACCTCTCCTCCGACTGAATACCGTGATGTTGATTGAACGCGTTATTCGTGAACTGACGCAAAGAGATGACGTTCCCGGCCTGAGAAAAAGGCCGAATGATCAGGTTGGGAGGGGTAGCACCCGACGTTGCGACACTTGGTGCAGGAAGGCCATCGACCTGCGACGTGTCCCAGGTGCCATCGAGATTGTGAATCAGAACACCAAAATCAATCCCCTTGGATAACAGCCGAGCTCGATGGCCGGCAGGTGTGCTGTCGCGGATGAGCTGCAGATCAGCTGTGATCTGACGCGCGAGCATCTCGATAAACCCCGAGCCGAACATTCCAATGGTCTTGCGCGAGTTCGCAATGTCCTGCAGGTTCACGGGGTTGCCAAGTTCATCCACAGCTCCCCGCGTAGGCATGGCATCGGAGCGATCGAATGTCGCGAAATCAAATCTCTGACCCAATACGAATACGTTGCCGACTATGTCGCCTCCACCTCCGACGCGCGGCTTGTTGTGGCAACCCGAACATGAGTTCGTATCAGGCCCAGAAATACGATTAAAGTTCCGTGGAAATACAAGAGGAGAACCGAGGTCTGAGAGCGGATTGCCCGTACCTTTGGTGAGCGGCCGCCCGGCGCCTTCCTGTGAGGTCCAGCTGGCGGTGAACAGCTTCTCTCCATAAGCGATCAGGTCGCTTATGGAGACCTCATATTCTTCGCCATCCTGCAGGTGACGGGGAATTGCGACTTCGCGTCCGATCTGCAGGCTTTGCGCTGCTATGCCGAACCCAGCGCAGCAGGTTAGAGTCGCCATGAGGCTGATCGCCAGTTTGTTCCTCATATTCACTCCTTTTTGGGGAAGACGTCCCTTTACGACCTGCCCAAGGAGAGCCCCCCGACGATGAGCCCGCCCATCGGAAGGCCCTCCTCACGTATTGCTTCTGTTGAATTTCCAAACGTGATGGAGTTCGGGGATTTCTGTCATACGCTGCCGGAAATCCCCCTTCTTTCGGCGGTTCGTTCGGTCTACGGAATATTGAAAACCGCAAGTGCGACAGGGTGACCGACATTTCCATCCGCCGGGGCACCCAGTCCGGGCGGTCCGAGCAGTGGCAGTTGTGGTGTCAGCAATTGGCGCGCTCGGAAACGGTTGTCGGTGGTGCTTGCCGGACCGTGTTCGAACATGATGATCCACACTGTCGATCCATGAGAAAAACGCAAATCGTGAAGCGTGCCGGTCATATAAAACCGGCTGCTTCCCCCTGCGACGCCGGCGTCCATACGGCCAAATACGACAGCCGGGTTAGTGGCCGGCAACCAACCATCCGGATCAGAACATACACCCGGCGTCCCCCCTGCGTAGTGTCCACATTGCGCCGGATCATCTATATAGGCGAACCAGGTGGTGTAGGCGTGGCCCGCTATCAGGTTTGCGGTAAACTCCGAAACTGTTACCTCATTGTCGTCAATACAGAGGTAGGCTGAACCCGTGATGCCGCTGAGGTTATGGGGATCGCTGACAGATGTTTTCAGCAATTGGTCGCAGTCAGCCGCGACGGCGTTGTTTGCAAAAGAGGCAAGCCCCGCGAGAGCAGCGAACAGGATAGTGAAATGCAATAGCTTTTTCATGTGCGGATTCTCCTTGTTGCTCTTGCCGAAACTGCCCACTAGCAGAGCGCAAGAACACCCGCACTCTGCTTGGTTTCTGCATGGGACTGCAATCCCAGCTACCTCTTTTGAAGGTCAAAGTTTCCTCTCACCGTAAGTTGTTGAAATCACGGCTCCAGAAAAATTCCAAGGAGCTGTTTTGAGGCGTATCATTGCTGCTGCGGTTGAGGTATTCGCATGCCAAACCCCACACCGACAGCTCATGTATTGCGTTTCGACTCCTTTGAGCTAGACCTTCGCGCGGGCGAATTGCGCAAATCGGACATCCGACTACGCCTTCAAGGGCAGCCCATCCAGTTACTCGGAATTTTGGTGCAATCTCCCGGCCGCTTGGTCACCCGTGAGGAGCTGATCTCGCAGTTGTGGCCGACCGACACCTTCGTCGATTTTGATCACAGTTTGAATAATTCGATTCTCCGCATTCGCGAGGTGCTCGGCGACTCTGCCGGGACCCCGCGTTACATCGAGACTCTCCCGCGGCGTGGCTACCGATTCATCGGGCAGGTGGAAGGGCTGGTAGCCGACGCGCTCGAACCGGGCCCGCCAACCGAGCATTTCGCGGCAACGCCAGCTCCCATTCGCTCGGGGAGAGGCCGACGGATTTTGATTCCCTCAATCCTGCTGCCTTCGCTTTTGATTCTTGCCGGCGTTGTGCTTTGGTTTGCGCCTTCATTCCATCGGGCGAGCGCAGCGAACATACATTCGATTGCCGTCCTGCCGTTCGACAATCTTTCTGGCGACCCCTCTCAGAACTACCTCGCCGACGGCACGACAGACCAGCTCATCACCGATCTCGCCCAGGTTGGCTCCCTTCGCGTCATTTCCCGAATATCGGTCATGCATTACCGGAACACGAAAAAGACCTTACCCGAGATCGCACGCGAGTTGAACGTTGACAGCGTCGTGGAGGGCTCGCTTACACGCTCAGGCGACCGGGTTCGGATCACCGCACAGTTGCTTCGTGCAAACTCCGATGAGCACATTTGGGCCGATACCTACGAGCGCAATGTTGGCGACATTCTACGGCTGCAAAGTGACGTCGCACAGGCTATCGCAGAGCGGGTCCGCGCGGATCTAAGTCCGCAGCAAATGGCACGTCTTCGCTTTGCTCCGACAGTGGATTCAGCAGCATATGAAGACTATTTGCGCGGACGCTATCTCTTTACCGACTATTTCTATTCGACGACGCAGCTAAGAATCGCCCAAAATTATTTTCAGAAGTCGATTCGCAAGGATCCAAATTTTGCGCCCTCATATGCTGGGCTTGCAAATTCTTACCTTTACCTCGCGTTCGATCGCGGAATATCACCACAAAGTGCTTATGAGCTTGCGCAACAGGCTCTCACAAAGGCTTTACAGTTAGACCCTGACGTAGGCGAAGCGCATGAGGCCCTCGCAGTCATGAAATGGAGGTATGAATGGGATTGGGCCGGCGCCGAGCGGGAGTTCAGAGACACAATCGCTTTGGCTCCAAGCTATGACTGTGCCCACGAGGATTTCTCAAGCTATCTCAGCTTCAAGGGGCAACGTGCCGAAGCTCTAGCTGAGATTGTCAAGAGCCACGAGCTGAATTCCGACTTCAACATCGATGACGCTGAGTTGGAGCTTTACTATCAATTGCGAGACTACAAAGCTCTCATTGAATCTGGGCTCCGGACAGTCGCGGCGGAACCAAACGCCTGGGGCAATCATTACGCTCTCGGCGTGGGCTACGAAGGTTCCAGACAACTGGCCCTGGCCATTCCCGAATACCAGAAGGCCGTTTCATTGTCAGACGGCGATCAGGATGCCAGCGCCGCGCTAGCGCATGCATATGCCGTAACCGGCAAGACAGCGGAGGCCAAAAAAATCCTCCTGGATATGCTCACCCAATCGAGGACTTCCTACGTTTCGCCCTACATGATTGCAGCTATTTATGCTGGACTCGGCGATAAGGATCAAGCATTCGCATTTCTCGAGAAGGCCTACAGGGAGAGGTCACCCGACATCTCCTGGTCATTCAAGTCTGACCTGCGTCTCGATAATCTTCGCTCAGATCCTCGGTTTCAATCGCTCTTGGAGCGACTTCAACTCCCCGCGCCGTCGGCTCCGCGAAGTTGAAGTTTTTGAGTTTGCGCCGCTTGTTCGCATAGGAGTTTCCAATCATCAGGTAGCATGCTCATGAATACTTTACGATAAAGGAAACACCCCCTTTCGGAGAGCCTTTCCTTGTCCCTGACTGAAACTTCTGTAGAACGCGTTATTTCGCCCGCCCGCAACGTATCCGGAAGCCTTCGCCTACCCGGAGATAAGAGCATTTCGCACCGCTACGCTCTGCTGGGCGGGCTAGCCCACGGTAAGACGCACCTGACGAACTTCTCCACCGGAGCGGATTGCGGGAGCAGCCTGCGGTGCGTGGAGGCGCTGGGTGCGAAAGTGACGCGGGACGGCGCCAACGTGGAGATCGAAGGTGTGGGTGGGCGGTTTCGCACGACACAAAGACCATTAGACTGCGGCAATTCCGGATCGACGATACGTATGCTCTCTGGTCTGCTTGCGCCACAGGAGGGCAGCTTTACGCTCGTCGGCGACGAGTCCCTGAGCCGCAGGCCGATGGAGCGTATTCGCAAGCCGCTCACGCAAATGAGCGCGAAGATTGAGCTGACGGACGGCCACGCTCCGGTGACGATTCATGGATCGAAACTGACGGCGATTGACTACGCGACCCCGGTGCCGAGCGCACAGGTGAAGAGCGCGGTACTGTTTGCTGGCGTGCAGACTAAGGGCCGGACGACGGTGCGCGAGGCCGTACGCACCCGCGACCACAGCGAGCTTGCACTGCGCGGATTTGGGGCGACGATTGAGCGCACTCTGGATTCGGTATCGATTGAGGGACCGCAGGAGTTGCAAGGCTTTGAGGGCGCAGTACCGGGAGATATTTCTTCCGCTGCATTCTTTCTTTGCGCGGCGTCGCTCTTCCCTGATTCGAATTTGATTTTTGATGGACTCGGATTGAATCCAACACGTGCGACTTTGCTAGATGCTCTGACCGCGCTGGGATCGCACATTGGCGTGCTGAATCTGGAAGAGAAACACGGCGAGCTGGTAGGGACCGTGCAGGTGAATGCGCCTAGAGACGGGTTGACGGGAACAACGATCTCGGGCGCATTGGCTGCTCAGTTGATCGATGAGCTCCCGGTGCTGGCCGCGATTGGGCCGTACACGCGAAATGGAATCCGCATTCGAGATGCGAAAGAACTGCGTGTGAAAGAGTCGGACCGCATTGCGCTGGTAGCAGAGAACCTTCGCGCGATGGGTGCACAGGTTGTCGAGTTTGAAGACGGACTGGATGTTCCGGGCGGGCAGCAGTTGCACGCGGCGGAGATCAACTCCGGCGGTGACCACCGCATCGCAATGGCTTTTTCTGTGGCCGCGCTGCGAGCGACTGGCCAGACGGTGATCCGCGGAGCGGAATCGGCCGCGATTTCGTTCCCCGAATTCTTCGACCTGCTGGACCGCGTGACGGAGCGATAAGGCTCTTCCCTTCGCCCATCTCTCGCAAGCTACAATCGTTCTATGTTGCTCGAAGGCATTTTCCCGGCCGCGACCACACCGTTTTATCCAGACGGACGCGTTTACACGAAGAAACTCGAACACAATGTGGAGCGCTATTCTCTTACGCCAGTAGCGGGGCTTGTGATTCTGGGCTCGACCGGCGAAGCTGTAATGCTTAATGACGACGACACGCGGCATGTGCTGAGAGCAGCGCGGGAAGCGGCGGCTCCTGATAAAGTGCTAATCGCGGGCGTGGCGCGAGAGAGCGTGGCAGAGACATTGCGCCTGGCCGAGTACGCAGCGGAGCAGAATTATGATGCGGTGCTGGTTCGGACGCCGCAATTCTATGCTCCCCAGATGGACGGGGCCGCGATGCTCACCTACTATCGGGCGCTGGCGGACCGCTCGCCTCTGCCGGTAGTGATCTACAGCATCCCAAAGTTTACCCGCTACGAGATTCCGGTGGAAGTGGTGGCGGAGCTGGCGCAGCACCAGAACATTGTCGGCATTAAAGACTCGAGCGGCAGCGTGGAACGAATTGCCGCGCTGGTTGCCGCGACGCGCAACGCGCCGCGCAGGCAGGCGGATGTGACCCCGGTGTTCACGGCGTACACAACGCGAATGATGCTGGCGCAGACAATGGCGCAGAGCAACTTTGTCGCGACAGAGGCGCTGGCCGGCCCTGTGGCGGTGGCTCCTCCAGTGCAGACGAAGATGACGCGGCGGAAGGAAGTGGGATTTCAGGTGCTGACCGGATCGGCGGTGCAGTTGTATGACTCGCTGCAGGCGGGCGCCAGCGGTGGCGTGTTGGCGATGGCCGCATGCGCTCCACAGGCTTGCCAGGAGATTTACACGGCGTGGAGAGAAAATGATCCCAAGCTAGCGGCGATTAAGCAGCAGCGCATGGCTGTGCCGTCCGCCGTTGTGCTGGCGAAGTATGGGGTGCCAGGTATCAAGCACGCGTGCGATTTGAATGGATATTTTGGCGGGCGTCCGCGGCTGCCACTCCTTGCGCTGGATGCGCAACAACAGGCTGAAGTGGCGAATGCGATGAGAGACGTGAAGAACTAGCGTAAATCGCTTCTCTTCCCTTGTTTCCATTCGCGCATGAATTCATGCAGTTCGAGCGCGTATCCAGCCAGTAACGCGCAAAAGGCGAATTAGATGGCCTCACGCGACTATAATTAAGTCTCAGAACGGGCGGTTCGATACGCTCAACCCAAGTTCAACTTACTTATTTGAAGGGAATCCCGCCACATGGCGACAGGACACGCTGCCCTCGACAGCGCCGGCGTTGAAGCCGGGCAGCAGGTTTCAGGCAAAACAGATCATTCCGGGGCTGAACGCAAGCCCGTCGTAAACGACTTCAGCATTCAGGTAGCCACGGTCAACGGATCGGGCTCGCAGTCCGCGAATAGCGTGTTGCTTCGCAGCATTTTCGGAATGGGCATTCCGGTAAGCGGTAAAAACCTGTTCCCGTCGAACATTGCGGGCCTGCCCACCTGGTACACCATTCGCGCCAGCAAGCATGGTTACATCGCACGCAGAAAAGAAATTGACGTTCTCGTTGCGATGAATGCCGAGACGGCCAAGGACGACATTATGTCGCTCCAACCGGGCTCGGTTGCTATTTACGAAGAGTCCGCGAATCTGAAGCAGTATCGCGATGACGTGATCTGCTATCCCGTTCCCTTTGACAAGATCACCGCCGCGGTTTGTCCGGAAGCCAAACTGCGCAAGTTGGTGAAGAACATGATCTACGTCGGCGTGGTGGCAAAGCTCATCTCGCTGGACCTGAAGGTCGTAGAAGCAGCACTGCGGAGGCAGTTCGCCAAGAAGCAGAAAGCCGCCGACCTGAACTGGGGAGCTGTCGAAGCGGGATATAAATTCGCGAGCGAGTCGCTGACCAAGCACGATCCGTTCACGTTGGAGCGGATGCACGCAACGGAAGGAAAGATCATTATCGACGGCAATGCCGCCGCAGCACTGGGCGCGATGTTTGCAGGCGTCACGGTGGTGACGTGGTATCCCATTACGCCATCGTCTTCGGTAGTGGAGCAATTGATCGACTACCTGAAGAAGTACCGCATTGAGCCGGACGGCAAGGCGAGCTTCGCGGTGGTTCAAGCTGAAGACGAATTGGCAGCAGTTGGAATGGTGCTGGGCGCGGGCTGGGCTGGAGCGCGGTCGATGACGGCGACTTCGGGTCCCGGCATTTCGCTGATGGCGGAGTTTGTGGGGTTGGGCTACTTTACGGAATTGCCCGGCGTGATCTTCGATATTCAGCGCGTCGGCCCCTCGACGGGATTACCGACGCGTACCTCTCAGGCCGATCTGCTCTCGATTGCATACCTTTCGCATGGCGATACCAAACATGTAATGCTGCTGCCCGGCAGCGTAAAGGAATGCTACGAATTCGCGATTGCGGCATTTGATCTCACAGAGCGTTTGCAGACCCCTGTGTTTGTGCTTTCGGATCTCGACCTCGGCATGAACAACTGGATGTCCGAGCCGTTTGAGTACCCTGAAAAGCCGCTTGACCGTGGCAAGGTTCTGACCGCAGAAGATCTGACGCGCCTGGGTGGCTTTGCCCGCTACAAGGATGTGGATGGCGACGCGATTCCCTACCGCACGCTGCCGGGGACGGACCATCCTCAAGCTGCCTATTTTGTGCGCGGCAGTGGGCATAACGAGAAGGCGCTCTACACCGAGAAGCCGGAGGATTACCAGAACCTGATGGAGCGTCTGGCGCGTAAGTTTGAGACCGCTCGCACGCTGGTTCCGAAACCCGTAGTGGTGCAGACGGGTAAGTCGAAGGTGGGAATCATCGCCTTTGGCACGTCAGACTACGCCGTGGTTGAGAGTCGCGACCAGCTCAAGACGGAATACGGTGTCGAGACGGACTATCTCCGGATTCGCGCTTTCCCCTTTACCAAGGAAATTCACGAATTTGTTGCGTCGCATGACCGCGTTTACGTTGTGGAGCAAAACCGAGACGCGCAGATGCATACGCTGTTGAAGTTGGATTTGCCTGTGGCCGACGCCGTAAAGCTGCGGAGCATTTTGCACTTTAACGGCCTGCCCATTGATGCGCGGTCGGTAACTGACGCGTTTGTACTTGAGGAGAATTTGTAATGGCCACCGCTACCGCCCCCAACCCTAAAATCAACCGCCTGGGCCTGCCGATTCTCGATTACCGCGGCAGCAAGACGACTTTGTGTGCCGGCTGCGGTCACAACGCCATATCAGAGCGCATTGTGGATGCGTTCTACGAAATGGGCGTGAAATCAGAACGAGTGATGAAGCTTTCCGGCATCGGCTGCTCGTCAAAGAGTCCGGCATACTTCCTTTCGCGCTCGCATGGTTTCAACAGCGTACATGGACGCATGCCTTCTGTAGCCACCGGCGCTCTATTGGCGAATAAGACCATGCAGGCCATTGGCGTTTCGGGAGACGGAGACACGGCTTCAATCGGAATGGGCCAGTTCGCACACCTCATGCGGCGCAATCTACCGCTGATCTACATCATTGAGGACAATGGAGTGTACGGGCTCACCAAGGGCCAGTTCTCTGCGACGGCGGACATCGGCTCGAAACTGAAGACCGGCGTCATTAATGATCTTCCAGCGATCGACACCTGCGCGCTTGCAATCCAATTGGGCGCTACCTTCGTGGGCCGTTCTTTCTCTGGCGATAAGAAGCAGCTGCTAGCAATGTTGAAGGCGGCCATCGCGCATAAGGGTACAGTGATGCTCGACGTGATTTCGCCATGTGTGACTTTCAATGACCACGAAGGCTCGACCAAGAGCTACAAGTACATGCAGGAACACGAGGAAGCGATCAGCGAAGTAGGCTTCGTGCCGCACTTTGAAGACATTGCCATCGAATACGACGCCGGCACAACCTACGATGTGAAGATGCATGACGGCTCGCACCTACGCTTACGCAAGCTGCGCGACGACTACAATCCGAACGACCCCGTAGCTGCCGTGAAGGCCTTGATGGAGGCGCACCGTAAAGGCGAAGTCCTGACCGGAGTGTTCTACCTGGATACGGAGAAGCCGAGTTTTACCGATCAGCTCAACATGGTGGACGATCCTTTGGCGACTCTGCCGCAGGAACGCACACGCCCCTCAAAGGAAGTGCTCGCCGATATCATGAAACGCTTGCAGTAGGTCTTCTCAGAGTCTGGGCGATAACGAAAGGCGCATGTCTCACCAGACATGCGCCTTTTGCATCTAAATCCACGAATCGAAAGGAAGAGACCTCCATGCGCCGCTCCCCCCGTTCGCATCAACCGATTCATCGCTTCCCTTTCCGGATTGCTCTGCTGCTGGCCTGCATGGTCGGCTTTGCTCTGCCCGGCAGGGCGCAAACCGGAGTCTATGCCATGTTCAGCGCATCTGACTTCCAAACGCCAAACGTTAGCCGGCAGTACGGACCGACGTTTGGGGTTTATCACGATATGTGGAGCCTTCCGGTCGTTCATGCCGGAGTCGATCTGCGTGCCACGCTTCTCGGGTCTGGATCGACAAAGGCATATACGGGGATGATCGGCCCGAAACTACAGCTCCATCCACATGTGCTTCCGTTAATGCCCTACGTAGAGGGACTGGTAGGCGCTGGCGACGTGCAGGTGGGAGAAGGCGTAGCCGTAATCGACAAGACGGCAATCGCCTATGAGGGCGTGGCCGGCGTGGACTGGACGATCCTGCCTCGCATCGACTGGCGTGTAGTGGAATTCGCTGCAGGAGGCTTCTCAAGCTTGAATGCCAGCGTTTCACCCCGAACTCTGAGCACGGGGCTGGTGGTACGACTGCCTTGATTTAGATTGCTCACGCAACAAGACTCCAAGCCACCTCAAAAGGGTGGGCTTTTTCTTGCGTAGAACTAGAACAATTAACCAGAATGATAGAGTAGAGTCCAGTACATCGCTTTAGTTCTGGAGATTCTGCCTTGTTTCTTGGCCTCGATATCGGCACTGGCGGCACGCGCGCCGTACTGGTTAACTCGCGAGGCACATTGGTGGCCTCGGCATCGTGCGAGCATGCTCCTTTTCGCAGCCCCAGGCCAGGATGGGCAGAACAGGATCCTGAAGACTGGTGGCGAGCCGCAAGAGAGGCTATCCGCGAAGTCGTCGCCGCCAGCGGTGCCCGGATTGACGCCGTTGGGCTGACCGGCCAGATGCACGGTGCAGTCATGCTTGATAGTGCTGGCGAGGTATTGCGGCCGTCCCTGATTTGGTGCGACCAACGCACGGATGCCGAGTGTGAGTGGCTGCACAAAGAGATCGGACGCGAGCGCCTGATTGAGTTGACCGCGAATCCCGCGCTGCCCAACTTTACGCTCACGAAATTATTGTGGGTTCGGAATCACGAGCCGGAAACCTTTGCGCGCATTGCACACGTGCTCTGCCCCAAGGACTACGTGCGCTATCGCCTGACCGGAACCTACGCCATGGATGTGCAAGAAGCTTCGGGCACGCTGCTGCTGGACGTGGCCCACCGACTCTGGTCGAGCGAAGTGGCGCGGGCTGCGGGGATACCGGAATCGTGGCTACCACAGTTGTTTGAGTCCCAGGAGGTCTGCGCGAAGATATCCAGGGAGGCTTCCGAGATGACGGGCCTGTCGGCCGGAACACCGGTTGTGGCCGGAGCCGGCGATCAGGGGGCTGGCGCGGTCGGAATGGGAATCCTGGAACCGGGATCCGTGTCGGCTACCATCGGCACATCCGGGGTAGTATTTGCTGCAACCGCCGCTCCCACCCGCGATCCGCAGGGACGATTGCATACGTTTTGCCATGCGGTGCCAAGACGCTGGCATGTGATGGGGGTAACGCAGGCGGCTGGGCTCTCGCTGCGATGGCTGCGCGATACGATTGCTCCGGGCGCGGACTACCACGAACTCACGGCGGAGGCGGGTCAGGTTCCGGCGGGCAGTGATGGCCTCCTCTGGACACCGTATCTGCTAGGCGAACGCACGCCGCATTTGGACTCGCAGGCGCGCGCGGCTTTTGTGGGGCTTACGGCGGGCCATTCGCGTGGGCACCTGGTGCGCGCCGTACTTGAAGGCGTGGCGTATTCGCTCAAGGATACTTTGACCCTATTCGAGGAATTGGGGATTCCGGTAAACGGAGTTCGACTCGGCGGAGGCGGTGCCCGAGGGGCGCTGTGGCGCGAGGTCCAGGCTTCGATCTACAACTACCCTTGCGACGTATTAGTGGCCGAGGAGGGTGCTGCTTTCGGGGCCGCGCTGCTCGCAGGAGTGGGCGTCGGCAGCTGGGAGAACCTCGATTCCGCCTGCGCGGTTGCGATTGAAGTGGCGCAGCAGATTAAGCCAGACGCGGACGCCAAAGAGCAATACGCTAGCGGATACAAGGCCTACCGGAAGATTTATCCCGCGTTGAGGGGCATCTACGGTTAATGTAGAGGGGTGATCCTCTACATCGCCACCAGCAATCCGGGCAAGCTGCGAGACTTTGCGATCGCGACCAAAGAGCTCAATGTGGAGTTGCAACCCTTGCCCGGCTTGACCAGGATTCCGGCTCCGGTGGAAGATGCGCCGACTTTCGATGGCAATGCCCGCGCCAAAGCAACCTACTACAGCGGCTATGCCCCAGACCAAATTGTGATTGCTGACGATTCCGGGTTGGAAGTGGACGCGCTTGGCGGAGAGCCGGGAGTGCGCTCTGCGCGTTATGCGCAGGACGCGGGGTTTACGTCCGACAAGCCTGTTTCTGCGGATGAGAGAAACAATCTCTACTTGCTTTCGCGGCTACATGCAGTTCGGCAGGAAAAGCGCGGAGCGCGATACCGCTGCGTGCTGGCTGGCGCGCGCAATGGTGTGAGTCTGTACACCGGCGAGGGATCAGTGGAGGGCGAGATTCTGACATCACCGCGAGGCGAAGGCGGATTCGGGTACGACCCGCTGTTCTATTTGCCTTCACTTGAACAGACGATGGCGGAAATCGATCTCACAACAAAGGACGGCCTGAGCCACCGTGGGCGGGCGCTACGCAATCTGTTATTTGCGATGTACGCTGCGCGCGCCCCGCGATAAGCTGATTGCTTACTGGGACTGCGTTTTTGCCGGCAATTCCCCTATGGCGATATCCATTTCGGTTCCTCCGGATAGGCGGACGTTTCTTCCGCTGGACTGGAAGATCCCAGAATAGGACTGATCGACGTCACTCTGCAGCGTGACTCCGTTAACGCCGTCGGCTCCGGACTGAGAATCCGCGGGAGCAGCCGAGCTTGGACTGACGCTTGTTCCCGAGTCGCCGCCCGCGACTGAGGCAAAAGGAGAGACAAGCGCGTGAAGCTTCATGATCGTGGCCTTGATGGGGATGACTTTCCCATCCTTTAAAACTGCCTTATCGAGAGTGACCTGGATTAACGAGTCGCTTTTCTTTTCCGAGGGCTGCACGCGGTCAACGTGGCCCGAGAGGACTGTGTTGCGCGGCAAAATGGTCCCGTCTTGAAACTTCCCGTCATACATGAGTTTTGCTGCGACCGGGTCGTTGACCTTCGTCTTCTTCGCGTCCAGGGTTTTGGACAGGTTGGCTCGCACCATGACCATCTTGACTGTTTGGGTAGTTACCGTATCCTGCGCGTGCGAGAGTGCTGGAACGGCAACAACGGCGGCGATTGCGAAAAACAGAAGACCACTTCGCGAACGATTCAAAGGAGAGCCTCCATCTTGCCCGGCAATTATCTCAAGTGAAAGGCGGATTCTCAATTGCAAAAATGCTTGCGCGCGGGAAAGAGTGTTATCGTGGAGTCCGAAAGCAAACGTGACCTGCTGTGAAACGGAAAAACGTTCACAAAGGGGCATTGCTGGTCGAAATCCCTACTGTGAAAATGGTATGACTCAGGACAAAGAGACTCTTTCAAATCTGTCTGCGCACGAATCGCATTTCTCCTCTCATCAAGACAAAATCAGCCACAACCATGACCTAAGTCGCCGGGATTTTCTGCGCGTGGCAGCGATGAGCTCTGCCCTGCTGCTCGCGTCAAAACGCGGATTCGCGTTAACAGATCCTGCGGCAAAGACCAGCACCTATTCGGCATTTGATGAACTGGCTCCCGGATCCGTGACGCCCGAGGGTTGGCTGCGCGTCTACATGCAGAAGCAAGCCGCCCAATTGGGTTCACATCTGCCTGATGTCTCATGGCCGTTTACCTCACCGTACTGGAATGGTGAAGAAGAGGGAGAATCCTGGTGGCCATGGGAGCAGAAGGCTTATTGGATTGATGGCGCAACTCGACTCGCCATCGTAATGGACGACCAGGCGCTGATGGATCGCGTGCTAAAGAGCATAAATTTCACCCTCGACCATCCGGGACCGAATGGTTACTTAGGCCCTATGTTTTTTGAAGACCCCAACGAGGATTTCCATCGGTGGCCGCAGAACGTGTTCTTCCGCAGCCTGATGGCAACTTCAGAGGCGAAGGCGGATAGCGACCGGGACATTGTCGCGGCAATGGTGAAGCACTACCTCTCCGATCCGGCGGACTATGGAGTACCCACGCGCAATGTCACAAACATTGAAGAAATACTGTGGTGTTATGAGCAGAGCGGCGATGCGCGCCTGCTTGCGAAAGCGGAGAAGGCCTGGCGGGACTATCTAATGAAGGCGTCAGATCCCGATCACGGCGACTTGTCGTTGCTGCGCGTGTACGCGAATACACCGATCAACGCGCACGGAGTGACTTATGCAGAGACCTCCAAGTTGCCAGCCATTCTCTATAACCACACAGGGAACCCAGAGTACTTGCGTTTTGCGTTGGCGGCACAGCGTCGGATTTTTGATCACCATATGCTGATCGATGGCATCCCCTCGACCTCCGAGTGGTTCCGCACGCGGACCTCTCTGGATTCCCACGAGACGTGCGACATCACCGATCACACCTGGTCGTGGGGGTACCTGCTGATGGCAACTGGAGACGGCGTGTGGGGAGATCGAATTGAGCGAGCATGCTTCAACGCGGCTCCAGGAGCGATAAAGAATGACTGGAAAGCGTTACAGTATTTTTCTTGCCCAAACCAATTCCTCGCGACGATGGATTCCGACCACAATGTAATGGAGCACGGCGGCTACATGATGGCGTATCAGCCGAATCCTGGGCAACGCACGGCGTGCTGCGGAGGCAACGTTCATCGATTCTTGCCGAACTACGTTATTCGCATGTGGATGCGTGGCGAAGGTGGCGGGGTGGTGGCCACTCTCTACGGGCCGTCCAAGCTGAACACCGTAGCAGGGCCGGATCAGGTACCCATCGAGATTGTCCAGTCCACAGATTATCCCTTTGAAGAACGAATCAACTTCACCTTCAACAGCAAGCAAGCTGTCACGTTTCCCTTATCCTTGCGGATTCCGGCGTGGTGCAGCGAGCCAGAGGTCGCCGTCAACGGCGTGCCCGTAAAGAATCCTGCCGTAAGCAAGGGCTTTATCACTCTGAGGCGCAGGTTCAAGCCGGGCGACAAGATTATGCTGTCGTTGCCGATGAGGCTTGCCGTTTCCAGATGGCCGGAGAGCGGGATCGCTCTTGAACATGGGCCGCTCGTCTACTCATTGCCCATCAAGGAGACATGGGCGCCCGTTGTCCAGCCAAAATACACAACTGCCGAGTTTCCTGCCTGGAATGCGATGCCAGCAAGCGATTGGAATTATGGGCTTCTGCTGAAGCAGTCAGATCTTGACGGCCAGATAAAGATACAGCGGCAGGCGATGACGGATGATCCATGGAGCAAGCCGCCGATTACACTGTCGGTTCCGGCAAAGAAGATCGACGGCTGGGAACTGCTCGCGAATCCGGACAAACCGGGGCAGAAGTTTACCCCTCCATTGCCCGACCTTAGCGTGGCCAAAGTGAATGAAACCACCGAGACGGTTGCGCTAATTCCCTACGGCGCGACGAAGCTGCGGGTAACGATCTTTCCTGACCTGAACGATACCGAGCGACCGGACGCTTAAAGCTGATCCTTGGTCGTTACTTCGCCGCCGCTTCGCGTTCGATGCGGCGCGGTTTCTTGACGCTTGCCGCTTGACGAACGAATAATGGGTATTGATGCTTCCGATTCAGCGGCAGAAGCATCTGCCCACCGCTGATTCCATGTTCACCGTTAAATACAAGAGGACCAAAGCGCAAATGCTTCATCTCAGCAAGGCTTGGAACATCCAATGAGCGCGGCTACATCGACAACCGGGATCAATTTACCGCAAAGGGCGCCGAACTTTTGGCAATCAACCAACGGCAAGAAGATTGTGATGGCCGTTACGGGCTTCATACTTTTCCTTTTTGTCATAGGGCATCTGCTGGGCAACCTGCTGGTGTTTGCCGGACCTGCGCGATATAACTCATATGCGGCGATCTTGCATTTTGACGACACGCTGCTGTGGATTGCTCGCATTATTCTGATTGGCTCGGTCGTGCTGCACATTGTTGCCACCGTGCAGTTGGCGCTGCGGAACAAGGCTGCCCGCCCTGTAGGCTATGCGCGCAAAAAGGCGATCAATTCCTCCTATGCGTCGCGGACGATGTACTGGTCGGGCCCGATCATTCTGGCCTTCGTCATCTTCCACCTGCTGGAGTTCACCTCCGGAACAATTCATCCCAATTCGGTGTTCATTCCGCACGATGTTTACCACAACGTGCTCGCGGGCTTCCAGGTTTGGTGGGTTTCGGCATGGTACATTTTTGCGCTTATCCTGCTGGGATTTCATCTGCGTCATGGCCTCTGGAGCATGCTGCAATCTTTCGGCATGCCGCAGTCTCCGGCCCGGGAGCGGGTCCTGAAAAGGACAGCGTTGGCTATATCGGCCGTCATCGTCATTGGATACATTCTGATTCCCATCAGCGTACTTACGGGGCTACTCAAGTAAATGAAACTCGACGCAAGAATTCCTTCTGGCCCAATTGAAAAGGCGTGGGAAAAATCCCTCTTCGATATGAAGCTGGTGAACCCCGCCAATAAGCGCAAGCACACCGTTCTGGTGCTCGGATCGGGGCTCGCCGGCGCCTCTGCAGCCGCATCGCTCGGAGAGCTTGGCTATCGCGTCCGCTGTTTCTGCTTCCAGGATTCGCCGCGCCGCGCGCACTCCATTGCCGCACAGGGCGGCATTAATGCCGCCAAGAATTATCAGAACGACGGCGACAGCGTTTATCGCCTGTTTTACGACACCGTAAAGGGTGGCGATTTCCGCTCACGCGAAGCCAATGTGTACCGGCTCGCTGAAAACAGCGTGAAGATCATTGATCAGTGCGTCGCTCAGGGTGTTCCCTTCGCTCGCGAATACGGTGGCACGCTCACCAACAGGTCGTTTGGCGGAGCACAGGTTTCACGCACCTTTTACGCGCGTGGGCAGACCGGTCAGCAACTGCTGCTCGGAGCCTATCAGGCGCTGGAGCGGCAAGTACGTGCCGGAACCGTCACCATGTTCTCGCGCACGGAAATGCTGGATCTGATCGTGATCGATGGGCAGGCGCGAGGCATTGTGACGCGCAACCTTGTTACCGGCGAATTGAGCGTCCACTTAGGTGACGCGATTGTGATGGCAACAGGTGGTTATGGCAACGTCTATTACCTGTCGACAAACGCCAAGGGATCGAACGCGACAGCAATATGGCGTGCACACAAGCGTGGGGCACTTTTTGCAAATCCCTGCTTTACTCAGATTCATCCCACCTGCATTCCCGTCTCGGGCGACTACCAGTCGAAGCTGACTCTGATGTCAGAGTCGCTGCGCAACGACGGCCGCATCTGGGTCCCTAAGCAGAAGGGTGACAAGCGTCCTCCCAATCAGATTCCATCGGAGGACCGCGACTACTATCTGGAGCGCCGCTATCCTGCCTTCGGCAATCTGGTTCCGCGTGACGTGGCTTCGCGCAACGCGAAAAATATGTGCGACGAAGGCCGCGGGGTGGGCGAAAGCGGTCTCGGTGTCTATCTGGATTTCAAAGAGGCGATTGGACGGTTAGGCGAGCAGACGATCCGCGAACGCTACGGCAATCTGTTCGACATGTACCAGCGCATCACTGACGAGGATCCTTATAAAGTTCCAATGCGCATTTACCCCGCCATTCACTATACGATGGGTGGCCTGTGGGTCGACTACAACCTGCAAAGCACCATTCCGGGGCTCTTTGTCGCGGGCGAAGCAAACTTCTCAGACCATGGAGCCAATCGCCTCGGCGCAAGCGCGCTCATGCAGGGTCTGTCGGACGGCTACTTCATCATTCCCTACACCGTCGGGAATTATCTTGCGACCGCGAAGCCCGCCAAAGTTGATGAATCGCGCCCCGAGGTTCGGGATGCAATGGTTGCAGTTCGAACGAACATAGACAAGTTGCTCTCCATCAAGGGCAAACGCACCGTCGACTCCTTCCATCGTGAACTGGGCCGGTTGGTATGGGAATACTGCGGAATGTCACGTAATGCGGAAGGGCTGGAGACCGCCGTCGGCAATATTCGCGAACTCCGCCACGAATACTGGCGGGATGTAACTGTTCCCGGAAGCGGCGATGACTTGAACCAAAGCCTTGAGAAAGCGGGCCGGGTTGCGGACTTCTTCGAACTTGCCGAGTTAATGTGCATCGATGCGCGAGATCGAAATGAAAGCTGCGGCGGACATTTCCGCGAGGAGTACCAGACTCCCGACGGCGAGGCGCAACGCGACGATGAACACTTCTCCTATGTGGCCGCCTGGGGTTACACCGGTCCGGATAGTCCACCGGTTCTGACCAAGGAGCCGCTTGAATTCGAATACGTTCACCCCAGCCAGAGGAGCTATAAATAATGAAATTGACACTGAAGATCTGGCGACAAAAGAGCGGCGGTGACAAAGGCAAATTCGTCAGCTACACGGTGGATGACGTAAACGCCGAAATGTCGATGCTGGAATGTCTCGACGTGCTGAACGAGACTCTGATCGAACGCGGTGAAGAGCCAGTTGCCTTCGAGCACGACTGTCGCGAAGGCATCTGTGGATCATGCGGCTTCATGATCAACGGCGTGGCACACGGCCCGGAACGTGCGACCACCGTATGCCAGCTCACAATGCGGCATTTCAAAAATGGGGAGGAACTCGTCCTCGAGCCGTGGCGAGCAAAGCCGTTTCTGCCTCTCAAGGACTTAGTGGTTGATCGCCGCGCTTTCGATCGCATCATTGAAGCGGGTGGGTATATTTCGGTGTCAACGGGCAATGCCCCGGACGGCAATGCCATTCTCGTAGGCAAGGAGACCGCCGACCACGCCATGGACGCGGCAGCCTGCATAGGGTGTGGAGCCTGCGTGGCCGCATGCCCCAATGCTTCTGCCGCGCTATTTACTGGAGCGAAAATCACCCATCTCGGTCTATTGCCGCAGGGCGAAATCGAAAAGGACGAACGCGCGCTGAACATGGTGGCGCAGATGAATCTTGAAGGTTTCGGCAACTGCACGAACATAGGCGAGTGCACCGCCGCGTGCCCCAAGGAAATTCCGCTCCAGGTTATCGCGACCATGAACCGCGATTTTCGGATTGCCAGCCCTAAGAGGCACGAACAGCGCATGCGTTGCGTTCGTCCTATGACTGAATGGAGCAACGGATCGAAGCTGGACATCGACCCCAACGCCACTAGCTAGTTCCGCTCCAATGCCGCTCGTGATTCGCAAAGTCGTCAAGACCGAGGAAGAAGTCGTCTATTTCCGGCCCCGAGTAGCAGTCAATAGCCAAAGCGGTTTACTCTGAAATGTGAAATCTCCTGATTACATGAGAACCATTCGCCACGCCCTTTTGCTTTGTACCGCTACTTCCCTGTTTGCAGCGTGTGCTTTTGCGCAGCAATCTTCCACCGCCTCCTCGGCAAGTCAGCCACTTCCCGATTCGCCCGACGCGCAATCAAACGTCAGCCCTCAGCCTACTGGACCTACTGCTGTATTCGACACCTCCATGGGCCGCATGACCTGCAAGCTTTTCTCGCAGGAAGCTCCGAAGACTGTCGCCAACTTTATCGGATTGGCCGAAGGCACAAAGGATTGGACAAACCCTGCGACACACCAGCTAATGCATGGCAAGACGTTTTATAACGGAACCACGTTTCACCGAGTCATCCCGGGCTTCATGATTCAGGGCGGAGATCCGCTGGGTACTGGAGAGGGTGGTCCCGGTTACGCCATTCCTGACGAGTTTGCTCCTAACCTGAATTATGACGTTTCAGGAAGACTCGCAATGGCCAACTCCGGGCCGAATACCGACGGTTCTCAATTCTTTATTACAACTGCACCCTTCCTAAAAGGTAATCAAACCTACACCATCTTCGGACAGTGCGACCAGCACAGCGTGTTGGTGGCCGAATCTATTGCCGATGTGGAGCGCGATTCAAATGACAAACCGCTCACACCGGTGGTTCTGGAGAAGATCACAATCGTGCAGCAAGGCCAGCCAATTCCACCTCCGCCATCGGCAGGAGCTCCCGACGCGCCGGCAGCTACACCTCAAAATTAATTTCCAAAGGAGTATCTCTAATGAATCGTCAACCAGGAACCTATGCCGTCTTTAACACCAGCGAGGGCCGCATCGTTGCCCGCCTATTCGAGAAGGAAGCGCCGAAGACAGTCGCAAATTTTGTCGAGCTAGCCGAAGGCAAACGCGAATGGACTCATCCGGTGACACATAAAAAGAGCAGCGACAAGCTCTACGACGGCGGTGTATTCCATCGCGTCATTCCCGACTTTATGATTCAGGGCGGAGATCCGGCCGGCACTGGTTTTGGTGGTCCCGGTTATAAATTCGAAGACGAGACAAAAGGCTCGCCGCACAAGTTTAGCGCTCCTGGAAAGCTGGCTATGGCCAATGCCGGCCCGAACACCAACGGGTCGCAGTTCTTCATCACTGTGGCGGCCACGGACTGGCTCACAGGCAAGCACACCATCTTCGGCGAGGTGGTTGAGGGGCAGGATGTGGCTGAAAAAATCTCGCGCGTTCCCCGGGGCGCACAGGACAAGCCGCACAAGCCAGTGGTCATTGAATCCCTGGCGATTGAGCGAGCCTGAGCCGCGAGTGGCCGTAAGGGAGGGTTGTGGGGCTTGCAGCCCCGAACTCCATTCCGGATTTCGGAGATTTCTGCATGCCTTCTGACAAACGGCCGTTTGGCCCGATAGATTTCAAGACACGCTTTCCGGCACTCGACGGAATTCGCGCGTTGGCGATTACGCTGGTCTTCGCGCGCCACTATGGTGGCGGCTCGCACGGGGGCATGATGCTGCAGGTGGTCAACGCTGTGCGCGAGCGCGGCTGGGTAGGCGTGGACCTTTTTTTTGTACTATCAGGATTCCTGATTACAGGAATCCTGTACGACACGAGAGCGGACTCGCGGTATTTCTCGCGCTTCTATATCCGCCGTTCGCTCCGCATCCTGCCGGTTTTCTATATTGTTGTGGCGTTGCTGTTGCTGTTGACGCCGATCTTCCATTATGAATGGCACTGGATTCAGCTGACATTTGTCTTTTATGTCGGCAACTTCTTTGCCAACTTTCATTGGGACTTGTACGGCATGATCAGCGCAAATCACCCGGCTGCAAGCGTGAGCATCAGCCATTTTTGGTCGCTGTGCGTGGAAGAGCAATTTTATCTGGTCTGGCCGCTGGTGGTGTGGTTCGTGCGTGACCGGGTTAAGCTGATTCAAGTCGCGATTGCGATTTCGGCATTGTCGCTGGCTCTCCGCGTTGCGATGATCTCGAAATTTGGCCTCGTAATCGGAGCGACCTGGATCATTCGGACGCTACCATTCCGCATGGATTCGTTGCTGATCGGGGGCGTTCTGGCCCTGCTGCTGCGCGGCCCAGCGGCTGATCGATGGCAGCGCGCGTCGAAATGGGTCTTTTGGGTGTTCCTCGGAGCTGTGCTGGCAATCTTCACCCTGTCGCCTGCTGACAACTCTCCCTGGCTCCTTTCGGTGGGATTGACATGTACTGCGCTGGCGGGCGCGGGCCTAATCGGGATGGCCTTACGGTCGGAATCACCGGTATACCGACTATTTCATCTAAGGCCACTGCGCGTACTGGGCAAGTACAGCTATGGGTTCTACGTCTATCATTTGCTGTTCCGTGCGGCGTGGCTTTCTGCGCTGGTATATCTGGAGGAGCATCTGCACTCCCTAGCTTCGGCGGGACTCATTCTGTTGCCGGTGAATTTCCTCTTAGTTTTCCTTGTGTCGAAAGCCAGCTACGATCTGATCGAGGTACGATTCCTACATCTCAAGCGATATTTCCAATACGATTCAGAGCGCGCGCAGTATCATCACTCACTCGCGGGTCGATAAACATGCTGGACCTCGGAAGTACGGTCGACAGTCCTCTTCGCCACATTTGCGGGAGGACTTCAATCTCATTGATCGGGCCTTTTAGGACAGAGATCTATAAGGAATCTATGGCTCTGAAGTTTATCGTTCAACATTCGGATCGAGCGGCTGGTCTATAGATGAGGGCGAAGCGGAGAACGTGGGCTGGTCCAAATCGTCCTGTAGCTGACGCTCGGGGTCCGGATTCAGATCCTTATCGACGGGGCTATGCAAAGCCGACGCTTCACCCAGTGGGCCATTCCTTCTGAGCAAACTGCGCCGCCTCTGCCCCCTAGGTTTGGGGCGGAGGCTCGGGTTCAGGAATTGCGTTGTTTGCATATCACGCAATCCGACACTCAGACTCGGGCTCCACGCGAGCGGACTTTCAGTTCCAGGGTCGGGCGGACTGGCAAAGGTTGCCCTTTGCGTGCTATCGGGGAAATTCTCTTGGTAGATATCGAACTCGCCGCCTGAGTCTGAAAGGTCGCTCGCGATAGATTGGGGCTTAGTCTCGGCCCGCAATTTGTCTGAGGTTCGTTGTGTCGCTCCCCGTCCAAGTACCCCGCCCGCCGTCCTGGGCGCCCGAGAAGAAATCGATCGATTCACAGAACGAATTTCGGCATATCGGCCGCGATTTGACTGGCGCCGCGCAGCTCGCCATCCACGGATGGCGGTTGATGATGGAGCGGAAGGAACTCTATCAGCCTGAACAATCGCTTCGACATTTTCCGTTACGTCACTGTTAACCTGAACACTCGGCAACTCGCCTTGCGCGAGGGGATGGATCGCAGCCTTTACGTGCTCTCCACCTGAATTCGACGCCTGTGGCATCGACGAAATATTGCTGTCAATTTGGGCGGACGGCAGGCTGGCGTCGAGGCTCTGGCCCATGGCGAAGCAGGCATAAGACAGTGCGAGCATACAGAGCCATACGAGTCGACATTTGCTGTTGCGCTTCATTCCACCTTTTCTTGCACTTAGCGTGCCCCTCGAAGAAGACCACGCGTGCGCCGACAGCGGCATATCTCACTATCAGGATATAACGAAAACTCATGCTCCGCGCTGCGGGACATCCTCCGCTCGCAGTGCCCAGCCCAGCACTAACGATGACACCGCTTTCGTAAGTATGAACGCAACTGCATATACCAACGCCACCTCGATAACTCCACGGGTGAATACTCCTAGATAAGAGGCGACGTCCTGGAGCCCAAATACCGTAACGATCGTTGCGTAGGAAAATAACGCGCCAGCGATAATGGGGTTAAATGCAGTATATTGAGCTGTCTGCTGTCCTCGGTTGTCCGCATCCGCCGTCAAATCGCAGCGCGCATCTAAGACGACGAATAGAACCGTCGACATGAGCACCACGTAGAGTGGCCACATCATTCCGAGCGTAGCGTTTAAGATTACTAATCCAAATCCTTCCCTAAATCCTGTAGCAGGATTCCCGGTGGCCAAGTGGTATAAATAGTCTTCGCTAGATCCGCCTAGCACCTCTCTCTTATCCAGACGTAGATGTAAGGCCCGCAGAAACGGTTCAGGTAGTATGGCTATTACTCGATCACGTTCGATTTTCCTGAAGTACGAGAGGTCTCCCAGGGATGCTACTCCATTTGCTGCGTTAATCGATATATCGGTAAACCGCACGTTCCCGATTCTATCCAGGAAAATGTTGTTGTAGTAGGTTTCATCGTAGCGGTGAAAAGAGCGGCTCGCCCCCGCTTCAATTGCTTTGACTGCTATCCCGCTTCGGTATACGCTCCACGTCTCTCTTGCCAGTTCGCGAGGCGATACGCTGCCTCTCATTTTTCGCACTACAACCATCGATGCGGCCATATTGGTAAATGGCCCCGTAACAATCCAAGCGCAGGCAAGTAGGATCACGAACGATCGGAATGTGAGTCTTGGGGGAGAGATCGTTCCAGTCAAGACCCTGTAACCATACACAAGGACAAGAGAAGCGAAACCGGTAAACAAGTAACTCCTGCTGTTCGCCATGAAGGAAACTGCGATAACCAAAATGCTATACACAACAAGGCCAAGGCGAATCGGCCGAAGACGCGGCTGGTAGCGAGGATCGAGAAGATTTGGGAATGCCATGAAGTATGGCGTATAGATCAGCGGTTGAAACACACGCATGATAGACGATACGGTGGTTGTCTCTCCTCCGTGCGTGAGTTGGAGGTTTCCGAGTGTAGCGGCAACCCCCATGAAACCCATAAGCCAGAACTGAAGAGGATCCGGCATTTCGAAGAAGTGCAATGGGCGATAAACAAAATTGGCAAGCGACCATCTTGCCCTCGCGTAGGGCGAGAACACGCGGTACACGTAGTGAGCCACCACAAGGGCGAGCATACCTGTAAGTCCGTATGCCCACACGAGGATATGATGAGTCAGATTGTGAAGGACGCTGTGAAAATCAAGCAACTGACCTAGGGGTGCGATTATAAAATACGAGATCGTATATCCCAGAATTGCCAGCGTTGACAGCGGGTACTCAGTAAGAAATGGCCGATTCAGCGAGTAAAATAGCCCGATGAATGCGCCGCACAGCAGCATAGCGGACGCAGCGAGATTGTCAGTGCTGAAGAATATGATCAGCTGTAAAAGTACCGCAACAGACACAACCAGCAATATTGCATTTCTGACTCGGGCCAGATTAACGCTGGATACCAGCCTCTCGCTAGTTGATTGAGGGGCCGTCGCTGCTGTGATGGGCTGCGGCATAGTTATGTCAACCTGCTTGCACGAAACACTGCTCAATCCATGCTAAGCAAGAGGCTCGTGGCGTGATGAGTGCCTTCCTCGCACGATCATGAATCAGGAGTCCGCTTGAATCTCAAAAAGTCCCAGTAGAGGAGGAGTACACAACCGCTGTTTGTGCGGCCGCGATAATCGCTTCCATTCCCCGATAGGCGAGCGTCTTGCCGAGACTCATCGGAAGATACACGATATCGCCATCCTCAACGTTGATATCTGCTTGCTTCCCTTCCAATATGCGCTTGAGGTCGAGCGTTATTTGCTCGTGACCGCCCGGAACCGCGCGAACAAGGCGCGCCTTACTTAAAGCTGCAGCCTGATTCCATCCGCCGGCGAGGGTAAGCGCCTGCATAAGCGAGATGTGCTCATTGTTATCGATGAGAAATCCTCCCGCCTTGTTCACCGCGCCCAGGATATAGACGATCCCTGCCCTTCCCACCACGATGGTGTCGCCCGGCTGGACCACTGGATTCTCCTGGCGCCCCAGCGCTTGGGCCTTCTGGACCAGCCTGATGATCTGAGGATGCTGAGGATCCGACCTGTGGGCAATCGTGACAATCTTTCCAGCGGACGGCTGAAACCCTCCAGCCATGGCAATTACATCTAGGAGGCGCCGGTCGCCAAAGGTCGGATAGACGCCCGGCGTTCTGACTTCACCCAATATTGTGGCTCCCTGAGTCGCATACTCAACCACTGTTACGGTAACGTGCGGCTGGAGCATGATTCCCCGACCGCGCAATTGCGATTCGATGCGGCGCGCTGCTTGGTCGGCATTGAGGCCAGCGATCTGCACCTGGCCTAAAACCGGCAAATTCACCTGGCCAGCCTGGCTCACGCGCGCAGTAGGCTGAGACAACTCAGGAGTATCAAAAACTTCGACGTCCAGCACGTCGCCGGGGCCGATGACGATCGCAGGTGCGGCCGCAGCTTCTGGCATCGATGGTTTCGTCTGGGTCAGTGCTGAGAGTCCAGGTGTTAGACATACGCACCACAGAACAGCCCAGAGGACACTGTTAGTTTTTGCCATCTGATGCTCCGTACCCTGCTCCATAGTTCGCTTTGTAGGTATAGCTGTAGCCCCGTGAGTATGTGTAGTAGTGCTCAAGGCGCAGGTCAGCATCGTTGATAACGAGTCCGGAGATGCGCGCACCCGTTCTCCGAAGCAGGTCGCGGGTCCGCAGAAGCGCCTTCTTGCGCGTGACGCCGGAGCGAACCAGAATCACAACGTTGTCAGCCAGCGGCGCAAGGCTAAGTGAGTCCGAAACAGCGAGGATCGGCGATGAATCGAGAATTACGCGGTCGTATTCGTTTCGCCACTGCTTCAATATCTCTCCCATTGTTTGCGAAGCGAGCATTTCTCCTGGATTGGGCGGGATGGGGCCGCGCGAGAGCACCCGCAAATTCGGCAAATCCGCCAACGGCTGCTCGTATGCTTCCCGTCCCGATTCGCGCGCGAGCAGGCTTGAGAGCCCCGTTCGATTGGAGAGCCCGAATTTCAAGTGCGTCGTTCCGCGGCGCAGATCCGCGTCAACCAGCAGCACCGTCTCCTTTCGCTGCGCAAAGGAGACCGCAAGATTCGCCGCGACCGTCGACTTTCCCTCTTCCGCAAAACTACTGGTCACTAACAGAACTTTGGGGTCGCGATCCACTGCGGATAGGAGTATTGCGGAACGCAAGGTGCGAAACGCCTCCGCCCCTAATGAGTGCGGGTCGGTGGTCGAAACCATGTCCGGTAGAAGCTTGCGCCCACCTGTAGCAAGCGCGGGGATCGCATCCTTTTTCGCAGGGAATCGCGGCACGACGGCCAGGCTGGGTAACTCTGAAATTGACTCGGCCTCCTCTGAGGTCCGAACAGTATCATCCATTGTCTCAAGAATAAAGGCGAGGATGAGACCGACGAGGAGTCCGCCAAGTAATCCGAAAGCAACATCAGACCGCTTTTTCGGCAATACCGGGGACGCGGGAACGGCCGCACGATCCACTACATCGACGCTATTTGAGTTCAATCCAGCGGTAACTCCGGCCTCTTGCAGCTTTAGATTCAGGGCACTATACAGAGCTGCCGCCGATTCGGCATTATGCTTCAGAACATCAAACTGAGCCGAAGAAGCGTTCTCCTCGTATGCCGTCCTCTTGAGGCTGTCCAAGCGCGACTGTAGCAACGCTTCAGTTTGCAGGGCGGTATTGTATTCATCTGCAAAGCGCTTCGTCAGATTTGTGATCTCCGCGTCGATATCCGATTGCACGCTCGCGAGCTGCCTGTCCAGCTCCACGACTTTCGGATAATCAGGCCCAAACTTGGCCTTTAACTGTGCAGCCTGAACCATCAACTGTGCTTGCTCCTGGCGCAACGACGTCAAGACCGTGCCCGGTGCTACCGAGATGAGTAACTCGGGGTTCCGGGTGAGAGCCATCTTGTAACGAGCCTCTTTCACAATGCGATCAGCCTTCGCCTCGGCAAGTTGCTGATTCACAGTCGTCAAGCTATCTGTGACAAGACTGCCGCCTTGGCCGTCGGTAGGAAGAAGATTGTGCTTCTGAACGTAATCAGCGAGGTCTTTCTGATCATTGTCGACTTGTTGCTTTAGTCCCGTGAGTTGCCCGGATAGCCAATCCGAAACACGCTTTGTCCCTTCATAACGGGCCCGTAGATCGCGCTCGATGTATGCGTCGACGATTGCGTTTGCGGCGTTCTTCGCCAAGCCCGGATCGGCGTTTTCGAAGCTCACATCCACCAGATCGGTATTTGGCACCACGCTAATCGATGTCGCACCCTGAAACTCATGGATCAGGTCCGCGCGCTGCTGGGGGGTCAATTGGCCGTTATAAGGGCTTTTTTTGAATATGTCGGAGAATGGAGCCTTATGGTACAGATCCAGGTTGTTAATCGCGTCCAGTGCGACCGTGTCGCTGCGCATGATCTCCACCTGCGTCTGGAGCAGTTCGTCCGGGTCTACATAGGCGCCGCTCTGCTGAATCAGGCTTTCGATACCGATATTTGCGGTTCGGCCAACATCGACGTTCACCCGCGCGGTTGCCTCATATTCAGGAACCGCTGTCTCAGCGCGAAACACTCCTATAACGATTCCTGCGAGCGCTGCGATCAGGATGATCCACTTGCGCTTGAACAGGATCTTTCCCATATCCGTCGGGGTAATCGTCGGAGATGACGGCGCGAAGCTCCCCTTCGGAACTTCCAACTGAACTCCTTTGGGAGGATTCAACCACCCTTGCATCCTTCGAGGTACTCCTTGTGCCGATCAAGTCAACGCGCACCGCTCCGAGGCCGGGAAGCCTCCGGATATCCCTGGCTTTTCTGACCGCCTGGAACATGGGAGAGTGTGTTACGAGTGTAACGGACTGAACAGAGCCGGGCAATCGGAAACTCGTAATAACATTGTCCCAAATCACATCAGGGAAACTCCCGCTCGTCATGCTCTAAGCTCTCCTGATAATTACTGGAGAGCTAATATCCAAATTAATATCTGGGAATCGACGGATCAATTTCTGCTGACCATGCATCGATACCGCTCCGCAATGATTGCGCCTGCTCAAATCCCTGCTCCCTGAGCCACGCGGTAACGCTCATCGATCGGACTCCATGATGGCAAATAGCAATTATCCGGGACTCTGGATCAAGTTCGTGATTCGCTCGCTCCGGAACATCCCCCATAGGCATCGAAACGCTTCCCTTGATATGTCCCTCTTCGTACTCCCAGGGCTCGCGCACATCCAGCAAAACACAGCTGTTTCCTTCGTCGACGCTCAACAGGTCTCGCAACTCGTTCAATGAAATCTCATAATTCAGCATACGAGTCCAGAATACAGGTTTGTGCCAGGAAAATGGGCCCTTCCTTCGATCGCAATCCCTGTCGAAGTGCCCTGCTCGCGTGATACAAGAGAAACAGCCCCTATTGTTATGGTTAACCAGGAAAAAGTCCTGATTGTGGAAGATGAACCCCACGCATTGACCGGCCTTGCCGAGCTCATCGCTGGTTGGGGATACCGTACCGAGACTGCACGCGACGGTGTTGAAGCGCTGGAAAAGGCACTTGTCTTCCAGCCGGGCATCGTTGTCACTGATCTCAAAATGCCCCGCATGGACGGGCTGGATCTTCTCGAGCGTCTTGGGGAACTGCGGCAGAATCAGGCGGTTGTGGTGCTCACGGCGCAAGGTTCGATTCAGGCGGCCGTCGACGCCATGAAACTGGGTGCTTACGACTTTATCCAGAAGCCTGTGGATGCGGTGCGGCTGCGCCAAATCCTGTCCAACGCCACCCGGCAGCGCGAAACCGAGCAGGAGTTGGAAGTAACGCGCCGCAAGTTGCGCGATGCCGGGGTTCTCGGTGCGCTAGTCGGCTCCTCGAAGAAAATGCAGGAGATATTCGCGCTGATCGAACGCATTGCGCCGTCAAATGTTTCCGTGCTGATTACGGGCGAAAGCGGCACCGGCAAGGAATTAGTGGCTCGCACTCTGCATTCTCTCAGCCCACGCAAGGCGCGCCCCTTTGTCGCTGTAAACTGCGCAGCGATTCCGGAAACTCTGATTGAAAGCGAAATTTTCGGCCACGAGAAAGGCGCGTTCACCGGCGCTATGGAGCGCCGGGCAGGGTGCTTTGAGCTTGCGGAAGAAGGCACGCTGCTCCTCGACGAAATCGGCGAGATGCCCATCGGTACGCAGGCCAAGCTGTTGCGAGTTCTGGAGGAACGAACGTTGCGACGCCTGGGCAGCAAGGTTGAATCGCCAGTGGACGTCCGGGTGCTGGCTGCAACTAATAAAGACCCCTCAGTGGCCGTGGGCGACGGACATTTGCGAGCAGATCTCTTCTACCGCCTGAACGTTTTTAACATTCACATGCCTCCGTTGCGTGACCACAAGGAAGACATTCCGCTGATCGTTGATTCGATGATCGACGACATGAACCGCAAGCACGACCGCCACATTACGGGTATGGACAGCGGCATGATGCAGCAGCTGATGATGAGCAGCTGGCCCGGCAATGTGCGCGAACTCCGCAACACCATCGAGCGAGCGGTGGTCCTGGCGGGTGAGGGGCTGCTGGAAGCGCACCATTTGCCACCCGGTTTCGGGGCGGCTGCGACCGTCAGAGCAACTGAAACTCCCTTGCAGGAAAATGCTATTCGGGTAGAGGTTGGGTCTACAATTGACGATGCCGAGAGGCTGCTGATCCTTAAGACTCTGGAGTCGCACGGAAATAACAAAACACGCGCCGCCGAGACGCTGGGAATCAGTCTGAAAACGCTGCACAATAAGTTAAAGGAGTACGGGAATTCGGTTTCCGATGCTGTCGAAGAGCAGTAAGGAACTCCCCGTCGGGCCCCGGTCGCCGCATTGCTGTACTTGCTCTGCCGTTTATGTTTCGCTGTCACCCTGAATGCGCTTGAAGACCAAACTCGCAGCGGCCATCACCGGACTGGTGTTTGTGGTGGTGTTTGTCCTCTCCTGGCTTTACATTAGCCAGTTGCTGCAGCAGCACATTGAGCAATCCTATCTTGCCAGTGACATCATCGCGCACCAGCTTCTGTTCACCACGCACGAGGCGTTGGACAACGGCTTGAAGGAACAGACCATTGATCTCAACGATCCGGCTTCAGTGCGTGCCGCCGTCGCTTCCGCGCTACGCAATGATCACGCCCTGAATTCGTTCATCAATTCGGTCATCACCTACCAGCCTACTGTTCTCGACATCGCCATTGCAGACCGCAACGGCCGAGGCTTGCTCACGGCGCCCGATCCGTCGCTTGAAGACCAGAAGCTGCCTACTCGGCCAGAGTACGCAACTCTGCGCAAGAATTCGCTTATCGATACGCTCGAAATCGTTTTCGGCCCTCCCCGTGTGTACAACGTCTCTCTCGAACTGACCCGCGACGGGCAGGCATTCCTCAACATACGCATCGGCATCCGCACCACCTTCCTTGAACATGCGTTGCGCCCCTGGCTGATCGAGGCTTTGACCTTTGCAGGTTTGGCAATATTGCTCTCTATCGTCGCTGCCGCCTTCGTGGCAAACCTTGCGTTGGCTCCAATAGCTCAAATCAGTGAACGACTCGACGCCTTACAGGCTGAAGCGGAAGCAGCAGCCGCGACTGCCCTTGAATCCGCACCTGAACCCTCAGCCGAGTCTTCTGACACTGTTGTGCAGGTTTCGCACAAAATTGAACGGCTGGGCCGTCGCATGCGCAACGTTGAGGAGGTCTTTTCGGCCCTCAAGGAAAATCTGGACCAGATTCTCTCGAACTTGCAGGACGGCATGATGCTTTTCACCCGGGATGCGCGAGCCATTCTAGTTTCCCGCTCGGTGGAGCGCTTCCTTAACATCGACCGCGACCAGATTCTCGGCGCGCCGGTAAAGGAGATTTTCGACCGACGCACGGTCCTGGGCCGCACTGTGAGGCATGCGTTTGATGCAGGAGTTTCAATTGTTCAGGAAGAGCTGACAACCGAGTCAGGCCGTCGCCTGGAGATTTCCCTTGACTTTATCCATGAAAACCATGACTCCGATCAGAGCCAGTCTCTCGGCGCCCTCCTCACGCTGCATGACCTCGAATCCGTGCGTGAAATTGAGAGTGAACTGGAAGTATCGCGGCGCATGGCTGCCATAGGGCGGCTTACTTCCGGCGTTGGCCACGAAGTCAAAAACCCCATCAACGCGATTGTGGTTCATCTGGAACTGCTTCGCAGCAAGATGACCGGCGACAGCGGCGCCGAACGGCACCTTGAGATTATCCAGAGCGAAATTCACCGCCTCGACAGAGTGGTCCAAACGCTGGTGGATTTCTCGCGCCCTGTGGAGCTGCAGTTGAAAGACCAAGACCTCAGGAGCATCATCTGGAGCGTGCTCATGCTGTCCTCCGCGGAAATGGAGACGAGAAGGATCAACGTGATCAGTGATCTACCGGACCACGTTGTCAATGTGCGGGTGGATGCCGACCTCCTCAAACAGGCATTGCTTAACGTCGTGCTGAACGGAGCGCAGGCCATGACCAATGGCGGAGAACTGTCTGTTCGTCTCACGGAGGATGCACGCGCCGCCGTCGTGAAGATCGAAGACCACGGAGAAGGAATTCCCAGTGAAATTCGGGACCGTATTTTTGACCTTTACTTCACCACCAAGCGGGGAGGCAGCGGCATCGGGTTGGCAATGACGTATCGAATCATACAACTGCATCACGGTCAGCTTGACGTAGAATCGAAGGTGGGAAAAGGCTCTACGTTCACTTTGCGCATTCCGGTCGTCCCCACTTCGGAACCGGAAGCCAGATCTGGGCTGCGCGGCCCGGAGAACGAGAAAGCAGGGTCTTTGAGGGGTTTCGGCGAATGAATTCCGCGAGCAAGACAGCGGCGCTGCTCCTGCTCACCGTTTTCCTCGCGGGATGCAGGCACAGAACCAGAGCTACACTTGCGCCTGAATCTCTGGCGCCGGTGCTGCCTGTCTCTGATCTGGCCAACAATACGCCTCCCGACGTGCCTCCTGCACAATTGCCGCAAATTAACCCTCCCCCACCCAGGTCATCGGCTCGGGAGGAAAAGCCCAAGCCGCCCAAGCACGTCTACCGCAAGCCGCGTCACACCACGATTGAGCCGAGTCCCGTCGAGACTCCAACGACGAGCCAAGTTCCGACGGAACAGGCCGCGACCGCCATGCCGACGGAAATCTCTCCGATCGGGCAGCTCTCTCCTGCTGGCGACAGCTCCAACGTGCCGCGCCGTAAGCAGATTCTGGACGAGATCGACTCGACTCAAAAGGGGCTGGAAAACGTCACGAAGCGCCCCTTGAGCAAGGAAGAGCAGGCCACAGTCGCACAGATAAAGACATTTCTCGAGAAGGCTAAGACCGCTCTAAATCAGGCCGACCTCGACGGCGCCCACACACTGGTGACTAAGGCCAGAGTGCTGCTCGATGAAATCGCAAAATCATAGCCAAGCCAACTTCAAGCCTTACCCCTCATCAGCTAAACTTTATCCATCGCATGGGACACCTCCGCAAATTTGAAACCAGTGTTTTTCGGCGCGTGCGCCGCGACCCGCCTGCGGGGAAGATCCACCGCCTGGCTTTCTGGTTTTTCCTTGCATATCTATTCTTTCTCGTGGCCCAATTGCTGCCCGGCAGTGTAGGCAGGTTCTTTCATGGAATTGACAACCTCGCGCTCCTGCTGTTGATCGCCTTCTGCATTCCCCTGTTCTGGCGATGGCTGATGCACGGTGCCCTATGGAAAGTCCGCAACCGTCTCGTTGCGACCTACCTGCTCATGGGACTCGCGCCTGTGGTGCTGTTCGTTACTCTCGCGCTCTTCATGCTCTACGCATTTTCTGGGCAATTTGCGATTTTCGCGGCCAATAGTGTCATCGCCGTGGAGCGGTCGCATATCGCCTCAGAGAACCGTGCCTTCGCCCTCCACTCGGCACATCTGCTCGCCGCAAATCCGAAAACGAATTCTCTCAGTCTGCCCGAATTTGAAGACACCTCCTCTGGGCATCAGCACTCCGGAGTCACCTTTAACGCATTCGAGAACGGTCGCGCTTTGCCGCTGGTTCCGGCCGATCTCAGCGATCCGACCATCCAACTACCGCCCGCTTGGTCGAAGGACACCTTCAGAGGAGTGGTCATTGATCACGACCACCTCTTTTTGCGCGCGATCGATACCCAATCCGTCGCGGGCAAAACCATTACGACGATCACCAGCTTGCCATTAAAACAAGACAACGTGGACCAGATCGCGAATGGTCTCGGTATCGTAACGCTCAGCCCGGACTTGAACTATGAGAACCCATCCGCGCACAAGCAGCGGTCTGAGGTCGAATTTGGAAACTTCGGGGATAAAGGTGGTGTGCGGGTTGTCAAGGTAAACGGGAAAAGCCCGGTCCAGGACAGCTCGATTGTCGGCGGAACGCTGCCGCGTGCTACGCATTTCTACGATATCCCCGTCGGCTTCTACGCTCCGCTGGAGACGGTCGAATGGCAGACGGGCAATACCATCGGTACCCCCATGATAGTAACCTCCCGTCCCTCGCTGCTGTATCAGCGGCTTTTTATTAGCTCGCTGACTATGGGGACTGTGGTGCGGAACGTGTTGATTGCGGTCGCGGTCTGTTTCGGTGTCCTCGAATTGTTTGCGTTCTTCCTGGCAGTACGGCTCAATCGCACCATCACGCAATCCATCCGCGAGCTGTATCACGCCACTGAAGCCATCGACCATGGCGACTTCAGCCACCGCATCCGCGTAACCCGCAAAGACCAGCTTGCCGCACTCGCCCGTTCATTCAACGGCATGACGGCTTCCCTCGCCCGCCTGCTCGAAGAACAGCGCGAAAAAGAGCGCTTGCAGAACGAGCTCTCGATCGCGCAGGAGGTCCAAGCCAATCTCTTTCCCCAAAGCAGCATCAATCTCCCCATGCTCGACCTGCACGGGGCCTGCTATCCGGCTCGAACCGTCAGCGGAGACTACTACGACTTTCTCATCTTCGGTGATTCCGGCCTGGGCATCGCACTTGGCGACATCAGCGGCAAGGGGATTTCAGCCGCCCTCCTCATGGCTACGCTTCATTCAGCCGTTCGCGCCTACCGCTTTGCAGGGAAGGAACTGGTCCTCGCCAGGAACGTCCCTGAGATGGTCGCGGCGGGAGGCATCTCCGCAGACGACGAACCTGAGTGCGGCGAGGTATTCGAGGAACCAGGGCGAGTTCTAGCCCTCCTGAACCGCCACTTGTATCGCAGCACGCAACCGGAAAAGTACGCCACTCTCTTCCTCGCGCATTATGACGGCTTGCACAGACGACTGATCTACTCGAATGGCGGCCAGCTCCCACCTCTTCTCCTGCGCGCCGACGGTTCAGTTACCCGGCTCGATTGCGGAGGTACTGTTGTAGGTCTGATCGACAACGTTAGTTATGAGCAGGCTGTGGAGCAGCTCCACCCGGGAGACATCCTCATCGCCTACAGCGATGGCGTAACCGAGCCTGAAAATGAGTTTGGAGAATTTGGCGAAGACCGTCTGCTGGAAATCGTCCGTCGGCATCGCCATTTGCCGCTAGACGCGATCTCAGAACAGGTGATGCACTCGCTGCGAAGCTGGATCGGGGGCGCCGAGCAGCCGGACGATATTACGCTGGTGTTGGCACGGCAGAGGTAAGCGGTTTAGACGCTTACCGTATCCCGAACTCGATGCTGACCAGCGGCCTTGCCGTTCTTCCCTAACACAGACCCTCTCGGATAGCTCGTCGATTGCCGCACTATCAGCCGGGTCGAGATAATCCGAGGCACGCGGTTGTCCGGCGTCTCTCGAACCGCGCGCAGCGATTCAAACGCTTCCCGTGCGATCTCTTTCCGGGACATTTGCACCGTTGTCAACGGAGGATAGACAAACTCCGACAGATGCACATCGTCAAAGCCAATCACCGAGATCTCGTCCGGAACCTTCACGCCGGCGCGCGACAGCACCCGCAATGCGCCAATGGCTGTCATATCGTTGGAGCACATTATAGCTGTTGGCAGATCCTGCCTCTCCAGCAGCTTCTCCACCGCAGACATACCGCCCTCGAGGGTGTGGTCCCCTTCCAGCAGCCAGGTCTTGTTTGGGGTTACGCCGATCTCATCCATCGACTTGAGGAAAGCGGCTTTGCGTAGCTCCGATGAACGTTGACGCAGAGGACCACTGATAAACCCCACGTCTCGGTGTCCTAGTGCTGCCAAATGCTGTACTCCCTCGCGAATGCCCTTGTGGTAATCCACCATCAGCGCGCGACCCAACGGTTGCGGTGGCGCCGTGTCCATGTAAACCATCGGAACGTCCCGCGAGGCCAGCTCATCCAGCACCGGCTGCTCAATGCCGAAGGTCATCACTGCAACTCCCTCTACGTTTCGCTCAAGCATCCTTCGCACGCACACATCCATGCGCCCCAGGTCATAGCTGGTCGAGCCGATGAGTATCTCGTAGCCATTGCTGACTGCGACCTCTTCAAAACCCTGAATCAACTCAGGGAAAAATGGGTTGGTAATCTCCGAAATCAGCAGCCCGAATAGGCGACTGCGTCCGGAAACCAGGGACCGTGCCTGAGTGTTTGGGAAGTAGTTCAATGCGTCAATGGATTTCCACACCCGTTCGGCAAGCTGTTTGTCGACGGTGGGCACCCCGTTGATGGTGCGGGAGACTGTTGCGATAGAAACGCGAGCATGTTTGGCAACATCGCGGATATCGAGACGACGCTTGCGTTTCTTGGCTGACTGGGGAGCTTTTTTTGCGGGCACTGAAACCACTTTCTCTTGACTTGCCCAGTGTAAAGCGCATACCTTCAAATTTCCAGTAAACGTTTGCCAAAGAAATCCTGGTAAATCGCTTTAGCGATATGGCAATATTGATTCTCAGAAGAATCGGGGGCGAATTATAGTGCTTGAACAACTCAGAGCGGAGGTCCTGGAGGCCAACCTGGAAATTGTGCGCCGCGGACTTGTGCTCTACACCTTCGGCAACGCCAGCGGAATCGACCGCGCATCAGGACTCGTCGCCATTAAGCCAAGCGGCGTTCCCTATGAATCGATGAAGCCTTCAGATCTCGTCGTTACCGACTTGAACGGAAAAATTGTGGAGGGTACGTTGCGTCCTTCCTCTGACCTCGCAACGCACCTGCATCTCTACCGCGAGTTCCCTTCTATCGGCGGGGTTGTCCACACCCATTCCGAGTACGCAACGGCATGGGCGCAGGCGGGACGTCCTATTCCCGCCTACGGAACTACCCACGCGGATTATTTCTACGGCCCAGTCCCTGTCACCGATGAGCTTTCCGACGAGGACATCGGTGGCGACTATGTTCTGAACACTGGAATTGCAATCACGCGCCGATTTGAGGGGCTGGATCCCGCGGCTGTTCCCGGCGTTCTCGTACGTGGTCACGCTCCTTTCGCATGGGGCACAACGCCTATAGATGCCGCTCACAACGCCGTCGTGCTTGAGGCCGTTGCGCGCATGGGTTACTACACCACAACCCTGAATGCGGCCTGCAAAGGAGTTTCTCAAGCATTGCTCGACCGCCACTATTTCCGTAAACACGGCGCTAAAGCCACCTACGGGCAGCAATAATTCATCTGTGTATCCGCGTTTTTATCGCACACTGTTGAGGACACCCGATTGATCGAACCAGCAAGCCTACTCGCAGCCGCCTCCGCAATCACGCCGAGAGTGCAACTTGTTCACCTGAACGCTGTGGACATCGCGGTGATTGCGATTTACTTCGCCATCGTCATTTACATCGGCTTTTACCTAAAGGGCGTTTCCAACACCAGCGAAGACTTCTTTATGGCTGGGCGCGAAATGACCGCATGGATCGCCGGCCTCAGCTTCGTTTCTGCCAACCTCGGCTCGCTTGAGCTCATGGGATGGGCGGGCTCGGCGTATCAATATGGTATTCTCGCCGCGCACTGGTACTGGATCGGCGCAATTCCAGCCATGCTCTTCCTCGGCATCATCATGATGCCGTTCTATTACATCTCCAAGGTCAACTCCGTTCCTGGTTACCTAAACCTGCGTTACGGCAAGGCTACGCGCGCCCTTTCAGGCATCACATTCGCGTTCATGACGGTGCTGATGAGCGGCATCAACATGTACGCTATGGCGCTCGTCATGAAGGTCGTCCTTGGCTGGAACCTCAACTTCAGCATTTGGCTCTCAACCGCGACAGTCGCCCTTTATGTGATCCTCGGTGGACTGCGATCAGCGATTTTCAATGAGGTTCTCCAATTCCTGCTCATCTGGGCCGGGGCACTTCTTGTGCCGATTCTCGGTCTCGTTGAAGTTGGCAGCTGGGGAAACCTCAAGCACCGGATCATCCACAACATGGGCAATGCCCAGTATGTGCATCTGTGGCAGGGGCTCGGCCACTTCAACACGAACTCTATGGGCGTGAACTGGGTTGGCATCGTCTTCGGCTTGGGCCTTGTTATTAGCTTTGGATATTGGACGACTGACTTCCTCGTCGTTCAGCGCGTCCTCTCCGCAAATAATCTGCGCTCCGCGCGTCTGGCTCCGATTATTGGTGCGGGATTCAAAATGTGCATCCCGTTCTTCGTAATTCTGCCCGGCCTGCTCGCACTTTCCGTGTTGCCGTTCCATCTTGTCGGTCAGTCGGTCGCCGTTGCAACCGGTCAGCACAGCTATAACGAGGTGCTGCCGCTCATGCTGGTACGCTACTGCGGCCCTGGGCTGCTCGGCCTGGGTGTCACAGCTCTCATCGCTGGATTCATGTCCGGCATGGCTGGAAACGTGAGCGCCTTCTCCACCGTCTGGACCTACGACATCTACGGGGCCTTCCTGAATACCGACGCTTCCGACGAGCACTACGTTTCGATGGGCCGCTGGAGCATGTTTATCGGCGTACTCATTTCTGTGGGCACCGCATACCTCGTGCAACACGCCGCAAGCATCATGGATTACGTCCAGAGCCTCTTCAGCTTCTTCATTGCGCCGCTCTTCGGAACCGTAATTCTGGGCATGCTCTGGAAGCGCGCCACTAAAGCCGGCGGTTTCTGGGGACTGCTCTCCGGTACCTGCACAGCGATTGGATTGTGGGAATGGGTTCGAGTTGACCCCAGTGCCCTGCGCTATGTCGCACTTTCACCCGATGCGAAAGCCATGGCCCAGGACCTCTATCGTGCGCTCTGGTCTTGGCTGGTCTGCATTATCGTCACTGTGATTGTCAGCTACGCTACCAAACCTCGGCCCGAGGCCGAGTTGGAAGGCTTGGTCTATGGGGCTACGAAGATTCCGGAAGAACATGATGACCACTGGTATCAGAAACCAATCGTCTGGGCGGGCTTTATCGCTGCTGTATTCGTATTTCTCAACATCTACTTCTGGTAAAGGAGAATCCAATGCGCGAAATGTCTATCTGGTTCTTCAGCGGCGTGCTTTTCCTTGTCTATGGTGTAATCATCACCGCATCCGGCATCTACGAATTGAGTCATCCACTCGCTCATCCCCCGGTGCTCTCGAACCTGCATGCGTCGATTTGGTGGGGCGCGATGATGGCCGTAGCCGGGCTGGTCTATACAATCCGCTTTTGGCCGCGCCACAAACGCTAGAGACTGAATTCAATCCTTCACAGATACTTCATCCATAAAGGCAAAAATGAAAAAGCAACTTACATTCGGACTAATCGTAGGAAATCGCGGATTCTTCCCTGACCATCTGGCCAAGGAGGGGCGTGATGAGATGCTCGGCGTCCTGAAGAAGGCCGGTGTCAACGTAGTGACGCTGAGCATGGAAGAGTCGAAGTACGGTGCTGTAGAAACGCACGAGGAGGCACGCCGCTGCGGTGATCTCTTCCGCAAGCACCGCGACCAGATCGATGGCATTATCGTTACGCTCCCTAATTTCGGAGACGAACGCGGCATCGCCGACGCTATTCGCTACTCTACGCTCCGCGTGCCGGTGCTGGTGCAGGCTACGCCCGACCGCAAAGACATTATGAAGATTTCCCACCGCCGCGACAGCTTCTGCGGCAAGATGTCCGCCTGCAACAATCTCATGCAGTACGGCATTCCCTATTCCATCACCCGGCAGCACACCGTTCAGCCCGACTCCGATGCTTTCCGCAAAGACCTCGATTGGTTCTCTGCTGTGTGCCGCGTTGTGGATGGCTTCCGCAATCTTCGTATTTGCGCGCTCGGCGCACGCCCGCAGGCATTCAATACCGTTCGCTACAGCGAAAAGCTGTTAGAACGCTCCGGGATTTCCGTAATCACCATCGACCTGTCAGAGGTTCTCGGCCGCATCGACCGGATGAAGGACAACGATGATGCCGCGCAGCAGAAACTCGCCCTCATTCGTAAATACGTCGAGACAGGCCACGTGCCCGAAGCTGCTCTCATGAAGATGGCAAAACTCGGTGCCTCCATCGACTCCTTCATGAGCGAGACACAGAGCACCATCTCAGCCGTGCAGTGCTGGACTGCCCTCGAAGAATTCTTCGGCGTGGTTCCCTGCACCGTCATGAGCATGATGAGCGAGCAATTGCTGCCCTCCGCATGCGAAACCGACGTGATGGGCACTCTTTCCATGCACGCGCTCGCCCTGGCCAGCCAAACCCCCAGCGCGCTGCTCGACTGGAACAATAACTACGGAGACGATCCCGACAAGGCCGTGTGCTTCCACTGCGCTAACCTGCCCAAGCATTTCTTTGCCGATGTCATCATGGACTTTCAGGCCATCATTGCCGGAACCGTGGGTAAGGAGAACACCTACGGCACGGTCGTTGGCCGCGTGAAGGCCGGCGATATGTCCTACTGCCGCTTCTCCACTGATGAATTCACTGGCAAAATTCGCGGCTACGTTGGCCAGGGCGAATTCACCAAGGATCCGCTCGAAACCTTTGGCGGCGCGGGCGTCGTCCGTATTCCCAAAATGCAGAAACTCCTGCGCTACATATGCGAGACCGGCTTTGAGCATCACGTTGCGGCGAACTTTTCGAAGACCGCCAGCCCGGTCTTCGAGGCGGCATCGCGCTATCTCGGTTGGGAAATGTATCATCACGAGTCCGAAGAATAGACTCGGCATGGCGCTTGAAAGGGGCTGCGGCGGCGGCCTCTTTTCAGTTACTCTTGATAAAACGTTTTCACATCATCTCAGCCAAGGAGCAAGTCACGGTGGCCATCGTCGCAGGCGTGGATTTCGGAACTCTAAGTGTGCGCGTCACACTGCTCGACAGCAGGCGCGGACGCCTCAGCACCGCATCCGCCGAGTATCCGCTCAAGCGCAAGCGCGAAGATCCCGACTACGCGACTCAATCACACGCCGACCAGATGAGTGCGTTAGCCCAGGCCACGCGAAAAGCCATCAGCGAAGCCGGCATTAACGGCGAGCAGGTCGAAGCTATCGCCCTCGACACTACCGGGTCCAGCGTTGTTCCCGTCGCGGCCAATCTTGAACCACTGGACGACTATTATCTCTGGTGCGATCACCGCGCCAAGGAGGAAGCCCAGCAGATTACCGCTCTCGCCCACGCCGAAGACCTTGAGGCAATACAGTGGTGCGGCGGCGTCTACTCCCACGAGTGGGGCTTTGCCAAACTACTTCATTGGCTGCGCCACAATCCCGAAAAGCGCCAAAACTTTGCTACCGCGTTCGAACACTGCGATATGGTGGCCGCTACGTTGTCCGGCATCACCGACGCGAACAAAGTGAAACGTAGCGTCTGCGCCATGGGCCACAAATGGATGTGGAACCCAAAATGGGGCGGCCTGCCGCCGCAGGAATTCTTCACAAAGCTCGATCCGCTATTTGAAGGCATCCGCGCTCGTTTTGACGGCGAATACCGCACTTCTGACCACATCGCTGGCCATCTTGCCCGGCAGTGGGCTGAGAAACTCGGCCTTCGCGCTGGAATCCCCATTCCCGTCGGCGCATTCGACGCCCACTGGGATGCTGTCGGCGTCGGCTGCCGTGAGGGTGATGCCGTCAACGTCGTTGGCACCTCAACATGCATCATCGCAATGGAAAAGAAAGCCACTCTGGTGCCCGGAGTTTGCGGAGTCGTCCCAGGCAGCGTGCATCCGCATTTCACCGGCGTCGAAGCCGGCCTCTCAGCCACGGGTGACATCTTTGAGGCCATCGCTCGCCGCGCCGGAATCAAGGTCTCCGCTCTTTCCCAGGGGCTTGAAAATTATCGCGCCGGACAAACCGGCCTGCTGCGCCTGAGCTGGGACAATGGCGATCGCACCGTGCTGGTGAACTCAGAACTTGGCGGAGTCACACTCGGTTGGAATCTCGTCCATACCGCGCAGGACGAGCTCTTCGCCGCAATCGAAGGCACCGCCTTCCACACACGCATTATTCTCGAGCGCATGGCAGATCACGGCGTGCCGGTCGAGCGCATCATCAATGGCGGTGGCATCCCGCAGAACAACAAAGTGCTAAATCAGGTTTACGCAAACGTCCTCGGCAAACCCGTTCTCGTACCCGACGGAGTCCCCACCAGCCTTGGCTCCGGGATCTTCGCGTTTCTCGCAGCCAAGATCTACCCTAACGTGGAAGCCGCACAGGACGCCATGTGCCTCGCATTCACCACTTATCAGCCTGAGCCGCAAGCAGTCTCCATCTACAACCGCCTGTTCCAACACTATCGGGATCTATATTTTGGTCTCGGAACGAGAACCGCCCCAGCTGTAGCGCTCGGGAACGTACTGCCTGAATTAAGGAAGATCGCAGCCAAAGTCAGGTAACGCGGCACAAACTCACCGCAGCGGTCCCGCATACTTGCGCAGTTCCGGAAGCGGATAATGCGTGCCACGCCACACGACGCCGCCACGGATCAGCGTCAGCAGCATCGACCGAATAATCGCATACAACACCAGGCATGCGGCAAACGGGAACGTAAACGCATACCACGCCGCGATACCCGTGTACTGGCGGTAATAGCGGTAGAGAGCAATTAGCGCCAACATCGTCAGAGCCCCCGCGCCGCGCATCCGCCAGGTCCCTGCAAGTGCCGCGAACGGCCCCAGGCAAAAGACAATAAGCCCGACGCACGCAACCAGGGTAAGCCATACACGGAACCGGAACGCAGCGAAGAAGTTCTTCGTGATGTTTCTTACCATCCCGAATGTACCCACCACCCAGCGTACCCGTACCAGATCGCGGCCAAACGCCACGCGCTGCCGAAAGCCGCGCCGTTTCACCTCAAATCCCAGCCGCAAATCTTCCAGCACTTCCATGCGCAGTGCTTCAAAGCCACCAATGCTGCGATACACATCCGCGCGAATCAAGTTGAACGCTCCCACGCCCAGCGACTCCTTGGCACCCTCTACCGGAATCCTCCAGAATCGCGAAAACAGCGCGGAAATGCCTTGGAAAAACGCGATCATCGCGCGCTCGCCGACGCCTTTCAGAATCAGCGTTGGGAAAATCACCACATGGTCAGCGCTCTCGGCCTCTGCAAAATTGATGGCCCTGAGCAGCGTGTCTTTCGCAAACAACACATCGCCGTCAGTAAACAGCAACCAGGGGGCCGTCGCCTGCGCTGCGGCTCTTGCCATTGCATGCGTCTTACCCATCCAGCCCGTTGGAAGCTCGGCAATATGCAGCGCGGTCACGCATTCAGCTTCCGCAGCAAGTCGGTCCATGATTTCGCCTGTTGCATCGGTCGACCGGTCATCTACCGCGATGATCTCCATCCGCACACCCTCCGCCGCAAGCAGTGACCGGAGAGTTGCTTCTATATTTGCAGCCTCATCACGCGCGGGCACAATCACCGCGACAAATGGCTTCTCCTGACGAGTCGCGCCGAATCTCTCGTCAAGCGCATCTGGAATCCGCGGCAGCTTTCGCAATGCATTCATTGTGGCAACCGCCCACAACAACGCAATCAGCCATGCAACCCCGCCCAACGCAATTTCCATCAATCGAGCGCCTGCACGGTGCCGCGTCCCAGCAGCGCCTCGGCGCGTTCAATGAATGCGCGGTCGGCGGCAATCTTCATCGCTGCGGGTTCCAGCACCACGCAAAACTCTCCCGCCTGCTCAAGATTCAGCATCAGCTTCGCCGGCCCCGGCGCACCCGCGACAATTTCCTTCAGCTCCACCAACTCTGCATCGCCCACCCGCCCCAGTGGCACACGGATGCGCACATTCTGCGGCAGTTTTACCTTCACATCCTCAAGCGCCTGAATCGACGAAACCGCCAGTTTTGGCGCAGCGTCCTCTTCCGCCCGCAATTGCCCGCGTACCAGCACCGGGACCTCGATCTTCAGGTTCTCCGCCAGCCGCTCATAATCCTTCGGGAAGCAGATCAGATCAATTTTTCCCACCGTGTCTTCAAGCGCGGCCTGCGCATAAAGTTCGCCGGAGCGCTTCGACTTCGCAACTTTCAAGCCCACAATCACGCCCGCAATCGCAACCTCATTCTCCGGTGCCTGCTGACCTCTGCGCCCCGTAGGTGGAGCGGGCTTCATGTCCAGTGCAGTCGCCGTATCCACCACGCCGGGCAAATTGCGCAGTTTCTCCGCATACTTGTCCAGCGGATGTCCGGACACAAAGAACCCTAACACCTCTTTTTCCGCCTGCAACCGCAAGTGCTCGTCCCAGTCCGGAACCTTGGGTAACTCGTCCGCGCTTGCCGCCGCAGGCTCATTATCAAAAATCCCGAACAGCCCGTGCTGTCCCGCAGCGTTGTCGCGCTGCGCCTTCTGCGCGCGTTCAATCGCCTTGTCTGCCGCTGCCATAAGCTGGGATCGCCGCCCGAACGAGTCCAGCGCGCCGGCCTTGATCAACGATTCCAGCACGCGCTTATTCATCAGCCGAAGATCCACGCGCTCGCAGAAATCGAAATACGATGCGAAAGTCTTCCCTTCCGTCGCCAGTTCTGCGCGGGCAGAAAGAATTGAGTCAATCGCGTTTCGCCCCACGTTCTTGATCGCTGTCAGTCCAAACCGAATCGCCTTTCCGTGCGGCGTAAAGTCTGCGTCGCTGAAAAGAACATCGGGCGGCTCGACCGGAATCTCCAACTCTCGGCATTCCTTGATGTACTTCACCACGTTTTCAGGTTTGGAGATTTCCGACGTCAGCAGCGCCGCCATAAATTCCACTGGATAATGCGTCTTCAAATACGCCGTTTGATAGGCCACTAGCGCATACGCCGCAGAGTGCGACTTATTGAAGCCGTATCCGGAGAACTTCGCCATTTGATCGAAGATTTCGCCCACTGCTGCTTTCGGGTGCCCAAGTGCCGCAGCGCCGCTCATGAAGCGGTCCCGCTGTTCCGCCATCGCCTCGGCGTTCTTTTTCCCCATCGCGCGCCGCAACAAGTCGGCTTCGCCCAGTGAGTAGCTCGCGAGCACATTGGCGATCCGCATCACCTGTTCCTGGTAGACGATCACTCCGAGTGAGTCTTTAAGTATCCCCTCAAGCTCCGGTAACAGGAACTCCACTTTTTTGCGGCCCCATTTGCGCTCGATGAAGTCGTCGATCATATCCATCGGCCCGGGCCGATAGAGCGCATTCAGCGCAGTCAGATCCTCAACCGTGTCCGGCTTGTAACGTCGCAAAATGTCCCGCATGCCGGGTGATTCAAACTGGAAAATCCCCGACGTCAGCGCCGTATGAAACACCCGCCTGAACGTCTCGGGGTCGTCCGCCGGGATCAAATCGATATCAAGCTTCTCTCCGCGAGTCTGCTCAATCAACCTTAAACAGTCGGTGATCACCGTCAGTGTCGCAAGGCCCAGGAAGTCCATCTTCAGAAGGCCCATTTTCTCAACGGCCTTCATGTCATAGGACGTTACAATTTCATCGTTCTTGCTTCGGCTCACCGGAACCAGATCAGCCAGTGGACGTGGCGCGATCACCACAGCCGAGGCATGCACGCCCGCGCCGCGCACCAACCCTTCCAGCTTTTTCGCTGTATCAATCAGTTCGCGAATTTGGGGATTGCCGTCATACGCTTCCTGCAACTGTGGTGAATCTTTCAGCGCCTGTTCAATAGTCACGCCTATCGTTGTAGGGACCAGCTTCGCAATCCGATCCACATCACCGTACGGCATATCTAGCGCCCGCCCCACGTCCTTGATGGCCGCCTTCGCCGCCATCGTATTAAACGTGATGATTTGCGCCACCTGCTCGCGTCCATACTTCCGCGTCACGTAGTCGATCACTTCGCCGCGGCGGTTCTGGCAGAAGTCCACATCGATATCGGGCATGGTGACCCGCTCAGGGTTCAGAAAGCGCTCAAAAAGCAGCACATTCTGCATAGGGTCGATGTTCGTGATTTCCATCGCATACGCGACCAGCGAACCCGTTGCCGAACCTCTTCCCGGCCCGACTGGAATCCCATGGTCGCGCGCATACTTGATGAAATCCCAAACGATAAGGAAGTACCCTGAGTACTTCATCTGCTTGATAATGTCGATCTCGAAATTCAACCGAGATTCGTATTCATGCACCGGAGTGCGCAGCACTCCCCGGGCTTCCAGGGTCCGCACCGCGGTATCCAGGCGCTTCTTCAAGCCCTGTCGGCACACCTGCTCAAAATAGCTATCAATCGTGTGCCCCTCAGGAACCGCAAATTCTGGAAACGGATTCTCCACCTGGTTCAGCTTCAGCGAGCAGCGCTCCGCGAACTGCATCGTGCGGCTCACCACTTCCGGAGCGTGCGAGAACAGCCGCTGCATCTCTGCCGCGGACTTCACATAAAACTGGTCAGAATCAAACTTGAATCGCTTCGGATCGTGAATCGAACCTGCCGTTTGCACGCATAACAGCACCTCGTGCGCGTGGGAGTCGTCTTCACACAGATAGTGGCTGTCGTTGGTTGCCACCAACGGAATCCCCAGCTCTCGCTCCAGCCGGAACAAGTCCGCATGAATCTTCTTCTCAAGTTCCAGCCCCTGGTCTTGAATCTCAAGGAAGAAATTGCCGCGCCCAAAAATATCCTGGTACTGCCCGGCCGTGGTTTTGGCCGCGCCGTAGTTGCCGGCCATCAGATTCTCGCAGAGTTCGCCCGCCAGGCATCCGGAAAATCCGACCAATCCCGCCGAATGTTCAGCCAGGTATTTCTTGCTCACGCGCGGCTTGCGATAAAAGCCATACAGCGACGCTTCCGACGTAATGCGAACAAGGTTCCGATACCCCTCCTCATTTTCCGCAAGTACCAGCAAGTGATTGTAGTCGTCGCCCTGCGGATCAGCCCGATGATCGTCTTTCTTACAGATGTAGAGCTCACAGCCGAGAATCGGCTTGATGCCCCGCTTCTTCGCTGCCTCAAAAAAATGCACCGCTCCGTAGATGTTGCCGTGGTCCGTAATTGCAACAGCCTTCTGGTCTAGGCCGGCAACGCGGTCCACCAGCTTCTCCACGTCGCAGGCACCGTCAAGAAGCGAATAATCCGTGTGCAGATGAAGGTGTGTGAATTCAGCCATGGGTATGGCTAAATTTTAGCCTCGGTTCGGCCGCACTTCGACTCTAAGCCGACGTGGAAAACCGGGGACAAAACTCAGTTTTCTCCCCGATACAGCAAATCCCGAATCGCCTTACGCCGCGCAGCATTGATTTCCGTGGCACCGCGCAACTCTTCGGCGTCGACCCCGTTGGTCGTCGACTCCACGCTTTCCGGCTCGCTGCACTCGGGGCAGCGATTCGCAAATCCGGGCTTGTTCGGCTTAAGTTCAAATTCCTCACCGCACTCCACGCAAACTTTAATAGGAAAAGGCATATATAACTCCATTGCGAGGGTACTTGCATCCTCTTTATTGATCACATTACGGATGCTTGAACCCAGCGTTTGGATTCTTTGACGCGAGCGATTGCGCTTCGGAAGCAGCGTTATCTGTGAATCCCTTCAATCTGTCAACTCACGTACCACCGCGCCAACCGCACGTGCTGCCCGCCGCAACTCCTCATCACGCGTCAGGCAATCAGGACATATCCGCAGCCGCTCCCCGCGCGCGTCGCACGCAACGCCAACTCTATCCAGCAGCGCGGGAACCTCCATCGCACGCCTCAACCGGATCGTCAAAAACGCCCCGCGTCGCTCATCTCCGCCGGTCACGTTCTGTACGTTAGCCTCCGCCAAGTATCCCCGCATCGCCCCAAGCTGCTTCAGCGAATACTCCCGCAACCGCGCAACTCCCATCTCCAGTGCGAACTCTGCTCCACTCCTCGCCTGGTACCAGGTCAGCACCGCCGGCGTTCCCTCTAGAAAAGCATCTCCACCGGCTCTGAGCGTCGGAGGATCCGGCCGCTGAAACCGAAACATATCCTCGTTCGCGAACCAGCCCGTATCCAATGGACGCAGCCCGCTCTCCAGCGCTCGTGGAGACACATACAAATACCCCGCGCCCGGGCCGCCACGGAGATATTTGTAACTTCCTCCAATCGCAAAATCCGCGCCCATCGTCTGCACATCTACAGGAAAAACGCCGACCGCATGGTAGAGATCCACCAGCAGCCGAGCGCCGCAGGCGTGACATGCCTCGGCAAGCCGATTCAGTCCGCTAACCACTTGTCCGGTCATGAACATCACCAGCGACACCACCACTAATTCGGCACCATGCTCTGCTTCCGCCATCAACGCGTCCACCGAGAACTCGCCCTGAACATCGGGCTCGACCCAGCGCACATCAATGCGCCCCAATGCGGCGTACTGCTTCAAGATCATGTCCACCGCATCGAATTCGCCCCGCGTCGTCACCACCCGTGGCTTACCCGGGAGCGCGTTCAGCACTGCCCTCAGTCCTTGCCCAGCGGAAGCCCTGGGCACAATGCAATCCGGACGCTCCGCCCCTATCAGCCGCGCAATGCGTCCGCGGAACGCTTCGCGCTCGACCAACCACTGCTCCCACGCATGCCCCAGCTTGCTGTACCAAAGCTTCGTTCCTTCCGCCAGATCATCCGCCATGGTGTCTAGAGGACGCCCCAGCGAGTGGTTTTCCAAATAGATTCGCTCGCTCGCGAGCACGCGCGAAAACAATGGCGCAATATTCCGCGTTATTCCCTCTTCATTAAGCGCTCCGCGGCCCAACGCCGCTACTGCTTCAGCCGTCTTCATTTTTGCTTCAACCCCGTTCGCACCGCCAGCAATTCCGGAAAGAACGTCAGCTCAAGCGCCTGCCGCAAAAATCCGACGCCCGACGATCCCCCGGTCCCCCGTCTGAATCCAATAATCCTTTCTACCGTTTTCATGTGCCGGAAGCGCCACAACTGGAAATATTCCTCCACGTCCACCAGCTTCTCGCACATCTCGTAGGCGTCCCATTGTTCGCGCGGATGCTCATATATCCCCCGAAACACCTCCATCAACGCATCATTCATCTCGTGCGGCTCGCTCCAGTCACGTTCAGCGCACTCGTTTGGAACCGCAAGTCCACGCCGCGCCAGATGCCGCAGAAATTCGTCGTACAAGCTCGGAGCCTCGAGCGTATCCAGCAAATCCGTATGAATCGCGGAGTCATACTCAAACACCCGCAGCGCACCCCGGTTCTTGTTCCCCAGCAAAAATTCCAGCTTCCGGTACTGATGCGACTGGAACCCCGATGCATTCCCCAGAACTCCGCGAAACTCCATGTATTCCGAAGGTGTCAGCGTCTCCAGAACCGCCCATTGGTTGAAAAGCTGCATCTGGATCAGCTTCGCCCGTGACAGAATCTTGAAGCAAGGATCCAACTGATCATGCTGCACAAACCGGATCGCGGCCGAAAGCTCATGAATCAGCTGCTTGATCCAAAGCTCCGCAACCTGGTGCTGAATAATGAACAGCATCTCGTCGTGGTGCGTGGGCTGTGATAAAGGACGCTGCTGATCCAGCAACTCCGCTAGCCGCAGGTATCCTGCGTAGCTCATCCGGTCTGAAAAATCTGTGACAATTCCCGGTTCGAGCGGGCGCTCATTTTTGTCCATAACTCACCTTTGGATGATGCCGTCTCGCGGACAAAAAAGATGCCCGGCGGAAAAGGCCATGAAACACCCGCCAGGCACAGGGAGGCATACTTCCCTCAGGAAAACGTTCCAGAGTGCGACTCGGAGTGCACGTTTGTCAACCGGAAAAATAAGATTTTTTTGGACTTAGCTCCGTGTTTTCCACACAAAAAGCTAAAGGAGAGCGCTAGGCCCTCCTTCGCCAACTTCCAAACGTTGCTAGCTATTTCACTACCGACTGGAACAGTGGCGACTCCAAAAGCGCCGAAAACTGGCTATCCGAACTGGAATAATTCACGTTCAGTTCGCCAGCGCTCGAGTCAATCGTCGTCGCATCGATCGCTTGCTTTTCCACCGGAGTTCCCCGCAGCTTCTCATACATTGCCGCAGCATTCAGCAGTGACGAGAGCGTAGCAGCGGTGAACGTATCGGGGGTCGTCACCACCAGCGAGAACTTCACCCCATTCTGGAAGTTCATGGTGTAACGAGAACCAAGCAAACGCTTTTTCATCTGGTCATAATCGGTCACCTGTGACGCTTGCCCCATCAACGACCGCATCATGAACTGTGTTCCTTGCTGATCGAGAATGCTCCATACCGGTTGCGAATCCACTGCACCCATTTGCTCCAACATCTTCTGGTTGCTCTCAAGGTTCGAAGCCAGCCCATCGCGGGCGTCTAGCGCCGCCTTCAATGCCTCTGTCCCGCCAAACACCATCGTAGTCGGGTTTAGGAACACAACCGTCATCCCGCTCGCGCCCATGGGATAGAGCTGGTTCGCTCGAATCATCTTCGGTTTGATCTTCTTTTTCTTCAGCCCGGCAATAATGTCCGGCACAGAAAACTGCCCCTGCGCAATGCCAACTGTCAGCGCGCCTTCCGTGTTGGGTGTCTTGAAGGCCGCAAACGCCAGCGAGTCAACATCGTGGCCCTCGTCAAAGCCAGACGCCTTCAGTGCCTGCTCCAATTCCTTCAACTCAGGAGGAAGAATTCGCGCTTTCAGGTCCATGGCCGCGGGCGAGTTCTGCATCGCGCGGTAATCCACCACGATAATCTGCTGCACATTGCTGGGAATCGCTGTGCGCGCATCGGTGTCCAACTGCGCCGCGCCCGCGCTCAGGGTCAACCCGCTGCATATGCATGCAACTGCCAGCCCTGCAAGCAATCTTTGAACTTTCACCTTGTCTCCTGCTGCGGATGGCGCGAATGCGCGATCCTATCTGTCATTATTTTAGACGCGGACTTCGGTTCCTTGTTGCTCTTAACGTCGCGTCCGATGTTGAACTTAATGGTGCGCCGGAGCCGTTACGCGCGGCCACTCCATGGGCCGCGCGAGCTTGCGTTCCAGAATCTTCTCTTCTGGATCAAACTCGTAGAAATGACGCAGCCAGTCACTTTCCCGCTCGGCTGCTTCCTCTGGAATCAATCCGATAAGCTCACCGCGCGCGACTTTCGCGCCGAATCGGCCCGCACTCTTTTCCACTGCCTTATACACCTGGCTCAGAGGCGTTTGGCGAAAATCTGTGATGTTCATCGAAATCTGCGCCTCACCGTGCGCAAGCACGCCCATGGCCTTCACACCTGTCAACCCGCCGTTCGAGGCGCGAATCTCACGCGCAATCGACCGTGCCGTAGCCACGTCGCCTGTGTCCAGATACAGGTTCCACGCGATCAGAAACCGCCGCGCTCCTACCGCCGAAGCGCCTGCCGTAGGATGCAGCTCCGGCCCACCCACATCCGGCCGCCGCGCCGCTTCCTTCTTCACCGCTTCACGCAGACCCTCGAACTGCCCTAATCGCACGTCTTCCAGCTTTGCCCGATCAGGACGCGCCGCCGCCGCTTCATAGAAGTACACCGGCACTCCGTACCGCTTCCATATCTCCGCGCCTGCCTGCCGCGCCAGTATCACACACTGCTCGAGCGAGATATCCCTCACCGGCACAAATGGAATCACGTCCGCTGCGCCAATCCTCGGATGTACCCCGCTTTGCGTCGTCAAATCGATCAGCTCTGCCGCGCGTCCAGCGCCGCGGACAGCCGATTCCACAATTGCCGCGGGCGTACCCACGATCGTCACCACCGAACGGTTGTGATCTGCATCAAGCGAATAGTCCAACAGCGACACGCCCCTCACAGCCATTGCCGCCACAATCGACTCCACCACCGCGGCATCGCGCCCCTCAGAATAATTGGGCACGCATTCAATCAAAGGCTCGGACTCAGATGCAGGCTCTGTCATTTCCACCACGTATAGCCAACCTGGAACTGAACGCTGGCGTTCACTCCAGGATTCCGGTCACCAAGCGAGGCACTCGAAATATGAATCGCATTGGCTGCAAAGTCAACAGACCGTTTCGGTTTTACAAAATAATGAAAGCCAATTCCAAACTGCGGAGTGAAGTTGAACACGCTCGTTCCGCCCGGCGTCCCATGCTTCACCAGCACATCCGGAGGATATTTGTGCGTCGTATAAACGATCCCGCCCGCGCCCTGAAGCCACGGCGCAAACCTCCGCCTCGGCACAAAATTCCATCGCAGAATGATCGGCGTAATGCTCACGCCTGTATACGTCCCGCCGCCATAGGGAGCAGGCATACTGACAATTTTCCCATCGGAAAAAAGGAAATTCGCTACTCCAATATGCGGAGGCGGCGTGAACGACTGCCAGTACGGCATCAGTTCGCCCGCGTATTCGAACTGTCCACGCAGAATTCCCGGCAGGTGCTGGTCGGTCATCACCTTCCCAAGCCGCACGCCCGCAGACGTAAATGTAAAGTCGCTTCGGTCACCTTCACCCAGTCCCCCCTGAAAAAACGCCCCCAGCTCCCATGGGTCGTGGGCCAGTTCCGCCTCCGCCGGAGCATCATTCTTAGTCGCTTGTGCTGAAACCGCCAAAGCAAAGGCGCCGAACGCCGCGCCCAGAAGAACACAAACCCAGAGCTGTCTTTTCTTCATTCCGACTCTCGTCCAACCTTCAAGAGAAAGGCCGCCATTTCCCGGCGGCCCCGTCATTCTTCCATGAACAGGAACCTAACCGGCGACCTCTTCCATCTGCTGCGCGTCCATATCAAAATTCGAGTAGACGTTCTGCACATCGTCGTGGTCTTCAAGCGCCTCCAGCAGTCGAATCATCTGCGCCGCCGGCGCGCCTTCCAGCCGCGTATATGTCGAAGCAATCATCGTCACTTCTGACATGACCGTCTCAATTTTCGCGTCCCTCACCGCCTGCGACACCGCTTCGTACGACTGCGGATCCGTCAAAATCTCCCAGGTTTCGCCCTCATCATTCAGGTCCTCACCGCCTGCTTCCAGCACAATGTTCATCAATTGCTCTTCGCTGGCCGCGGTCTTCGGAACTGCGATGATTCCCTTCTTCGAAAACATGAATCGCACAGAGTTCGGCTCGCCCAGGTTGCCACCATTCTTTGAGAAAGTGTGCCGAATCTCGCTCACCGCGCGGTTTCGATTGTCGGTCGTCGCTTCCACAATCACTGCCACACCGCCCGGCCCGTAGCCCTCAAAGGAAATCTCCTCATACGTCGCGCCGGGCAACTCACCTGTGCCGCGCTGAATGGCGCGCTTGATGTTGTCAGCGGGCATGTTTTCCGCCTTCGCCGCCGCCACCGCGCTCCGCAGCCGCGGATTGCCATCAGGGTCGCCCCCCGAACGCGCCGCTATAGTGATTTCCTTTATCAGTCGCGTAAAAATCTTTCCGCGCTTGGCGTCGAGAGCGCCTTTCTTGTGCTTGATTGTCGCCCATTTTGAATGGCCGGACATGGGAACCTCGGAGTCTGTCTTGGTCTGGAATTTTGCGGCGAGACGGTGAAAGGAGATACGTCCTGCAGCTCCCCGCAACTAAGGAAGTATAACAAAATCAGGCTGCTCCGGTCACCGCTGCGGAGGTGGCGCGCAAATGTCACTTATGATCCTTCACCGGCATCTTCTTGCGCTGCAGAGTTGCCGTCAGAGGCTCGTTGCCGCGCCATTTTCCGGTGATAGTGAGGGTGTCGCCCTGTCGTTTCCACGTTCCATCAAAAACGACGTCCGTACCGGGATAAAACCACTGCTGCGAAATCATCAATGAATGAGTTTGCGGATCAACACGGAAATCATGCGGCTCCTGCTTCCCGTCTGGATACTGAAATACCGTCTTATGGGCACGGTTATATTCGAAATAGATCCAGTCGGGAACTCCGGGCGTTGCCGGGCCAACATTGGTCACATGCCAGGCTCCGTCAATCGGCGTCGGCCGGCGATTATTCACGTTCGCCTCCCAATATCCGTTATGCGCCGTATACGCAAGCATTCCCGCCATGATCACAATCTGAATCGCCGCAATCCACCATCTCCCCTTTACGAACAGGGCAAAGCCTTCCCGCCGGCACAGGAAGAACCGGTACATATCTCCCACATGAAAAGCACAGATTGCGACCAGCGCGGCTAGGACGTAGATGGCATTGTGCAGGGCACCACTGCTCGCCCCAAACCTGATAACCCAGACATCCACGCAGACAATATTCACCATTACGGGGAGCAGAACAAATGCACCCAGCAAGGCCGTCCTTCTAAAGCACAGCAGGACGGCGCCCCCGATTTGGGTGAATGCGATGATTGCCGAATAAACCGGAGAGTAGCCGAAGTAGTACCACGTCAGCCAAAACCCTGAAACCTCTCCCATCGGTCTCATTAATTGCGAATCAAGCACGGTAAACTGCGCGCCCATCAACTTGGCGAACCCATAGGTGAACAGCGTGAAGGCCGCATAATACCTCAGCGCAATATAGATTGCCGCGAGAACCGCCCTCTTGTTGAGGTGCTGTCTCCAGTTCATCCGCATTTCAGCGGTTTTAGTCGCCCCGTCTTCCATGCAGACTACATATATGCCAGAACGGAAGGTTCTGAATAGCTCCGGTCAGCGCTGCTATCATGAACTTATGACGCAGCTCGAAGTCCTCTATCGCTACGAACGCCATCCCTCCGAAGCCGTCATGGTCGCGCTTGGCAAGGCCCGCGATGTTTATGGCGTCCGGCGCATCAAGATTGACGCCGAGTCAAACACCATCCGAGTCGAGTACGACGCAACCCGCCTCAACAAGTCCATGGTTCACCAGATCCTCCGGCGCACCGGTATCGATCTTCAGGAAGAAATATCGCTCATCCCTCCACAACCTCCCGCCGAAGCGCCCGCTCAGACCGCTACGGCGTCGGCGCTCGCCAGGTAACGCCAT
>DASZAG010000132.1:0-29959 GCA_035945555.1 Acidobacteriaceae bacterium
CGAGTGCGCGTCGGGCCCTATTACACCAACACCCGCGAGGGCCTGCGAGTGGCGCAGCGCATTCTCAAGGCGCAGCGCAAGGACATGAAGCAGATCGTCATGATCACGGACGGCAAGCCCTCTGCGCTGACGCTGGAAGACGGACGCATCTACCGCAACGCCTTCGGGCTCGACCCGCTGGTCGTAAGCGAAACACTGGAGGAAGTCGCCCGATGCAAGCGTTCCAGCATCATGATCAACACCTTCATGCTGGCCTCAGATCCCAGCCTCGTCCAGTTTGTACATCAGGTCTCGCAAATGTGCCGCGGCAAAGCCTACTTCACCCGGCCCGAAAACCTGGGTGAGTACCTGCTCATGGACTACATGCAGCGCCGCTCCCGCACCATTCACTAGAGCGCCGACTTACTTCGACACAGAATCGCTGGTCACCCGCCCATTTACCAGCCGCGAAATCCGGAGCGGGTTGGCATCACGAAGTTCCTCGGGCAACATCGACTCTGGCCATCCCTGGTAGCAGACAGGCCGCGCGAAGCGCAGAATCGCCTGGCTTCCAACCGAGGTGAACCGGCTGTCAGACGTGGCAGGATACGGACCTCCATGCACCATGGCATGCGAAACCTCCACGCCAGTAGGGAAGCCGTTGAATATCACGCGTCCGACCTTGCGTTGCAGCACTTCGATGAGGTCACCGTACTCAGCAAGCTCCGCAGCCGAGCCGAAGATCGTCGCCGTCAAATGGCCGTCGAGTGATTCGGCAGCCTGAATCATGGCCGCACGCTGCTCGTAATGGATCAAAAGCGAAGTGGGCCCGAATACCTCATGGCCCAACTCGGGATTCTTAATGAAGTCATCGATCTTAGCTTCAAAGAGCACTGCGGCGGCAGAACAGCCCGCAGAACCAGCTTGAGCTGCACTAGTCTCCAAGTTGCCGCGCTTGCTCCTGTCCTGCACGGACTTGCGATAGCTCGCAGCGATGCCTGGCGTGAGAAGCGTGAACCCCGCGCTATCGCCGGCAAGCCGACGCAGCTCCGCAACGAATGGCTCCGTTTGCGAATGCTGTGGCAGAAACACGATACCGGGCTTGGTGCAGAACTGGCCGCCACCCAGCGTAAAGGAGCCGAAGAGTCCCGCAGCGAGTTGAGCGCCCCGCTCCTTAAGCGCCGAGGGAAGAACGAAGACAGGGTTGGAACTGCTCATCTCCGCGAAGCAGGGGATCGGATTCGGTCGGTTCGCCGCGAGGTCCATGAGCGCACGGCCACCTGCATGCGAGCCGGTGAAACCGACTCCGCAAATCAGTCCGTGTTGCACGAGGGCCTTGCCGACATCAATTCCGGAGTCGAAGAGCAAGGAGAAGACACCAGCATGAAGCGCGCAGGCGCGGGCGCTCTCGCTTATGACACGCGCCGCGATCTCGCTGGTCCCCGGGTGCGCAGGGTGTGCCTTCACGATGACTGGATTTCCCCCTGCGAGTGCGGACGCCGTGTCACCCCCGGCAACTGAAAAGGCGACAGGAAAGTTACTTGCCCCGAAAACAGCAACGGGGCCGATCGGACGCAGCATGGAACGAAGATCGGGGCGCGGCAAGGGCTGGCGATCAGGGAGTGCGGTATCGATGCGCGCCGCCACCCACGAGCCTTCCTCAATCACATCGGCAAACAGGCGGAACTGGTTGCTGGCGCGCTTCACCTCACCTTGCAGGCGCGCTTGAGGCAAAGCTGTTTCCAGGCCCGCGCGCTCCGCAATTTGGCCGGATGCTGCATCCAGTCCGTCAGCGATCATGCGAAGAAACCGCGCGCGCTCGCGGCCGGAGAGGCGGCTGTATTGCTCAAATGCCTCATGCGCCGACTTCGCCGCGCGGTCCACATCCACTTTCGTCGCAGAGACAAACCGTGGCTCCAGGTTCTCTCCGCTCTGAGGATTGACGGCGCGAAACTCCGCGCCCCCCTTCGTACCCTGCTCGCCCGCAATGAGTGAAGCGCCCGTAAGGTTCACAACGTCTCCTTATTTTTTTGGAAAGGGCGTGCTGCGAACGGCTGGCCGATGTTCCAGCGCCTCCTTCAGGATCGCACGCGTCTGTTTCAGTTCCTCGCCCACAACTTCAAATCGCGGAGCCCGCACCCGCGCGTTGCCTGTTCCTGTTTCCTGCTGCACCTGATGGATGAGCTGTACGAACTTCGGAACCGTATCCATCCGCAGCAGAGGAAGAAACCAGCGGTAGAGCGCAAAGGCCTCCTTATGTTTGCCCGCACTCGCGTAGTCGAAGAGCGCAACCGACTCGGCCGGAAATGCGTTGACCAGTCCCGCAACCCAACCCACAGCTCCTGCCGCAATGCCCTCAACGATTGCGTCATCCACGCCAACGAAGATCTTCAGCCGATCGCCGGTCAGCGCGCGGATTCCAGTGACACGGCGTGCGTCAGTGCTGGACTCTTTCACCGAAGCGAAGTTCTTGTGTTCTTTGGTAAGCTCCGCAATCTGCTCGGGGTTAAAGTCCGTCCCGTAGGAGACCGGATTGTTGTAGAGCATGCACGGGAGTGGCGTTGCGCGGAATACTGACTCGACGTGAGACTTCATTTCGCGCCAATCGCCGGAATAAACATAAGGGGGCAGCACCATCAGGCCCGAGCAGCCGGCTTGTTCCGCGCTCTTCGCCAATTCAACGGCTTCATCCGTCGAGAGCGCCGAGATTGCGGCGACAACCGGGCCGCGCTTTCCTACAGCCGCGACCATGTTGCGCAGGATCGATTCCTTCTCCGCAAACGTCAGCGTCGCGGCCTGTCCGAGAGAGCCGAGCGAGACGATGCCGGTGCATCCGTTGTCGAGCAGCCAGTTGGCGTGCCGTGCCATAAAGGCGGCATCCACCTTATAGTGCTCGTTTAAACAAGTTGTCATTGCAGGCATCACGCCTTGCCATTTCATGCTGTGTCCTTTCGATTTCCAGTTGAGATGTGTTCAGTGGTGATCGCGACGGCTTCCACCAGGCTGGAGATACTTGCTGCCAGAACCGGGGGACGCACCGAGTCGGTTGTCCATCCAAAGAGAAATTCAGTTGCCGCACTGCAAACACGACCCTGGCATGGACCCATGCCGCAACGGGTTTGCAGTTTGGCGTCTCGCGCGCAGGAGTGTTCCCGCAGCGTGCCGAAGGAAACATCTTCGCAACGGCAAACCAGAGTTTCGTTAGAGGGAAGCTCGCGCAAGCGCGGGTCGAGCGCGAATGCCGTATCAAGTGCTTGTGTAAAGCGTTGACCCTTCCTGCGAGCGCCAATCATCACCTGCGCTTCTCCCTGTCGATTTGTGGCAACGAGGCCTGCGATTTGCCCCTCGAGAATGGCGAGTTCGACGCCGCCAATTCCGGTCGGCTCTCCAGCACAGAAGACGTTGGGTACGGATGTCTGTTGAAGATCATCTACGGCGACAAACCCGTTGGGGACACTGCAACCAAGCAGCGTGGGCAATTCAAGATTTGGGACGAGATGAAAACCACACGCCAGGTAATCGCAAGGCACGTCCCACTTCTTGCCGCCCTGTTGCAAAGTGACCGATTCGAGTGTGCCGTTTCCCTTTGCTGCAATCGGCCAGCAGCCGCTATAGAAGCGAGCGCCCAACGTGGCGCGGCGCAGCGCGATTCCTTGTGCCAGCTTGGCGGGTTCCGAGAGGAGGTTCACCGCGAAGGCCGCGAGGCGGCGCATCGGCGCCTGTTCGCATATGGCAAGAATCTTTGCGCCGCGATCGGCGAGATGGGCAGCGACCGCGAGCAGCAGTGGGCCGGTTCCGGCGACGATGATGCGCTTTCCGCTGACAGGCAGTCCGCCGCGCGCCATTGCGTCGAGCCCGCCCGCGCCCATTACGTTAGGCAATGTCCAGCCTGGAAAGGGCAGGAAGCGCTCTCGCGCGCCTGTGGCGAGAATGAGCTTGTCATAGCTGAATTCGGCACACTCCGTCGATCCAGACGCCTCGTGCTCGGCCAGCAACGATCCCGGTCCAGGATTCGCGAAGACACGCCAGCCTTGCAGCCGCTTTACCGGAGCGGCTTCGAGTCTGGCCATCCACTTCATCGCCGTGGGAGGCTGATGAGCGCCTTTCCGCCAGATCTGGCCGCCGCACGCAGGATTTTCGTCGAGCAGGGCTACGCGCGCATCACGCTCAGCGGCGCGAACGGCGGCAGCGATTCCCGCAGGACCGGCGCCCACCACCAGAACATCAAAATGCTCGCTCATGATGTCCGCACGTCCATCCCCGGTTCGCAGAGCAACTGGCACGTCTTCTGATGCTCTGCCCCGTTGACCGTGGCCCTGCATTCAAAGCAGATGCCCATGCCGCACAGCGGCGCGCGTGGCTCGCCGGTAATCGATGTGCGCGTGAAGGAACAGGTGGTGAGAACCGCGGCCGCGATGGTGGTTCCAGAAGCAACCGTCACCCTCGTTCCATTAATCGTGATCGTTATATCGGAGCGTTCAGGCATGTGCTTCGCTCCTGACAAAGCGCTCAGGAAGGTAAGGGTCGATAGCGATTTTCGCCTGGCGCCCCAGCATGTGATCCACGAGCACCTGAGCGGTTCCCAGAGAGGTGGTGATGCCAAGTCCTTCATGACCCGCTGCAAGAAATAAGGAATCGTCTCCGGGCCACTGCCCAATGAGCGGAAGCTTGTCCGGAGTGGCAGCTCGAAATCCAGTCCATATGCGAATGGCCGATAGCGAGCCAAGCTCTGGTATGAAGGTTCTGGCGCGATCGATCATCTTCACAACGATTTTGTGATCGACAGTGGAATCCTCTGCGTCATACTGCCGCGATGAGCCAATAAGCACCTGGCCGGTCTTGCGCGGCTGAATATTAAAGGCAACGGAATCCGTTGTGACAGAATGCGCGCTCTTGAGATAACCAAGCTCAACAAGTTGATGCCGCACAAAACCGGGATAGCGGTCCGTAATGACCAGGTGTCCCTTGCGCTTGCGTATGGGCAACTCTGGAAGGAGATCGGTTGCGTCTGCCCCTCCCGCGATCACGATGCGGGTTGCCCTAAGCTCGCTGTTGTTATCCAGGCGGATCACGCCGGCACGCGCCGACAATACCTTGTGCGGGGCAATAATACTCGCGCCTTGCCGGACTGCTTCCTGTATCAGATATCCGGCCGCGCACGGAGGATAGAGAACCGCGTCAGATGGGACGAGCAACGCGCCTGGCAAAGGCCGCCGCAAATGGGGCTCGGCTTCAGCCAACGCGGCGCTATCTAGAACCTGAGTGGACACGCGGGCGGAGCTGTACAAAGACTGTTTGCGATGGACCTCGCCCATCTCCTCTTCGTCACTTGCGACCCACAGCGTCCCGCATTGCTCGAACTCAACATTCGCCGGGAGGCTGCCGGAAAGCTCTCGCCAAAGTGCCTGCGAGTAGCCCGTCAGGGCAAGCTGTGCGGGCGAGTCATCCATTACCACGATGTGCCCCATACCGGCAGCCGTCGCTCCACCGCCGATCACGCCCGCTTCAACAATCGCTGTATGCAATCCTTGAGCAGCGCAGGCGGCGGCGCAGGCCGCGCCAACAATGCCAGCGCCGATGATCGCTATGTCCCAAACATCGCTCATCCGCGAATACCGGCACGAAATGGGTCCTCAGGATTCACGATCAATCTGGCTTCCGCCGTTACGTAGGCTGAGCCGGTAACGCTGGGGATGATCTTCCCATTTAGTCGCTCATAGGACGCCTCAAACACCGTGCCCAGTATTCCTTCCTGGCGCCACTTTTGTCCGGGAGCGAGTTTGCCGTCGTCGGCAAGGCAGGCGAGTTTGGCGCTGGTTCCCGTGCCGCAAGGGGAGCGATCGTAGGCCTTGCCGGGGCAAAGGATGAAGTTGCGGCTGTCCAATCCGGACGTGGGGGAGGGCGACGAAAGCTCGATGTGGTCAATCTCATCGCCATTCGCGCCGGTTATGCCATTTGCGCTGAGCGACTTGCGAACGGCCCAGGTGAAATCTGTGAGCTGATCCACATTGGCGAAGGTCAACGGTAGGCAGGTCTCCTCAATAATGAAAAACCAGTTGCCCCCCCAGGCAATATCGCCAATGAAGTTGCCAAAGCCGGGCACTGCGATGGGGACCGCCTTCTTGTATCGATAGCTTGCGACATTTTCGACAGTGATCTTGCCGTCTTCGCCCAGCGTTGTGCGGACTTCTCCGACAGGCGTTTCGATGCGATGGTTTCCGCAGCCGATCTCGCCAAGGTGGGCAAGCGTTGCGACCACGCCCATCGTTCCATGGCCGCACATACCCAGATAGCCAACGTTATTGAAGAAGATAACGCCCGTGTCGCAATCCGAGGCCTGAGGTTTGCAAAGCAGGGCGCCCACCATTACATCGGAGCCGCGCGGCTCATTGACCACTGCGGAGCGAAAGGCGTCAAACTCCTCGGAAAAGCGCCGCAACCGTCCGGAGAGCACACCATTCCCGAGTTCCGGTCCGCCCGCGACGATCACCCGCGTGGGCTCGCCGGCCGTATGGGAATCGACAACCTGGATCGCGGACGGAAGCACAGTTTTTTTTATCATAAATTGTCTACAATAATGAATACTAAATTTAGCACAGGTCCGGAATGCACCCGGAAATGTGGATTTTCCCAACAAATTCGAGCGCCGGAGAAGCAGATGAAGAGGTACGGAAGATGGAAGATTGCGCCTGTGTTGCTGGCGCTTGTTCTAAGTTCACTGTGTGTCAAAGCACAGCTCACAAAGGCCGATTTTGAACGGGCGATGGGTTTGCAGGCGAAATATGGCAAACTCGCCATCGATTTGCCTCAGGATCCGGTGTGGCAGGCTACCGGCGACAGCTTTATATACAGAAAGTCAGTCGAAGGCGGCCATGAGTTCATGCTGGTGGACGCGAACACGCTGACAAAGAATCCCGCCTTTGACCATGCGAAACTCGCTTCGGCGCTTTCGTCGGCCAGCGGCAAGAGCTATACCGCGTATACGTTGCCGTTTGCGCGGTTCCGATTTGAGGATAAGCACGCCGCCATTGAGTTTACCGCCGATGGAGCGCGATGGCGGTGTGATTTGGAATCGTACAAGTGCATCCGCCAGGGCGCGATGCGTCCTGAGGTTGAGCCGGGCGGCCTGTTCAATGGGGGATATGACGACACTCCGAAAGCCGTGAACAGCGATGAAAAGACAGTGGCGTCGCCCGACGGCAAGTGGTTCGCGTTCATCGATAACTACAACGTATGGCTGCGCTCGGCGGTTAACAAAGAGCGCTTCGCGATCAGCGATGACGGATCCGAGGGCAACTATTACACGCTGGAGAGGCTGGCTTGGTCCCCCGATTCGAAGCACCTGGCGGCCTACCGCATCCGGCCCGGATATATGCGCGAGGTCCATTACGTGGAATCTTCGCCGGCGAACCAACTCCAACCCGAGTCCTTCACGATGGTCTATCCGAAGGCTGGCGACGTGCTGACGCTCGAGCAGCCGGTGTTGTTCCAGGTCGCGGACCGGCACGAGATCCCGATTGACAATGCGCTGTTTCCAAACCCGTTTGACCTGAGCGGCATTGATTGGTGGAAGGACAGCCGCGGCTTCACGTTCGAGTACAACCAGCGCGGCCATCAGGTATATAGGGTGATCGAGGTGGATTCAGCGACCGGCCACGCGCGGGCGCTGATCTCCGAGGAGAGCAAGACCTTCGTGGACTATGAGCCGCTGCGCGACAACCAGTTCGACAACGGTTCGATTTATAGGCATGACGTGAATGACGGACAGGAGATTATTTGGGCTTCGGAGCGCGATGGGTGGAAGCATCTCTATCTGTACAACGGCAAAACCGGGCAGGTGGAGAACCAGATCACCAAAGGGCCGTGGGTAGTGCGCGCGGTCTACCACGTGGATCCGGAGAAGCGGCAGATATGGTTCGGCGCGAGCGGTATGAACGCTGGTGAGGACCCGTACTTCGTGCATGCCTACCGCATCAACTTTGACGGCACCGGCTTGACGCCGCTCACGCCCGAGCAGGCGGACCATCATGTGGTGTTCTCGCCGGACGGCAACTTCTATGTTGATGTCGCGTCGCGCGTTGACCTGCCTCCGGTGATGACGCTGTACCAGACGTCGGACAACAAATCGCTGATGACGGTTGAGAAGGCCGACATAAGCAAGCTAGTTGCCGCGGGTTGGCGCGCGCCTGAGGTCTTCAAGGCCAAGGGCCGCGACGGAAAAACTGACATCTGGGGCGTGATCTATAAGCCTGCAAACTTCGACCCGGCGAAGAAGTATCCCGTGGTCGAGGACATCTATGCCGGGCCACAGGGTTCGTTTGTGCCCAAGGCCTTCAGCGCGCGGGTTCAACCACTCACGCAGCTTGGCTTTGTAGTGGTGCAGATCGACGGCATGGGCACCAACAACCGGTCGCGGGCCTTCCACGACGTTACGTGGAAGAACCTCAAGGACGCAGGCTTCCCTGACCGCATCCTGTGGCACAAGGCTGCGGCGGCGAAATACCCGTGGTACGACATCTCCAAGGGTGTGGGCATCTTCGGCACGTCATCAGGCGGGCAGAGTTCGATGGGCGCGCTGCTCTTTTATCCGGATTTCTACAAGGTCGCCGTCTCGAACAGCGGATGCCACGACAACCGCATGGATAAAATCTGGTGGAACGAACTTTGGATGGGCTGGCCGGTTGGGCCGCAGTACTCCGCCTCGTCCAACGTGGACAACGCCTGGCGGCTGCAAGGGAAGCTCATGCTGGTGATGGGCGAGATGGACCACAACGTGGATCCCTCATCGACGTTGCAAGTGGTGGATCGGCTGATCAAGGCCCACAAAACCTTCTCACTGTTGCTGGTTCCGGGTGCCGATCACGGTACGGGCGGTGTGACGGCTCGCTACACGGAGCGGAACCTGCTGGACTTCTTCGTGCAGAACATGCTGGGCCAGCCAGTTCCCGACTGGAACGCTGATCCTGCCAAACCCCCGGCTGGCGTCGAAGTCGGGCAGTGACTACACGTGGCCGCTCAAGCTCAGAGTACCGGGCTCGGAGCGGCCCTATTTTTCTAACGAGTCATCGCGTAGTGCACCTGCTCCTCGATGCCCGAGATTTGGAGCGGCTTGCGTTGAGCGCGCGTAAGGGCGGCATTCACCCGATTCAGCTCGGTCGTCTTGTATCGTTCCCACGCCTCTATGCTTGCGTGAGCCGCTTTGCTCATTTGGTTGAAGATGACAATCGCCTGCGACGGAGCTGTACGGTCACCGCTTTCCACCATCCGTAGAGAGGTTCCTAATCCGGCATCTTCCTGCGTTAGTCCCGGTGGGGCTGAGCTCTCTTCAGCGGTCTCTTCATCTTGAGTAGTCTCAGGCCCTTTGATTTTCTCCAGCTTTTGCAGAGCATCGTGGAGAGCTACCCGCAGGTCGGCCGGATTGTTTTCCGCACCGGCTTCTTTCTTTAACTGAGTCTCCACGCTCGCCATCTCCGCCAAGGCCTTGCGGCTGGCAAGCGTCTGCTTGTAGATGGAATCCGCCAGCGCGAATTGTTGATCAAGGACTTCAGACGTAGCAGCGGTGCGCGGGTCCATCGTCACCTTCAGCGGCTGCTCCATCGTCGTTCCATCCACCGATAGCCGCACAGTGAATCCGCCCGGCGCAACGCGTGGTCCCGGGGGAACGCTGCTCGCGTCGTCATCATCGCCCGCCATTCCCGTTCCCGAGCCTCCCACGCGCAGGTCCCACACAAAGCGGTGTTCTCCCGCCCCGGTTTCGAGGACCTGCGGTTTGGGAAACCATCGCTCCGCAATCGGCAGCAGCGGACGCTTCGCCTTCGTTTTGTCTGCACTGGAGTAATGGCGGATGACGCGGCCCTGGCTATCCAATATCTGCAGCGAAACGTTTTTCGCATCGCTCTGAAGGTAATAATCGACGATGGCTCCGTTCGGCGGATTATTCGCCTGCGGCTCCTCGGGCGGTAACGGAGTGCCGAGGAAACCGTCGTTGTCCACGCGCACTGCGGCCGTCGGAGCGTACAAGTAGACGCGCTTGCTTTGTGCGGCAGCAGCCTGCCGAAGCAGCGCGATATCATCGAGCACCCAGAATGAGCGGCCGTGAGTGGCCACGATCAGGTCGCTGCCATGCACGTCCATGTCGCGCACGGATGCTACCGGAAGATTTAGCTGCAGCGGCTGCCAGTTATCTCCGCCATTGAAAGAGACGTAGATCCCAAGCTCGGTGCCGGCGAACAACAGGTTCTTTTGCACCGTGTCCTCGCGCACGGCGTGCACAAAGTAATTCGCTGGAATCCCATTGACCGACACCTTCCAGCTCTTGCCGTAATCGTGCGTGATATAGATGTAAGGCTTCTGATCATCCAGCCGATGCCTGTCGATCGCCGCGTATGCCGTTGCAGGGTCGAAATGTGACGCTTCGATAAGAGAAATCTTGCTCCACGGTGAGAGACCCGGCGGCGTGACATCGCTCCAGGTCTTGCCGCCGTCGGTGGTCAGATGAATGAGTCCCGTATCGCTGCCCACCCAGATTTCCTCGGCATGGAGCGGAGACGGCGCAATGGTGAAGACCACACCGTAGCCTCGCTGTTCGGCGTTGGCATCCGTTGTCGGCCCGGCATCGCTTGTGCCAGCGACTGTACCGGTGAGATCTGGACTGATCTTCTGCCAGTGCAGGCCTCCGTCCAGCGTCTTCATCACATACTGTGTACCCAGATAAAGCGAGGTGTGATCTGCGGGAGAAAACACGAGTACGGGCGTCCACGGATCGCGATAATGGCGCTTGTTGATCGGCGTACCGAATCCGTCGAGCGGCCACGGAGTGATGTTCTGGCTGAACGAAGTACGCCGGTCGAATCGACTAACACCACCATAAGTGTCGGTGAGGTAAACGATGTCCTCGTTTTTCGGATCGATGGCGATGTATCCGGCCTCGCTTCCGCCGGGCAGGAACCAGTCGCGTGTATCGATGTGCCCGTGATCGGAGCGGCTGTGAACAGCAATCGATCCGCTGTCCTGCTGCGCCCCGTAAATCGAGTATGGGAACTTGTGGTCGGTGGTGACATGGTAGAGCTGCGCCGTGGGCTGGTTGTACCATGTCGTCCATGTTTTGCCGCGATCCAGGCTCACCGTCGTCCCTTGATCGACGCCAAGCACCAGATGGTCGGGATTCTTCGAATCAACCCAGATTTGGTGGTAATCATCTCCGCCCGGCGCCCCGCGCACAATCTGGATCGTCTTGCCGCCATCCTCCGTTCGATACAGCGCGATGTTGGGAATGTAAAGGACATCGGGATTGGTGGGATCGATGGCCAGGGAGTTGAAATACCAGCCACGGCTGGTAAGGCGTGAGTCACTGCTGACCAGCGTCCAGTTATCTCCTCCATCGTCGGAACGATAGAGCCCGGAATGGCCGGCGCAGTCTATGGTCGCATAAACCCGCTGCCCATCTGCACCGACAGCGATGCCAGTGCGCCCCCATGCTCCTGTGGGCAGTCCGTGTCCGCTGAGTTCCTGCCAGTGCGCGCCTCCGTCAGTTGAGCGATAGAGCCCATTCCCCGGTCCCTTGAGTGGCGGATACGTACTCCAGGGCGGCCGATGCGCATTCCATGTCGCAGCGATCAGAAAATCAGGTTTCGCCGTCGCCATCGCCAGATCAGCAATGCCAACGTCTGGCCCTTTATCAAGTACTCGCTGCCAGTGTTCGCCGCCGTCCGTTGACTTGTACACGCCCCGTTCATCGCTCGGACCATACGCGTGTCCCAGTACGCCCACGTAAACCGCCTTCGCATCGACGGGATCAACCAGGATCCGGCTGATCTGCCGCGAATCGCGCAGGCCGATGAACTTCCAGGTCGCTCCCGCGTCGTCGCTGCGGTACACGCCATCTCCGGAGGACAGGTCAGAGCGAATGTCAGACTCGCCGGTGCCAACGTAAATCACATTCGGATCGGTGGGAGCCACTGCCAGCGCGCCGATTGACGCAACGGGCTCATTGTCGAAGATCGGTGTCCACACCGTTCCTGCGTCCGTCGTCTTCCACACTCCGCCGTCGACGCCACCGAAGTAGAAAGTGCCGTCGCTGCCCGGCACTCCGGTAACGGCGACCACGCGTCCCGCGCGGAACGGCCCGACAAGACGCCACCGCAGCCCATTGAACAGGTTCTGTGAGAGCGTTTGTGCAGGGAGGACGCTTGGCACGAAAAGGCAAGCAGTAATAACAATGGAGAGCAGACGTAAGCGGCTGAGCAGCGTAGAGCGTTTCACCTTCATGGTTGCTTCGATTGTGGAATGTAAAGAGCAAGGCTGACAAGTTTGGTGTCCATGAAAACTGGCGAGACTAGCGGAAATCGGCGATGCTTGCATCATGCATTCCGCTTTTGGCTTCCGGCGTTTCATCATTGTCCTGTGCGCGATTTGGGCTTTGATGACAGGCGTCGGAATCGCGCAGACGCCGGATAGTGCGGGGCTGCGCGGCGAGGTGACTGGTCCCAACAACGCTGGGGTTGCCGGAGTGACCCTCAAGATCGAAGACACGCATCAACGCGTCATCCGAGAATTGCGTACGGGCCAACATGGCGTCTTTGCCGCTGAAGACCTTCCCGCAGGTACCACTCTTGTAGTCATCGCACAATATCCGGGCTTTGCGACCGCAGAGTCGGGCGGCATTGTGCTGGCCGCCGGTTCGACCGCGAAACTGCAATTGAGCATGCGTGTCGCAACCGCTCACTCGGAAGTGCATGTGACCGGCCAGGCCGGCGAGATACGCATCGATGAGCCGCAGTTCGGAGATCGCCTCACACCGAAGCAGATGCGAAGCATGCCACTGCTGAACCGTCGAATCACCTGGCTGCCGCTGTTGAACGCGGCGAATCACCCCGCCATCAACCAGGGCGACATTTTCATGAATCAGGACCTCTTCACCGCCAATGGCACAGGACGCCGCCAGACCTGGTTTGAAGTGGACGGCGCAAGCGCGAACGATGCGTGGGGACGGCAGACGATCTTTACGAATGTGCCCCTCGATGCCATTGCGGAAATGACCGTGCTCGACAACGCCTTCGCCGCGAATTACGGCTTTGGCGAGGGTGCAGTGGTGAACATCGTGACGCGTGGCGGAGGCGACCAACTTCATGGCGACTTGCAGGGACTATGGCGTCCCTCCGCGCCTGAGGCGAAGCTATCCGGCTTTTCATCGATAAGCGCGACCAGCGGCAATGACATAACGAATGACACCCTCGCGCAAAGCGCCGCTACAATCTCAGGGCCGCTCGCCCAGAGCAAGCGAACCTTCTTCCTGACTTCAGCAGAGTACAGTTATCAGGACCGCGCCTCACCCGTCACATCACCGATCGCCCCCGGAAACTACATCGGGCATTACCGCGACTGGCTCGGTTTGCTGCGAATCGACCACACGATTCGCACTGGCCATCGAGTGTTTCTGCATGGCGGCGCCGATAGCTTTTTCGATACGAATCCAAATGGCACGGTAGGCGGAAATACGCTGCCAAGCGTCGCCCGCGTGTTTCACCGCCGGACGTACACGACCGAACTCGGCGATACCGCCGTGCTAAATAGTTCAACGGTCAACGACGCGCGCCTCCAGTTCCAGTTGGCGTCGCCGATCACGCAATTTTCGCCCGTGATCTACGGCACGCAATATTCCGTTCCCATCTCTTCGGGCGGAACATTTGCCTCGGGCACCTCTCAATCGGCCCTCCTGCTTAATCGTCAGTTTGAGGCCGTCGACACGGTCTCCAAAACATGGAGCCGAAACTCCCTCGATTTCGGCGTGGATGTTATCCACGCACGAAACGGTGGCAACAGCAAGGAATTCGGCGGACCGATCTACCAGGGCAAACTTACCTACAACACCTGTACGGATTCAATTGCAGCCTGCGAGAGCCCGGCATATCTCGGCAATATCGCAAATGTGCAGAGCTATACGCAGAGTTACGGGAACGCGAACTATGTGGTCGACGACACGCTGGCTGCAGCCTTCGCGCAGGATAACGACCGCGTGACTCCGGATCTCACGCTCAACTTGGGATTGCGATACGAGTTGCAGACATTTACCGACTCGCGCGCCGACTTTTCTCCGCGCATCGGATTCGCCTATAACGTAGCCGGGCGCGGCATAACCACCATTCGCGGAGGATTCGGCATTTACGATGCGCAGGTGGTCGACAACTCTGAAGCAAATTACGCGCTGACGGGACCAACAGGCGTGTTCAACTACACGGCTGTTCCCGGACAGGCCGGTTTCCCCTCGAGTGTAGCGGACGTGCCGCTGCCTGCGTTTCCTCCCGGAGCAGTACCGCCGCTGCGCAGTCTCTATCTTCGCCCGGGACGCGCGAAATACTACAACCAGTTCTTTCCCGTCAGCACATTGATCGGCTATCCGGGCGCGCTGAAAAATCCGTATAACGAGCAATGGACGCTGGGCGTGGAGCGCCAGCTTGCTCCTCAGTGGGTGCTCAGCGCCGATTACCTCGGATCCCACACACTCAGGGTCGTCCGCCCGCTGGACGTCGATCCGCCCTCCTCCTTCATTCGCACGCAGCCGGGCCAGGTCCGGACAGCGCAGCAGGCAAATTGCTCGCGTCCATTTTGGATTGAGTGGTATGCACAGCACAGCCTCACCTGCAACACGACGAGCCAGTCCGGCGGGCCCGAGCCGCCATACAGCGTGATACAAAGCGATGTGAACGATGGCGCAGGCTATTACGAGGCGCTAGACGTCAACCTGAATTACCATGCCGCGAATGGCTCCACGCTGCTAGCGAGCTACACCTACTCGCACGCGCTTGATACCGTCGACCCCGACGTGCCCAGCCAGAATCCGAACGATCCGCTCAAGACCGGCGAAGCGGAACTGGGCAATGCGACCTTCGACCTGCGGCATCGCGTTGTTGTGAGCGGGTTATATGCCGCGCCATTTGGAATTACAGGAGGCGGCATCGCTACGTTCGCCAGCGGTCTCCCCTACAACGTCATCACGGGAGTCGCAAACAGCGGCGACACCGGTGCGACGACCGATCGTCCGGTGATTAACGGAACAGTGGTTGGCCGCAACACGGGCCACGGCACGCCTGTCTACGATATCTCCCCGTTCATTGGAAAGCGCTTCGCTGTCGGAAGCGACCGCGTGCACGCAAACCTTCGCGTAGAGGCGTTCAATGTTCTGAATCATCGTAACGTCGTCGGATTCAGCGGAACATACGGAAATGGAGCCGCGCCCGGCATCGGCTTTGGCGCTCCACTTGCGGGTGTCACCAACCAGTTGCCGGCGCGCGAGTTGCAGTTTTCGGCTCGGTTTGAATTCTGAGTACAATTTGTTTTGCGCCAAACCGCACCCAAGATCGAATTGGAAGGAAACCAATAAAGTGCTGGAAAATCGATCCGCTTCTCGCCTTACGTCCGCCATCGCAGTTTGCTTAGGAATCGCGTTAATGGCGGCGCTTCTGCCTGCAGTTCCTTGCTTCGCTGCTGAGACTGCCATGCCACAAATGCACTGGCGCATGATTGGACCGTTCCGCGGAGGTCGCACGCGTGCCGCCGCCGGCGTACCCGATCAGCCGAACGTCTTCTATGTAGGGCAGGTGGATGGCGGTGTCTGGAAGTCGACCGACTACGGCCGCACGTGGACCCCGATCTTCGACAAGGAGAGCACACAGTCGATCGGAGCGATCGCGGTCGCGCCTTCAAACGACAACATCATTTACGTGGCCAGTGGTGAAGGTCTGCACCGGCCCGATCTCTCGACCGGCAACGGAATGTATCGGTCGAACGACGCGGGCAAGACCTGGGTGCATCTGGGATTGCGCGACAGCGAGCAGATTCCCGCGATTGCGGTTGATCCCACCAACCCCGAACGCATTTTTGCTGCGGTCCTCGGTCATCCTTACGGACCGAGCGCACAACGCGGCATCTTTCGCTCGGAGGACGGCGGGAAAACCTGGACGAAGGTGCTATTTAAGGACGATAGCACCGGTGGCTCTGACGTGGTGATCGATCCGAAGAATCCGCAGGTGGTGTATGCCTCATTGTGGGGCGAGCGCCTAGGCCCATGGGAAGACGCGAATACCTATGACACCACGAACGGAGGCCTCTTCAAATCGGTAGACGGAGGCACGACCTGGAAGAAGCTGACCAATGGGTTGCCGTCCAATCTCGTGCAGATTAACGTCGCCATTGCGGCCAGTGATCCGCAGCGACTTTACGCGACGCTCTCGACGACGACTCAGGGTGGGTATCAATCCGACAAGGGCCTGGGTTTTTATCGATCCGATGATGCTGGGCAAAGCTGGCGCAAGATCACTAACGATCCTCGCCCGGCCATGAAAATCGGCGGCGGCGATCTGTCTATCCCTGTGGTGGATCCGACTAATCCGGACGTGGTCTACGGCACCAGCATCGTTACATGCCGTTCTACCGATGGAGGCAAAACATGGATCAGTCTTCGCGGAGCGCCCGGCGGAGATGATTACCAGAACCTTTGGATTAATCCTCGTAATTCGCACATTCTGCTTTTGGTGAGCGATCAAGGCGCAGTAGTCAGCGTGAACGGCGGCGAGACTTGGAGCTCGTGGTACAACCAGCCCACCGCGCAGCTTTACCACGTTGCCGCAACGAACACTTTTCCGTACCAGGTGTGCGCCGGCCAGCAGGAGAGCGGCTCAGTATGTACGTCGACCCGCGGCAATGACGGAGAGATCACCTTTCGCGAATGGCACCCCGTCGGGATTATCGAGTATGGCTATGCCGCCCCCGATCCATTGCACCCGGACATCATCTATGGAGCCGGACGCACTGAGGTCTCGCGATACGACTCTGTGACCGGGCAGGTTCAGAACGTAACGCCGATCCCGATGACCAGGAAAGATCTCCGCGGCGATCGCACGCAGCCAATTCTGTTTTCGCCCGTCGATCCGCACATCCTTTATTACGCGGCCAACCACTTATTCAAAACCACTGATTACGGTCATAGCTGGCAGATCATCAGTCCTGACCTCAGCCGTCCCAAGACCGGCCAGCCGCCCTCGGTTCCGACTCTCGACGAAGCTAACGAAGCCAAACGTCGCGGCGTTATTTATTCCGTCGCGGCCTCATACAAGAACACGCAAACCATCTGGGCTGGCACTGATGACGGCCTGGTCTGGATAACGCGCGACGGTGGCTCCCACTGGACGAACATCACGCCGCCCGGCATTCGCCCGTGGAGCAAGATCGCCCAAATCGATGCATCGCACTTCGATGACGATACCGCCTACGTCGCGGTGAACGCGATGCGGATCGACGATCTCCACCCCTACGTCTATCGCACCCACGATGGTGGAAAGACCTGGCAGCAGATCAGCTCCGATCTTCCCGGAGAAGCTCCTGTGAATGCCGTCCGCGCCGACCCTGAGCAGCCCGGCCTGCTCTACTCAGCAACCGAACGCGCCGTGTGGACCTCCTTCGATGATGGGGCGCACTGGCTACCGTTGCAGTACAACCTGCCGCATACCTCCATGCGCGATCTGCTTATCAAGGATGACGACCTCATCGTTGCCACGCACGGCCGGTCGTTCTGGATTCTCGACGACGTCAGCCCCCTGCGCCAGGTCGCCGCCGAAGACGGAAAGACCCCGCCTATGCTCTTCAGGCCCGCGGCCGCGTGGCGCGTACGCCGCGATACCAATACTGACACCCCGCTGCCCGCAGGCGAGCCGGCAGGAGAGAATCCGCCCAACGGAGCAATCATTGACTTCGACCTGCCGCGCGATGCGACTGGCGTTGTAACAATGCAGATCCTGGATGGCAGCGGCAAAGTGTTGCGCCGCTACAGCAGCGAGGGCGCGTCCACGCCTACGCCGGAAGACCTGCGCACCAATCTCATTCCGCCTTATTGGCCGCAACGGTATGGCCCTCTCCCCACAACAGCGGGAACGCATCGCTGGGTGTGGGATCTCCACGAAACCACTCCAACCGCTACCAGTTACAGCTACCCGATTTCGGCAGTGCCATATCGCACGCCTCTGGTTCCGCAGGGGCCACTCGTGCTGCCCGGCACGTACACTGTGCGCCTCACCTTCGACGGCCACAGCGAATCGCAACCTCTCACGGTAAAAATGGATCCCCGCGTGCGCACATCAATGGCCGACCTGGAGACCCTGCATGCGGCGGAAGTAGCGATGGCAGACACGCTGGATTCATTATCCAAAGCTGATCTCGAAGGGCATTCCGTGTCCGAGCAGATTGCCGACCCGCGCAACAGTGCGATTGCCACCCAACTTGCTCCTTACAACACAGAGTTGAAAACCCTGCTCAGCGGATCAGGCTCGGACGCCGAGAACAGTTCGGGCGAAACGAAACATCTGCCCGGTATCGACGACGTTACCGCGGAGGCAACTCAGCTCTATTCCCAACTGCAACAGGCCGACGCCGCTCCGACGGTAGCCCTTGCATCCGCATGCAAACATGTAGAAGCAGAAGGCAGAGAAGTATTGCCAGGATGGGAAGCATTTAAGCAAAAGCAACTGCCTGCACTGAACAACGAACTGAAGGACGGGAAGCGCCCGACAGTTGATTTGAAGAAACAACCGACCAACATGCCTGCGTCAGGCGATGAAGATTGACCATGCGCACGGCATCCACGCTGCTCCTTTTTCTGCTGCTCTTTCCGTTTACGCATTCGCGCAGGTCGCCGGACCTGTTTCGGGCGAAGATTGAGACGACGGCTGGGAACTTCGTGATCGAAGTGCATCGGGATTGGTCGCCCCACGGCGCGGATCGCTTTTACGAACTGGTTCGGGATGGCTATTACAACAACTCGCGGTTCTTTCGCGTGGTGCCGGGACGATGGGTGCAGTTCGGCATCAGCGGCGATCCGGGGACGGCTGAGAAGTGGCGCCATCGGGTAATTCCCGATGATCCCCTTGTGCAGCACAACATCCCCGGCTTTGTAGCCTTCGCGAATACCGGACCAAACACGCGCTCCACTGAGGTTTATATCAACACCGGCGACAATTCGCGCAACGATAAGGAAAACGGCTTCGCCCCATTCGGGAAAGTGGTGGAAGGAATGGGTGTAGTCGAGAAGCTGTACGGCGGGTACGGAGAGCATTCGGGAAGCGGGATGCGTGCCGGGCATCAGGATGCGATGTTTGCAGGCGGGAACGCATATATGGACCAGCACTTCCCAAAGCTGGACAAACTGATCCGCGCATCTGTGCTTCAGTAAAGTTGGCTGGTAAGCTCGCAGACCCGCTAACGAAAAAAGCGTGCGGGCCGAAGCACGCACGCCGTAGAAAATCAATCTCAGCTCGTTATGGTTCGGTGGTCATCGTGGAACGGTGGCCGGTGACAGTAGTCCAGTAGTCCATCCAGCGTTCGCGAATACCGTTTGTGCGTTCGATCAGCTCTGGGCTTGGCGCTTTGCCATGCTCGACAACCATGACCATACCGGTATTGAAGTGTTTCTGCGCGTGGTCGACGTCAGGCAAACGTGGACCTTCCGCGGCAATCACGTCCTGGATGGTGATCTTCGTGCGGTCGGCCTTGAAGATGCGATGGCCGTTCGCATCTTTGCCCACAGGGACAAGATTGCGGAGGATGAAAAAGTCAGGAACCTCAGAAGGCGAAATCATGCCCATGAGATAGAGATCGAGATAGGAATAGCCCGTAGCGGGCACATAGTAGTTATCGTCGAGCTGTGTATATGTTCCGTCAAAGTTATCCTGCCAGACTCCGCCGCCCATCGCAGACGCCTCGGTGGGACGTTGATACGGGAAGGGAACCGGCGCCTGCAGACCCATGGCCCAGTGGGTTGGTCCTAACTCAATGTTCTCGCCGTTGACCTTGGCCTGAACGAATGCGGCCCACCTATGGCCCATCTCATGGCCGATTTGCGACATGGCATAGTCATAGGGCGGAATCTTGCCGTTGAAGGTGCGCTCGGCCAGTTGGTGCTGATAGAAGGCGATGTCATGGGGATCGGAACCTTTCAGATTGTCGGGAGGATACTCCTGCATTTGATTGGAGCCCACGTAAACGGGCTGAATAAATTGCCACTGGAATCGGCCTTTGCTGCAAAAAGCCGCGAGGTTACCTTGCTCAGCGCCAATGCCTGTGACTTTGCCTCCATTCGGTCCGCCACCGAGCGGGCCGTCGCTTGAGGTTCCGGCCTCAGGATTATCGATGCGAAAGTCGGAATAGTAGGCGAGCATGTCGAACTTATCGCCGAGAGCTTTGATCACCGAGCAGGTGAGGTCCTGTGCGCGCGGCGGTTTCAAATAATGGAACGCCTCAAAGACGACGGGATATGGCCCGCTGTTCTTCCGCAACGAGGAAAAATGCACAACAGGGCTAGTGACATCAGCGAGCTTGAATGCGTGTGGCGCGACCTGTGCAAGCGTGCCTGATTCCGTAGCTTGGACCGCAGCGCTGATGTAGACCTTCTCGCCGGGGGCGTAGCCCCTGGGTAAAGTTCCCTGTATCGAAAGCGTATCTCCCTCCACGGAAACGCCCGGCGCCATTCCCGTTCCGTATGCGAAGTAGCGCGGGCCCATATGGAACCTGCCGCGTGTGCGCTCACCAAAGCCACGCACGCTCCAGACAACGTCATTGTGGTCGCCGGGCTGACATCCGCCCACGGGAACTCTGCGGTCAAGGCAGACAAAGTATGCGATGCCTGCAATGGCGGGATCAGTGGCGGCAAGCATGGGGCCGCGACCTTCAAGCCCCACCTTGAGATATAGGCCATCGACCGCGCTGAGATGCAAGCTGCGGATATCGAGGTTTGGCGCAGCAGAGGGGTTCCCGGCGGTGGAGATGGTGGTGATTTCCTTCTCATCGTTGCCGGAGACGAGTGGATAGATACCAACTACAGCATCCCGCGCGGAGACATCGTCATAGGAGAGATCGATGGTACCGTCTTTGTGCAGGATGGCTTGGAATTTGTTGACCGTGGGCGTCCACGTCCAGTCCTGAATGTTGCCGTAAGGCTCAGTGAGGCTCCAGCTGATGACGGCGCGGTCGTCGAGTTCCTTGAGATACCGCGTGCCTGACATGCGCGGCTTAAAGAAGACGCTGATGGCCGGGACTGTGTTTACGAACTCCGACGCGGCGTCCCGCAGTTCGGCAAAGCGATCGACGGAGAGGCCGCCTGCGCGGCCGAATGTAACACCGCGGCGCCTGGGAGGACCGGCGGAGTTCGGTGGTTGGCCAAATACAATCGACCCCGTCATTCCGATGGAGAGGGATGTCCAGGTCTTGCCGGAGAAAGGAAAAGCAAAGTTCTTCAGCGTGACCTGCGGCGAGGTGAGCGCGGCACCGAAGTCCGAATCCCACACGAAGGGAACTTGCTCGACGCGGTAGCCGGAGCCATCGGGCGTGAATCGCAGCGTATGGTGCGCGAGGTCAAAGAGGTTGGCGTGGCCGAGAGCGCCTTCGTTAAGGGTAAGAAGAATGAGGTTGCCGCGAACCGTCACCGTGCCGATGGGGTGGCCCGGCTCCCACCCAAACTGAGCGCGGGCCGCCGGTGCGCAAAGCGCAACCAGAGCCGCGATGGAAAGAACGACACGAATATAGCCGAACAAGGCAAAATTGCGCTGGGGTCGGCGAACGACGCGAGCATCTGCGTTCATCTCTACTTCCTCTATTGGCAGGCTGCCGGGCGCCAGTTTAGCAGCTATAGCGCCGTTTTTGCATACAATTTGTGCAGATTTCTTGTATACAAATAAGAGATGAGCGGCCTGACAGTTGCTTGCTATCCTGTCCGGCGACTCTACGATCGACATGTTTAAAGGACAACAAATGAGTTTGCTGGCATGCTCGAAGTCATGTGCGCGGTTTGTGCGGAACGCAATTCCTGTTGGCAACAAAGCTCGCGCACTTTGGACGGCGCTAACGGTTGCCGCAGTTCTCGCGCTGCCAATTAAAAGTGGCGCGCAGACTTCTTCGACCCAGCCGACCCCATCAGACTGGCAGCCCGGGCACACCATCGTGAATCCGCCCGTAAAATTCGACCGTTCCGCACCACTGCCAGACCTCTTCGCAGCCTACAAGATTCCCGCGCGGCCGACTCCGCATCATCGTCGCACAACGACAACGGCGCCAGTGGCGACGCCGATGACGCCTCCACCCGCGCCGACCATCAGCGCGGAAAGTGCAGCGGTAGAGCAGATAGCACAGGGGACGAGGCCGGAAGCCACACTGGACGCCAGCTTCGATGGCCTCGGCGCGGACTTTGAAGGGCCGCAGGGTAAAGCGGGTGCACGAAATCCTTCCGACAACAGCCTGGGCGTAGGACCGAACGAGATCGTCCAGATTGTGAATTCGCGCATGGCGATCTTCACAAAGAAAGGCAAGAAGTATCCCGCATCGGGTAAGGCTCTGTTTGGTCCGGTGGTCACCAACACTCTGTTTGCCGGCTTCGGCGGCCCATGCGAGAAGTTGATAAGCGGCGATGCCGTGGTTCGATACGATCAGCTCGCTAACCGATGGCTCTTCGTGCTTCCTATCTTCCGGCATCCCGCGGACCAGCCGAACGCGCCCTATGGCATGTGCTACGCGATCAGCACCAGTCCGGATCCCATGGGCAGTTATTACCGGTATCAATTCAATCGGCCACTTTTTCCAGACTATCCACGGCCGGCGATCTGGAGCGACGGGTACTATCTTCCGTCGAGTACCGGGGACACGGTCATCCAGAAGCATCTATGCGCGGCTGACAGGAAGAAAATGCTGCGGGGGCAAAAGGCAGATGAGCAGTGCGTCATCATCGACGGCGTGAGCTTCCTGAACGCAGCGGATATAGACGGTCGTCGTCTGCCGCCGGCTGGCAGCCCGGAACTGGTAATGGCGGCGGGCGGTACACAACTGCACAAAGTATTCGAAGACGATGGCATTTACGTCTGGAAGTTTCACGTGAACTGGGATGATCCGTCCAAAACCAAGCTATCTGGGCCTGAGAAGATCACCGTCGCGCCGTATCACTTTTTGTGCAACGGACAACTGAGCAAGTGCGTGCCGCAGCCCGGGACAGACGTGCGCGTCGACTCACAAGGCGACAAGCTGATGCAGCGGCTCGCGTATCGCAACTTCGGTGATCATCAATCGATCGTCGCGTCTCATTCCATCGATACGAGAGCTGGCGGCGGAGTGCGCTGGTATGAGTTCCGCCTCGACGGCAGCGGGGCGCCGCAACTCTTCCAGCAGGGAACATACGCTCCCGACGGAAACTATCGCTGGCTTCCTAGCATTGCGATGGACCACAAAGGCGATATCGCAGTGGGCTATTCATTCGGCGGAGCGTCCAGCTTTCCGGGGCAGCGTTTTGCCGCACGGCTTGCTGCCGATCCCAACGGGCAACTGACGTTGCACGAATCCGTGCTCGCCGAAGGCGAAGCGTCACAGACGAACACCATGCGATGGGAAGATTACACGACGCTCGATATAGATCCGAGCGATGACTGCACATTCTGGTACGTTGGCGATTACTACAAAAAAGCCGAGCAGAACTACTCCACGCGCATCGGCGCATTTAGCCTGCCCGGCTGCAATAGCAAACGGAAGGTGTTAGGGTTCTTCTGAGTTAGCCCTCTTCAATCGCTTCGCTCACGCTTGTCACGGTGAGCGACTTCTTCAGTGGCGACCTCCGCCGTCCGATGAGTGTGCTGAAGACATAGAGACCGAGCTTGAGGTCGAAATCGCAGGGCTCTTTGAATAGGATGCACCCACGGCGGAGTGCGAACCCAAATAGCCCCCGTACGGCGAGTATCCACGGTGAATCGCAACCGGGGCGGGTCTCATGCTCGCTCCGCGCATCCCGTTCGACGAGCTCCGCATCGTGCTCATATAGATCGGCGTGGTAGCAATACCTCTCTCATCGGCATGCTTTGAAAAGCCCTTTAGGCTCCCCAGCTCATTGCGCGGAATCCCCATCCCGGCTGAATCCTTGAGGAACACAAACGATCCTTGCCGATTGAGACCCGATTGCACCAGCGCCACCTTGTTCACGCTTACCAGAGAAGGCCCCCCAACGTGCGGCGGTTTCGGCGTAACCCGCGGAAGTTTGGTTCCGACCCCGATCCCAAGCATCGCCGGAGAGTTGGCGGCGACGTTATTCACTCCCATCCACGATCCTCCCGGAACCCATCCGTAGCCGGTACCCGGGCAGTATGACCATGATCCGTAGTGATACGGAGTCCAGCCCCACGGATACGGCGAAACCCAGCTATAGCCCGCGCCATAGGAGGCCCACGTTCCATTGGAATAAGGATCCCACGCCATGCTGGCGAAATACGGCCGCCACATCATGCCGCATGCGCCTGTGTTCTGAAACGCGCCGTAATACTGCATGTCGGACACGCCATAGCTATATGGCACTCCGCCAAAATTAGTTAGCGACGCCACCTTGGAATGATACTGGTCTAATTGCTTGTCCCACGAATCAAGAAGCGAGTCGGACTCGATGCCCTTTGCCACAGTCGGTTGACCATTGCTCGCCAGCGCGAAGGTCGCCGTGTTCTTGTGGGGAACATCGATCGCGCCGCCGGGTGCGTTCAGTTGAACGGAGCCTCCCAGCACTGCGAGTTTTGCCTCCTGGCCATTCATCTCCAGCCGCACATGCGTGTCCGGCTGCAACCGGATATCCCGTTGATTACCGAAGGCAAGGCTGAACTCGTTCGCCACCCTGCCGCTGGACCTCACCAGGCTCACGTAAGCGACCCCTCTTACTAAGCGGACCGACGAAACCGTGTTCCCATTATCGGTTCGGCCGAGCACATAGAAAATAGCTTCGGAGTTGGGTCCAAGGCGCAATGTGCTGTTGTCTTCAAACTCCACTTCCGCCACGCCAACGTCGGTTTTCAGGCGACTCTGCTGCACCACCGGCATGTTGGCCATGGCTTGCTCAAAGCCTTGGCCGGCGCCGCGGTCAAGTTGCACCGCGCCTCGAACCTCGCTGAGACGCACAATGCGTACTGTGGACAGGGAAGCCTGGGGCTGCGTTTCCGCCCGCGTCTGGCTCACTGTTTGGTTTTGGGCGGGAGTGGCTGCGGCGAGTAGCAGAAGAGCAATGCCGGTCGTCGCGACGGATGCGGAAAATTTCGACATAATCCGCTCCTTCCGGGGGTGAACCCCGTGCTTTGGCTTCGCAGCACGGCTGTGGTCAAAGCACTTTGCGCCTAAATGCTAGCACGATGCCCATACCTCCGTCGCTGTCTTTTCGAGGCCAAACCACCGGACGAATGGCTCAGTTTCCTAGGATGAAATCGATGTTTATGGTCGTCTCCACCTCAACTGGTTCGCCGTTGAGTTTGTAAGGCTGATAGCGTGCGTGGCTGACCGCTGCCAGCGCAGCCTGGGCCAGCATCGGCTGACCGCTTACGATATGTGCCTGTTCTACAATCCCTTGCCTTGAAATGACGGCCTCGATCACTACCGTTCCCTGGATGTGGGCCTCTCTCGCGATCGCCGGGTAAATGGGCTGGATGGGCGCGAGCAGGCGGCCTTCTGCGACTCCAGAGGAAACACGAACGGGGCCGGATGGTTTGGCGCGAGTGACCACGGGCGGCGACGGGATAGCTAGCCGGGAGAGAATGTTGCTCCCATGAACATCATCGATATCCGTGTTCATTTCCGGCGGAGCCGAAGCGAAATTGCCCTGCGCGATTCGGCGCGGAATGGACGAGGGCGCGGCGAAGTCAATGAGCGAGACCGCATGAACCAGCGCATGAGCGAGATCTGGAGCGGTACGTGGCACTGCTGGCGCGGCTGCAGGTGGTGGAGGCGCAAGCAGCACGCTGGCCAGCGTATGCGGAGGCAGCACAGCGGGATAGACGTAGGGAATCAGGATGAAGATTGCCAGCGCAACGGCTTCAATCGAGAAGGACGCTACCGCGTACCACTTGCTCCGCGTGCGGATGCGCTGAGTTGATTCAACCAAACTGTCTTCGAACATAAGCTCTCCATTTTTTAAGTGGAGAGAGCGAGACACCTGCCGCAATAGACACCAGGAGTGTGGTGCAGGTTCCTGTTATGCCGCTTGGCTATTCGGCGTATTCGATGGAATAGCTGATTTCAGCGGCTTTTTCCAGCATTTTGGAGACAGAGCAGTATTTATTTTTTGAGAGAGAAACGGCATCCTCCGCCGCCTTTTTCGCCACCTTGCCGCGAATGCGGTAGGTGAGATGGATGCGTGTGAAAACGCGGGGTGGTTGCGCCGCCTGTTCGGCGCTGGCAGAGACTGTGAGTCCGATGAGCGGCTCGCGCTTCTTTTCGAGAATGCTGACCACATCAACAGACGTGCAGGCGCAGAGCGCAGTGAGCACGGCTTCCAGAGGGCTGACGCCGGAGGCGTGTTCCGCACTCGTGTCGAAGGTGATGGCGTGACCGCTTTGCGTGCGACCCTCGAAGATCTCGCCTTGCTTCCATTCAACAGCGGTGATCATGCGTTCTCCCGTATGGTTAGTGGCGGTTGTCGCTTGCGGGTTCAGGATGGATGAGAATGCGATAGACCTGCGGGCATTCGAGCTTGAAGCGGTCTTCGAGGCCGGTGATAATTTCGTGGACCTGCTGCATGGGCATGTTGTCCGGAAGCGTGCAATGGCAGGAAACCTGAAGTTTGTCTCCCACGCGGCCACTGACGATTTCGTGGATGTCGAGAATTTCGGGGAAGGCGGCTGCGGCGTGGCGCAGGTGAGCTTCAATGTTGCGGTCGCGCTCCAGGATCTGTGGATTCTCAACAGTGGCGGGCTCGTTCTCAATGTGCGTGAGCACTTCGGCAACCTGCGGAATCTCGCGGCGGATTTCGTCCTCTATGCGGCGCACGAAGCTGTGAGCTTCGGTAAGGGTGAGGTTCTCGTTGACTTCGAGATGCTGCTCCACGCGGAGCCGGCCGCCGAAGGATTGGACGCTGATGTCGTGGAGGTTGACGTTGTTGCGGGCGGCGACAGCGCGTACTTCGTCGAAGATGCTTTCCGCCAGAGTCGAGCGGGGCACGGTGTGGATGACGACGTCGGCTTCGGGAAGCACCCGGTGGACGGCATCGGTGGCTTCGCGAACAAGGTCTTCAACCTTTTGAAATGTAAGGTGGCGCGAGAGCGAGAGGGTGAAATCGGCAAAGTAGTGACTGCCCGCGCGACGCATTCGGGCCTGATCGACGGAGAGGACGCTTGGAGTGCTGTGGAGTTCATCGAGAACCCGGCGTCTTGTTTCGGGCGAAACTGAGTCAGTGAGCGCGAGTACCGTGCGCCACGCGAGTCTCCAGCCAAAGTGCAGGATGAGGAACGAGACAATGATGGCGGCGATAGAGTCAGCATAGTGCAGGCCGGGGATGTGCAGCGCTGAGCCTGCCCATGCGATGCAGAGTCCGACGAAGACCGCGGCACTGGACCAGATGTCTGAAGCGAAGTGGAAGGCATCAGCCGCGAGGGCCTCGCTCTGGTGGCGTTCCGCGACGATTTTCAGATGCCGCGAGCGCCAGAAGTCAACACTCATGGAGAGCGCGAGCACCAGCAGCGGCCATACGCTGTAGCGAATGGCGACGGGATTGACGAAGATGCGGATCAGAGCTTCGTAGATGATCCAGATGCTGGAGGCCAGCATAAGGAATGTCTCTATGAAGGCGGAGACATTTTCGATTTTGGCGTGACCGTAGGGATGGTCCTCATCAGCGGGTTTATCGGAGACGCGAACGGACAGCAGTGTGAGCACGGCGCCGGCAAAGTCGATCCCGGAGTGGGCCGCGTCTGACAACATGCCCAACGATCCCGTCAGCAGGCCAACGATGAGCTTGAGCAGGGCCATAACTCCGGCGGCCGTGACCGAGAGCGCAGCGGCAGAGCGCTTTTCCGCAGATGCTGTGCGAGCGGGTTTTTCCAGCATGGTCTGGCTCATGGCAACCTACAGCCTACACGCGCCGCGGCTTGCCGTGCTATATTTTGACGCCGCGATAGAGGCCCGCGATTCCGAAGGTGTAAGGGGTCCAGGAAACTTGGGTGAAGCCGACCTTTTCCATCAGGGCCAACATTTGCGGCGGTGGCGGGAATCGCTGAACGGAAGCAGGAAGGTAGCTGTAAGCTGCGCCGGTGCCCGAAATGCGCGAACCGATAGCGGGCAGGATTCGGCGGAAGTAGAACGCGTAGAACTTGCCGATCAGGCCGCCGGGCTCGCTGAAGTCGAGGATGCCAAGTTCGCCGCCGGAGCGCAGCACGCGATGGAATTCGCGGAGGCCGGACTCGTAATTAGCAAGATTGCGGAAGCCGAATGCGGTAGTGATGAGGCTAAGGCTGCTGTCTGCAATGGGAAGATTGAGCGCGTCGGCCTCAATCGCGACAGCGTTGTGGCCACGAAGTTTCTCGGCTCCGCGGACGAGCATGGCGTGGGAGAAGTCGGCTGCAAGGATCGGCCGAGCGGCACTCGGGCGATGCCGGAGCAGCGCGAGGGTCATGTCTCCGGTGCCGCAGCAGATGTCGAGCACAGCGGCATTGGGATCGGCGAGAATTGTGCGGAAGCGGCGCGCGGTGCGGCGCCACCAGAGTCGGTCAATGTTGCAGGAGAGAACGTGGTTGAGCAGGTCGTAGCGTGGTGCGATGCTGTCGAACATTTGCCGCACGGCAGCAGCGGAGCTTTGCTCGTCGGCGGCTCCGGCGGGATTTGCTCCGGTTGCGCTCACCCGCGTGCCTCGCGCAGCACAGGTTCAAGCGCAGCGGTCAGTTCTGCGTCGGTCACGTTCTCCACAACGGCTGACTGGCCGATGCCATGGGTGAGGATAAACCGGCGAGTTCCGGCTTTGTTCTTCTTGTCGCGGCCAGCGGCAGCAAGCAGTTGAGGAACTCCCGCACGGAAGCTGGGCCATGGTCCATAGGCGCGAATGAGCTGATCGATTCGAGCCGCATCCTTTTCCGGAAGCATGCGGCGCGAGCGGCTGACCTGGAGCGCGGCGAACATTCCCCAGGCGACAGCTTCACCGTGAAGAAGCTTTTTGTATCCGGTCGCAGCCTCAATGGCGTGGCCGAGAGTGTGGCCAAAGTTGAGAATCATGCGCAGGCCGGACTCGCGCTCATCGATCCCGACGACCTCGGCCTTCATCGCAATGGATGCGGCGATCACGCGCTCTAGAGCAGCCGCGTTGCCGGAGAGGACATCCTCCCGGTTCCTTTCAAGAAAGCGAAAGAGATTCGGATCGCGGATGATACCGGCCTTGATGCTTTCCACGAGACCGGCACGCAGTTCGCGAGGCGGCAGAGTGCTGAGGACATCCACGCTGGCGAAGACGGCAAGTGGCTGATGAAAGCTGCCGATAAGGTTTTTGCCGGTAGAGAGATTCACTCCCGTTTTGCCGCCGACAGACGAATCAACCTGTGCGAGCAGCGTTGTAGGAACCTGAATATAAGGAATGCCGCGCATGTAAATCGCGGCGAGAAAACCTCCGGCGTCGCCGACGATTCCGCCGCCAAAAGCAATAAGCAGGGAGGAGCGATCAGCGCCGGCAGTAGATAGCTCCGTTGCCAGGCGCTCGACACTGGCCAGGCGCTTGTGTTGTTCGCCGGGCGCGAGAAAAAGCGCAGTCGGCTGCTTGTCCTTAGCGAATGCAGAGCAAAATTGCTTGCCCCAGAGCGACCAGATGGCAGGCGAGGTGAGAACGAAGACGCGACGGTTCCCGATTATTTTCGGCAGGCGCTTGCGAAGGTCGGCAGCAAGATTTGCGCCGACATATACGGGGTAGCTCGCGGATGCTGTTTTGACGTGAATTGTGCGCACGATGCTCTCATGGTATCGGAGGCGGGCGCGAAGGTGAATCATCGCGCGAACTGCGGCGTCTAAAATTGTACGTGATAGCCTCAGACGTTATGGCAATTGCTAGACACACGGACTACCTGATTGTGGGCGCCGGCATAGCGGGACTGCGCGCAGCCATTGAGCTGTGCGAGACAGGCCGCGTGCTGGTAGTCACGAAAGAAGCTCTGGGCGAGTCGAACACCAACTACGCGCAAGG